>CBEVRB010000119.1:0-5110 GCA_965552155.1 uncultured bacterium
CTCAAAGAGCGGAGCCCCTCCTGTGGCGTGAAATGGACCTACGGAAGGGAAGGCTTGCTCGAGGGGATGGGGGTGACGGCGGCCCTCCTGCAACGGGAAGGTATCATCCTGGTAAGCGATGAGGAGCTGAAGGGACTTCCTTAAAGATGCGTGACCTCAGGGGAAAGAAGGTGCTGTTCGTCCGGCTGAGCTCTTTGGGCGACCTGATCCTGGTCCTGCCCACCTTTCACGCCATAAGGGAGCGTTATCCCGATGCCTATATAGCGTGGCTCGTTCAGGACTCCCTGCGGGAGGTGATAGAGGGAACCCCGGGCCTGAATGAGGTGATCCCTGTGAAGCTCATCTCGATAACGGACAAGTACGCCAATTGGCGGAGGGTGCTGGAGGGAGGGGTCTCCCTCCTTAAGGCCCTCTCCTCCACGAGGCGCCTCTTTCAGGAAAGGGCCTTCGACGTGGTCCTCGACTTCCAGGGACTCTGGAAGAGCGGCCTTTTCGTCTTCCTTAACCGCCGGGCCGAACGCTATGGGTTCAGGAATTCCCGGGAATTCAGCCACCTGTTCCTCACCCACCCCATCTTTGTCCGGGATAGCGGCCGTCATGCCATCCAAAATTATTTGGAGTTCGCTCGATACTTCGGGTGCAAGGTCGACCGGATCTCCTTCCCCCTCCATGTGCCCCCTGAGGCCCAAAGGAGGGTGGATGCGTTGCTTCGACAGAGGGGGATCGGGCCGAAGGATCCCCTGGCCTTCATCTGTGCGACGGCCCGCTGGCAGACCAAGTTCTGGACCCAGGAGGGGTTCGCCCAGGTGGCCGACAGCCTTCAAGACCTCGGATTCAGGGTGGTCCTGTCGGGGCTACCCCAGGAGAAGGACTATCTTGAAGGGATAAGGGAGAAGATGAGGGGAGAGGCGGTGAACGTGGCGGGAGAGGTGGGCATAAAGGACTTCTTTGCATTGCTTAAGAGATCGAAGCTCTACGTGGGGGTGGATAGCGGTGCCATGCACGTCGCCTCTGCCCTGGGGGTGCCGGTGGTGGCCCTCTTCGGGCCCTCCAACCCCCAGTGGATCGGTCCTTATGGCGAGAGGACGGAGGTGGTAAGGGTCCCCTTACCCTGCTCCCCCTGTAACAGGAGAAAGTGCTCAGACCTCCGTTGCATGAAGGAGATAACCCCTGGGATGGTCCTGGAGGCGATCGATCGGGTCCTCAGAGGCTCCTCAAGGAAAGCCTCCGGGAGAGGAGCCGGTAGTTCCTGAGGACCCTTTCGGCATATCGGGTCGGGACGGGCTTCCCCCTCCTGAGTTGCTCCTTCACGTAGGAAGGTCCATAATTGTAAGCGGCTATCGCCAGCTTCAGGTCCCTGAAGCGCAGAATCAGCTTGGAGAGGTAATGAAGGCCGAGGCGGACGTTGGTGGAGGGATCCTAGATGGTCTCCTTCCCCTGCCAGGGGATGCCCATCTCCTTTGCCAGAACCCGGGCCACAAAGGGACGAAGCTGCATTAACCCCCTGGCCCCCTTGGCGCTTTTGGCCCGATGATAGAAAGAGCTCTCCACCAGGATCATGGCCAGTACCAGCTCCGGATCAAGCCCGTACCTCCTCGATTCATCCACTATGATCCTCGCCAGCTCCCATTCTTCCCGATCGTCAAGGCCGGTGTGAAACCCCTGGATAAACCGATATATCTCCCTCTGCTGGGTGAAGGAGGGGTTCACCATCACCTCCTCTCCACCCGGGCAAAAGGTCCCTCCAAGGGAGAGGACGGTCACCAATAAAGAAAAGAACAACCAACTTCTTAACGCTTCCTTCATTTCACCTTGTTCCAAATCTCACTTTTTATAAATTTTACATCCTTTTTAGCACAAAGGTCAACTTTTCCCATATTGCTTGAAAAAGACCTTCGCGGAATTTAAAATAACCCCAATTTGGGTGGGAAAAGTTGAGGGCGACGGAATTACACGTGGAACTCCTCGAATTCTGCCAGGATGCGGAGAGGTTGCTGTATGCCGCCTACAAGCAGTGTTATTCCCCTCGCTTTGCCGCCGAGATCTGGAAGGAGATGGGAGATGAAGGAAGGCGGAGGGCCTTCCTCAGGGAGATGCTGACCAGTGGCCACACCAGCCCCCTGGAACACGTGAAGTTCACCTTTGCCATAGAGGGGGTCTCCAGGGCCCTGAGCCATCAACTGGTACGTTACCGGATCGCCTCCTACAGCCAGCAGAGCCAGCGTTACGTGAACATGGAAGACTTCCGTTACATAATCCCCCCCTCTATTGAGGAGGATGAGGAGCTCAGGGGGGAATTCGAGAGGGTCCTGGAGGAGATAAGGAAGGGGTACAGGAAGATCGTGGAGCGGTTTCGGGAGAAGGGGATCGTGGGAGAGGAGGCCCACCAGGATGCCCGGTTCCTGCTCCCGCAGGCCGCCGAGACGAAGATCGTGGTGACGATGAACTGCAGAGAACTTCTCCATTTTTTCAGCGAGCGATGCTGTCAGAGGGCTCAGTGGGAGATAAGGAGACTCGCCGAAAGGATGCTTTCCATCTGCAAGGAGAAGCTCCCGGTGGTGTTTGAGAAGGCAGGGCCCAAATGTGAGATCCTGGGATATTGTCCTGAGGGAAGGTTCAGCTGTGGTAGATACCCTACTCGTGAGGAAGTCTTGAGGTGAAAGGGATATATTCCTTGCTCTGTGACTTCTTCTCCTGGGCGGTCCGCTTTGAAGGGAGGAAGTTCCTCGCCCTGGGGGAGGGGGTTGACGATTCACTTCTCGTTCCCAGCCCGGAGAGGGGGAACCCTGCCCTTTATATCCACATCCCTTTCTGCAAGCAGCTCTGCCCATATTGTTCCTTCAACCGCTTCCCCTACCACGAAGATAAAGTGAGGAGGTACTTTCGGTCCCTGAGGAGGGAGCTTGACTTCTACCTGGAGAGGGGCTTCCGCTTCTCGAGCTTTTACTTCGGCGGGGGGACCCCTACGGTACAGATGGACGAGCTGATCTCCTTCTTCGACTACCTGCATGCCCGGCTGCCCGTGGAGGAGATATCCCTGGAGACCAACCCGCGGGACATAACCCCGGAGAACGTGAAGATATTGAAGGACTTAGGGGTCAAAAGGCTATCGATGGGCGTTCAGAGCTTCGACGACGGGATGCTGCGGGTCATGGGGCGACTCTCCCACACCGGGGCCGAGGCGGTGGAGAAGGTCCGCCTCGCCCAGGGGCAGTTCGACACCTTCAACATAGACCTCCTCTACAACTTCCCCTCCCAGAGCCTGGAGCAGTTTCACAGGGACATCCTCTGGGTGAAGGAGCTGGGGGTGGATCAGGTCACCTTCTATCCCCTCATGCCGGCTCCCAAGAAGAGGGAACTCATGGAGCGGCGCTTCTCCCGCGTAGACACCGCACGGGAAAGGCGCTTCTACGACTTGATCCTCGAGGAAATCTACCACGATGGCTATCACCCCTCCACCGTCTGGTGCTTCTCCCGCGGGGAGAGGATGATCGATGAGTACATCATCGACTACGAGGACTACATTGCCATCGGAAGCGGATCTGTGGGGCTTTATGAGGGGCTATTTTACGTGAACTCCTTCTCCTTGGAGAATTACAATCAGATGGTATCCGAGGGGAGGCTCCCCATCGTAATGTCCCGGATCCTGCCCAGAAGAGACCTCCTCCGTTATTACCTGCTCACCAAGCTCTTCGGGATGAAGATAGATAAGGAGGCCCACAGGAGGCGTTTCGGCAGGGGGATACATCGGGATCTGGGACTTGACCTGGCCCTTTTCCGCCTCCTGGGAATCGTGAAGGAGGACGAAAGGTGGGTGAGAGTCACAGAAAGGGGGATGTATTTCGTCAGCGGGATGATGAGGGAGTTCTTCACCGCCCTCAATCGCCTGAGGGAGTACTGCATGGTAGGAGGCATATGAGATGAGATGGAAAGGGGCCTTATCTCTTCTCCTCCTTCTCTTTCTGCCGCCCTCGCCTTCTCTCGGCCAGGAGGGAATCGAAAAAGAGGTGAGGGAGTTCATCAGAAAGACCCTTCCGAACCGGAAGATCGAAGTGAAGGACCTGAAGGTGGCCTTCGACCAGGAGGCGGACCTCTACGTGGCGAGCTTCGTCATCGAGGACAAACGGGGCCAGCGTCCGATGATGTTCTACATCTCAAAGGACAGAAAGCTGGTGTTCGTTGGCAAGGTCTATCAGCTCAAGAGCGGAAAGGACCTCACCTTCCGTCTGGCAGCCCGCTACCTCCCCCCACCGCCTCGTCGGGTGAGAAAGATCAAGAAGGACCTTCTCACCCTCAGGGGGCCCTCCTTGGGTTCGGGGGACAAGAAGGTGGTGATAATAAGCAGTCCTACCTGCCCCCACTGCCGGAAGCTCGTCCCGGAGCTGATAGAGCTGGTGAAGAAGGACCCCAACTCCTTTACCCTCTTTTACAAACACTTCTCCTTGAGTTCCAAGGAATTGGCGAGGGCCCTGGAATACGCACGGGAAAAGCACCCGGATTCCTTCTGGGAACTGATACAGATCTGTTATCAAAAGAAGAGGGATGAAGCCATCAGGTGGGTGAAGGAAAAGTGGGGAAATGACTTCCTCGAGGGATCCAAGGAGATGGACGAGCGGATAAAGGAAGACGTGGAGGAGGCGGAAAAGATAGGGGTTGACGGGATACCGGCCGCGGTCGTCAATGACACCCTGGTGATCGGCGAAAGGAGGATAAGGGAGTATCTGAAGCTGGGCAAAAGATGAAAGAGAAAGGGGCGATAACCGATGTGAAGGGGATAAAGGTAGGCCACGCCACTGACCTCGATGCCCTCACTGGGTGCACCGTCGTCCTCTGCGAAGAGGGGGCAGTGGGAGGGGTGGAGGTGAGGGGATCTGCCTCGGGAACACGGGGGATCGATGCCCTATCCCCCTTTCACATCGTCCAAAAAGTCCACGGGATCCTGCTCACGGGGGGAAGCTCCTTCGGCCTTGATGCCGCAGGGGGGGTTATGGAGTACCTGGAGGAGAGGGGGATAGGATTCGAGGCAGGGGTCGTTAGGGTCCCGATAGTGGCGGCAGCGGTGATCTTTGACCTGGGCTTGGGGGACCCGAAGAGGAGGCCTGACAGGCGT
>CBEVRB010000120.1:0-5104 GCA_965552155.1 uncultured bacterium
CCCAGAACCAGCGCCTTCATTTATCCCTCCTCCTTGAATTCTCCGTATTTTTCGCTCACATAGGCCAGGGCCTCCTCTATGGCCCTGGCAGCCTCCTCCAGATCCTCCTCCGTGTGCCTGTAGCAGATGTAACCGTGGTGATAGGGGGCCAGGAAGACCCCTCTGCGGATGAGCTGAGCGTAAAAGTCGGTCCGTCGCTGCCTGAAGAGTCCCTCTCTGTCCCTTTTGAAGGTGATGAAGTACATGGGGGCGACACCGCTCAACTCCGCCCCCACGTTGTACTTAGAGATGATGCCCCGCAGCCTCTCGAGGAAACGCCCTCCTTTCTCCCAGAGGTTCCCGATGACGTCCTCCCGCTCCATGATCTCGATGGTTTTCAACGCCGCTACGTAACCGTCGCTGTTACCGAAGTAGGTGGAGGAGACGAAGACCTTCCCCTCAGCGATGACCTTCATGATCTCGGCCCTGCCCGTAACGGCGGCTATGGCGTAGCCGTTGGCCATCCCTTTCCCCACCACCGCCAGATCAGGAACGACCCCGTAGAGCTCCTGGGCCCCTCCCAACCTGAGCCTGAAACAGGTGCGGATCTCGTCAAAGATGAGGACCGCACCGTACTTGGTGGCGAGTTCCCTCACCCCCTCGAGGAACCCGGGGGCTGGCTCCTGCATCTTCTCATGCAAAGGATGTCCAAAGGGGGTCAGGGTTATCGCTGCCACATCGTCCCCGTGTTTTTTCATCAAGTCCTCGAGCTGATCCAGGTCGTTGTAGCGGAACTCGTACACATCTTCGTAAAGCTTCTTCGGGATGCCGCCCTTCACCTCGACACACCAGTCATGCCAGCCATGGAAGCCGCAGCGGATGACCTTCACCCTGCCGGTGTAGGCCCTGGCGATACGGACCGCGGCTGTCATGGCATCGGAGCCGGTCTTGGTGAAGATGCTCCTCTCCGAGCAGGGGATGATCTCCTGGAGCTTCTCCGCAAGCTGGGGCTGATAGGGTGGGGTGATGGAGAAGCAGAACCCCTTCTCCCTGATCATCTCGATGACGGCGTCATCGACCTCCTTCTCCCTGTAACCCAGGCTTATGGGCCCGTAACCGCACATCAGGTCTATGTACTCGTTCCCGTCCACGTCCCACACCCTGCCCCCCTTGCCCGCTTCGAGAAACACCGGGTACTCCCCCTCGACGAAGTTCCTCGGGTGTCTGGCGCCCACCACACCGCCGGGGATGACGCCCTTTGCCCGTTCGAAAAGCTCCATGTTCTTGGTCAGGTTCAGCTTCTTCGCCTCCTTCAATTTCTCACCTCCTGAGAGTCGGTGTTTTAACCCTCTTCAAGGTCTCTCGCCGCCTCCACGGCCTCGACGATCTTCTTGTAGCCGGTACAGCGGCATATGTTGGAGGAGAGGGCCCTTATGATCCTCTGGCGATCGGGCCGTGGCTCCCGATCCAGCAGCGCCTTGGCCGTAAGGATCATCCCTGAAGTGCAGAAGCCGCACTGGACCGCCCCCTTCTCGATGAAGGCCTCCTGCAGGGGATGAAGCCTCTCTCCCTCCTTCAGTCCCTCCACCGTCACCACCTCATGGCCCTCCACCTCGGGGGCGAGCACCAGACAGGAGCGGACCGGTCTACCGTCAAGCAGAACGGTACAGCTACCGCAGACCCCAAGACTGCAGCCCTCCTTCGCCCCTGTGAGGTCAAGTCGCTCCCTCAACACCTCAAGCAGCGTCTCGTAGGGCTTTACCTCTAAGGATACCTCCTCGCCGTTTACCCGAAAGTTCACCCTTACCTTCTCCATCATCCCTCCTCCAACACCCTTCTCATCACCCTCAGGGAGAGGACCTTCGCCATCCTCTTTATGTAAGGAGGGGAAAGGACCGTATTGGGGATGGGGGATACCTCCGCTGATGCCCTTTCTGCCGCCTCCTCCAGATCCTGGACCGGGAAGGAGATGGGCCTGGGACCCACGGCCCCGAGGGCCAGCCTCCTCTCCCCGTTCCGGACCGTGAAGGCGACCCCCAGCAGGGGATAATCTATCGCCCCCCGGACCCTCAGCTTCTCATAGCCCCCCTTTGTCCTTCCTCTGGGGAGGAGGACTTCCACCAGGATCTCCCCCGGGGAAAGGCCCAGGGGCCTCTCCCCCCTTCCGGTATAAAGTTCCTCCAAGGAAAAGTTCCTCTCCCCCTGAGGACCCACCGTCTTGAGCCTCGCCCCCAACGAGAGGAGGGCGGGGGCGTTATCGCTCGCATAGTTGGAGAGGCAACGGGTGCCCCCTGTGGCGTTACAGCGCTCCCCTCCCATCTTGAGACAGAACCCCTTGGCCTTCCTCCAGAACTCGGACTGATTGTAGAAGAGGCAGCGGCTCTCCTGAAGGAGGTTTCCCCCGATGGTCCCCCGCATCTGGAGCGTCTCACAGGAGGTCGCCTCCAGGGACTCGAAGAGCGCCGGGTACTCCTCCCTTATCAGTTCCTCGGCCCTGAGGTCATATAGGGTCGTCAGGGGACCTATCCTCACCCAGTCCCCTTCCTCCCTCACCCCCCTCAGCTCCTCTATCCCCTTGAGGTCTATCAGGGCGAGGGGCTTTGCGAGCCGGAGCTTCATCCTGGGGATGAGGTCCGTCCCCCCGGCCAGAAAGGCCGCCCTCCCCTCGTAATGGTAAAAGAGGGCCAGGGCCTCCTCAACGCTCCTCGCCTTCCGGTACTCGGCCTGAGGAAGGATCATCTCTCCCCTCCTTTCCCCTTCTGGATCGCCTCAAGGACCCTGTCCGGTGTGGCGGGAAGCTCCCTGAGCGGCACCCCGAGGGCATTATAGAGCGCCGTGGCGACGGCGCTGTGGGCGTTCATCCTGACGGTAAGTCCCCCCTCCTTGGCGCCGAAGGGCCCTTCAGGATCATGGGACTTTACGATGATCGGCTCTATCTGGGGCATATCGCAGGCCAGAGGGACCTTGTACTCCAGGAGATCAGGATTGAGCAGGAATCCCTCATGCCACCGGCACTCCTCCATCACCGTGGCGACCCCTGCCTGAGCGACCGACCCCTCCATCTGCCCCTCCACGGCCATGGGGTTTATGGGATTTCCGCAGTCGTGGGCGGCCACAAATCTCTCTATCCTCACCAGGCCCGTCTCCTCGTCCACCCTGACCTCTGCCACCGACGCCCCGAAGGAGAAGGTCCCTGCCATCTGGCCGTAGGGATTTTTCACCCATTCCCGCCCGAAGTCTATCTTCGGCATGTAAGCGCCTACACCCATGATAGGCCTTCCGGCAAAGAAGGCCTCCCTCACCACGTGACGTATGGGTATCGCCTTTGAAGGATCTCTTTTTGAGATCACCATCCTGTCCCTGAGCTCAAGCTCCTCGGCCGGCACCCCCAGCTTATCCGAGGCGAAAGAGAGGATCTGGCGCCTGGCGTCCTCACAGGCAAGCCTCACGGCATTTCCCCCCACGAAGGCAGCGGCCTGGGAGTAGGCCCCGGGATCTAAGTTAGTAACCTCGGTGTCGGCGTTAACCAGGTTTATCTCCTCCACCGGGATGCCCAGGACCTCGGAGGCGATCTGGACCATCATCGACTCGTTCCCCTGGCCGTTGTCCACTACCCCGGTGACAATGGTCGCCTGGCCGTCGTCGTTGAGCTTCACATAGCAGGAGGACCCGGAACGGAAGCCCATGGGAAAGCCGCACATGATGGCCACACAGCCCATCCCGATCCCCCTGCCCTCCGGAAGCTTTCCCCGCTTCTCCTTCCAGGAGGAGCGCTCCGCTGCCCGCAAGACCGCCTCCTCAAAGCCCGAGCTTATGATCTTGGACTTAGTTGCGGTCTCCTCTCCAGCCCGAAGGCCGTTCTTGAGCCTTATCTCCACGGGGTCGATCCCCAGCTCCTCGGCTATCATGTCCAGTTGCACCTCGTTTCCCGCCAGGAAGGCCCGACCGTGGCAGCCGTACATCCCGCGGATCCCCTTGTTGGTGAAGACACGGTAGCCGTCATAGCGGACGTTTGGGAAGCGGTAGGTCTCTTCATACACGTAATAGGGAATGGAGGTGGCGATGGGACCGGTGGAGCTGTAGGCCCCGCCGTCGTAGATCACCCTGAACTCCTTGGCCACGATGGTCCCGTCCCGCTTCACCCCGGTCTTTATGGTCGCCACCATATCGTGGACCTGCCGCGTGGAGGTGGCGTTCTCCTCCCGGGTTAAGACCAGCTTCACGGGCCTTTCCGTCTTGATGCTGAGCAGCGCCGCGGCGAAGTCCGCAGGCTGGACCTCGCTCCTTCCGCCAAAGGCCCCCCCGATGGCGATCCTTCTGACCCTAACGCGGTTCAGGGGGATCTTCAGCAGGTTCGAAAGCGCCTTGGCCCTCACGTGGGGTCCCGCATTGGGCATCCAGAGGTCAAGATAACCATTGTGATAATGGGCCACCACCGCATAGGGCTCCATCATGGCATAGGCCTCTCCTGATGCCCTGAAGGCGTCCTCCCTCACTAAGTAGGCCTCCCTGAAGGCCCGATCCACATCCCCCACCTCGATGTGTACGTGGATGTTGATGTTTCGGGGGTACTCCTCGTGGATCAGCGGCGCTCCTTCTCTCATTGCCTCCTCAGGGTCAAAGACTGCAGGAAGCGGCTCGTACTCCACCCTGATCAGCTCTAAGGCCTCAAGGGCCGTCTCCTCATCAACCGCAGCCACCGCAGCTATGTCCTCTCCTACATAGCGGACCTTATCGGTGGGAAGCATGGCGTGATCCTGGGTGTAACGGAAGACCCCCCACTTCACCCCGTGGCCGTCAAATCCCGTGACCACGGCCTTGACCCCCGGGAGCCTCTCGGCCCGGCTCGTGTCTATGTGGAGTATCCGGGCATGAGGGTAGGGGCTCCGCAGGACCTTGGCCACGAGCATCTTCGGGAGCTTGAGGTCGGCGGTGTAGATCGCCTCCCCCGTCACCTTCGCCAAGGAGTCAATCCTCGGTATGCCCTTCCCTACTATCCTGTACCCCTGCACCCCTGCTCTCCTGATGGTTTTTGTATACCGTATACATTTTTCCCCTTCGGGTCAATAGTTAATTCGTCGTCAAATGGCCGATTGACAAAGGGATTTTTTGTGCTATTCTTGAA
>CBEVRB010000121.1:0-5101 GCA_965552155.1 uncultured bacterium
ACATCCTCGTCTCGCTCAAGAACCTCTCCACCACCCTCTGGTGGGCCCTTCTCGCGGTCAGTGCAGTGGTGCTCTTCACCTCAACCCTTATCACCCTCATCTTCGTCCCCACCCTATATTACATGATGGAGAAGAGGAGAAGATGAAGAGCACAGGGGTTGTTGCGCTCTCAATTGCCTTCATCCTTCTGTTCTGGGGATACCCGTGCTACAGTCAGAACCTCGGCCCTATCTCAACCAGGAACCAGCACCTGCCCCACCTCGTCTTTTTGAACCTCCCACCCGAAGGGGCGGCGACTGCCGCAAGGGGGAAGGTGGCCATCGGTCTCAACCTCGATTATACGAATACCTGCTACTGGGAGAGGGGAGACAGCGGCGAGGTCATAATAGACATGGAGATGATGAGGTTTTCCCCCGTGCTGCGCTATGGTGTAGGAGAGGAGGTTGAGGTCGGGTTGGAGATGCCCTTTTTCTATTTTTACGGTGGCTTCCTCGACTGGCCCATTTGGGACTTCCACGAAACCTTCGGCTTCGGTCAGGGGGATAGGGCGAAGAGGGGAAAAGGGGAAGTGGAATATCTCGTAAGGAAAGGAAATAGGTGCTGGCTTCACCTCACATCGGCCGAGTTTGGACCCGGAGACCTCAACCTCTTTGTAAAATTGAGGGTGCTCGAGCAAAGAGGGTCCTATCCTGGCCTTGCCTTAAGGTCCGCCCTTCAGATCCCCACCGGGGACGAGGAGAAGGGGATGGGAACAGGAGGCCCCGTCTTTGGACTTGGTTTGATCCTCGAAGAGCAAATTGGGAATCTCTCCCTCTACCTGAACGCCAATTGCCACTTTATAGACCCTTCTCGGGTCTTTCCCGTCGACCGTTACTATCTCTTTTCTGGCACCCTTGCAGCGGAGTACGGGTTTCGAGAAGACCTCTCTCTCCTCCTTCAGGTAAACGGCAATAGCAGCCCTTTTTCAACCGGGATGGATCTCCTTGATGGGGGTGCCGCAGAGATCATATGGGGGCTAAAATGGAAGGTCTGGAAGAAGGCGATCTTGACCTTCGGAGTCACAGAAGAGCTGGTAGGTGAGACTTCGGCTGATGTAACCCTAACGACGGGTATAAGGTTCAATTTTTAACGATGGGATGGGGAGATACCAATAGTAGATTGATGCCCTTCGATGCCACGGCCATCGGGAGCCTCCCCCACCGGGATCCCGAAAGGGCCTGTGGGCTGATCCTTCAGCACTTGCCCCGCATTCCCCACTGGCCCCAGCTCCCTGCCCGCGACCCCCGGGAGGGGATGGTGAGGCAATTCCTCGAGGGGATGCCAGGGGTGGTGGAGGTGGAGGATGGCGGATACTTGAGGCCTCCAGCGGAGGCCCCCGAGGAGTGGGAGGAGTTCTTCCTGCGATGTGAGGAAGGGGCCCTTGAGGCCTTTTCCATGAGCGAAGGACGGGCAGCGGGGTTTTACGTCTTTCTGGAGCGGGTGAAGGAATTAAGGCCCCCCTTCCTAAAAGGTCAGGTCACAGGGCCCGTGACGATGGGTTTCTCCCTGAAGGACTCAGAAGGACGGATGGCCTTCTACGATGAGGAGTTGAGGGAGATGATAGCCACCCACATAGCGATGAAGGCCCGATGGCAGGAGAGGGTGATGAGGGAAGCCGTCCCCGATGCCCAGATCATCATCTTCTTCGATGAGCCCGCCCTGGCAGGTTACGGTAGCGTTTACATGAACGTGAGGCGGGAGGAGGTGCTCGAGGCCTTAATGAGGGCTATGGAAGGGGTCAGGGGGATTAAGGGGATTCATGTCTGCGCCAATACCGACTGGCCGCTGGTGCTCGAGGCCGGATTCGATATCGTCAACTTCGATGCCTACGGCTATCGGGAGAACTTCCTTCTGTGGGCTGAGCAGATAAGGGCCTTTCTCGAAAGAGGGGGAATCGTCGCCTGGGGGATAGTGCCCACCGATGCTGAGGCCCTAAAGGGGGCCACCACCGAGGAGCTCCTGGGGGCCCTTTTAAGGGGCGTTGAGGAACTCAGGGCTGCGGGTTTGGCAGAGGAGCTCCTCTCCCGCTTTCTCATCACCCCGAGCTGTGGCACCGGCTCCCTCGGCGAATCGGAGGCAGAGAAGGTCTACGGGTTACTGCAGCAAGTGAGTGAGACCCTTAAAGATCGTCTCGGAAATTCAGGTGAGTCCTTTTAGGCTGGAGCCGGCGAGGGGGGTCGAACCCCTGACCTGCTGATTACGAATCAGCCGCTCTACCACTGAGCTACGCCGGCCTCCTTCAGGATAGTCCTTTTCCTTCTCCTCTGTCAACTTCGTCCTTGACCGGATAAAGTAAAAGTTATAATCTTTTCGAAAGATGGAGAAGGAGAAGGTGGCCATAATCCTCGCTGCGGGGAAGGGCAAGAGGATGCACTCCGCCCTTCCCAAGGTGCTTCACCCTGCGATGGGGAAGCCCATGCTCGCTTACGTGGTTGACGCCGTCAAAGGGGCAGGGATCAAGGACCTGATCGTCGTTGTGGGCAAAGAAGCGGGGAAGGTAAAAGATGTGATCGGAGAAGAGGGGATCTCTTATGCCCTTCAGAATGAGCCCCTGGGGACCGCCCACGCGGTGATGGCAGCAAGGGATCTGCTTGAGGGCTCCTCAGGGACGGCCCTTATCCTCTGTGGCGATACCCCCCTCCTTGAGGCCGGGACCCTCTCTTCCCTCCTCGATCACCATCGAAGGGAGGAGGCTACCCTCACCATCCTTGCTGCCTTGATGGAAGACCCCAGGGGATATGGCCGTATCCTGAGGGGGGAGGAGGGGGAGGTGCTGGGGGTGATCGAGGAGAGCGATGCCACTGAGGAGCAGCGAGCGATAAAGGAGATCAACAGCGGTATTTATGCTGTCCAGATCCCCTTCCTCCTTTCTGCCCTGGAGGAGGTAGGGAGGGATAACGCCCAGGGCGAATATTACCTCACCGATATTGTAGAGATAGCCCACAGGAGGGGGGAGAAGATCGCCGCCTTCAGGGCCCCTTCCCCCCAGGAGGTGATGGGGGTGAACACGAGGGCGGATCTCGCCAGGGCGCAGAAGCTGATGGCCCGAAGGATCGTGGAGCGGTGGATGGCCTCCGGGGTCACCATCGAGGACCCGGAGACCACCTACATAGAGGCGGAGGTGGAAATCGGCCAGGATACCCTAATCCGCCCCTTTTCCTTTCTCCGGGGCAAAACTGTGGTGGGAAGGCGCTGCACCCTTGGCCCTCAGGTGGAGATCGTGGACTCGAGGCTGGGCGATGAGGTGACCGTCAGGTTTTGCAGCCTCATAGAGGGGAGCGAAGTTGAGAGGGGGGCAGTGATCGGCCCCTTCAGCCGTCTCCGCCCCGAGACCTATATAGGGGAAGGGGCGAGGATTGGAAACTTCGTCGAGGTGAAGAAGTCGAGGATCGGCAGGGGCAGCAAGGCCAACCACCTGACCTATATCGGCGATGCCCAGGTGGGGGCAGGAGTTAACATCGGTGCTGGGACGATAACCTGTAACTACGACGGCTTCCGGAAAAACCCCACCGTCATCGAGGACGGGGCCTTCATCGGGAGCAACGTCGCCTTGGTGGCGCCGGTCAAGGTGGGCAAGGAGGCGGTGGTGGGGGCGGGCTCGGTGATAACGAGGAACGTTCCCTCTCTGGCCCTGGCGGTGGAGAGGTCAAAGCAGAAGCACTTGAAGAAGTGGGCGCTGAGGAGGAAGAAAAAACAGGAGGGATAGGATTGTGCGGGATCGTCGGCTATATCGGCCCCCGTTCCCCCCTGGAGATCCTCTTAGAGGGGCTCAGGAGGCTGGAGTATCGAGGTTATGATTCGGCAGGGGTTGCCGTCTTCCACAGGGGGCGGATAGAGATAAGGCGGGTCGAGGGGAAGATCGCCAAGCTCACCGAGCTGGTGAGAGGAGAGGAATTTGACGGCCATGTGGGGATAGGCCATACCCGCTGGGCCACTCACGGCCGCCCCTCAGAGACCAATGCCCACCCTCATCTGGCGGGCCGTGTAGCGGTGGTCCACAACGGGATAATAGAGAACTACCTCGCCCTGAAGAAGGAGCTTCAGTCAGCGGGCAGGCAGTTCATTTCTGAGACCGATACCGAGGTGATCGCCCATCTGGTGGACGAAGAGCTCCGTGCGGGAAAGGGCCTCCTTGAGGCGGTGAGGGAGGGGCTTAAGAGGCTCAAAGGTTCCTATGCGGTCTGTTTCTTAGTGGAGGGGGAGGAGAGGCTTGTCGCTGCCAGGATGGAGAGCCCGATGGTAATCGGCATCGGGGATGGTGAGTACTTCGCCGCCTCCGATGTGCCCGCGGTGCTGCCTTACACGAGGGATTTTCTCTTCCTCGAAGACGGAGATATCGCCCTGATCTCCCCTGAAGGGGTCTCTATCTTCGACCTCCAGGGCAGGGAGAGGATCCCTCCCCAGAGGAGGGTAGACTGGTCTCCGGCCATGGCCGAAAAGGAGGGCTACAAGCACTTCATGCTCAAGGAGATCCATGAACAACCCCGGGCCGTGACCGATACCCTGAGGGGAAGGGTCCTGGAGGAGGAGGGAGAGGTCTTCTTGGAGGATTTCCCCTTAACTGATGAGGAGGTCAGGGAGTTGGAGAGGGTACTCTTTGTGGCCTGTGGCACCTCATGGCATGCAGCCCTCATAGGGGAATACCTGATGGAGACCCTGGCCCGGCTGCCCGCCCGGGCGGAGATCGCCTCCGAGTTCCGGTATCGCGATCCCGTGGGGGATTCCAGGACCCTCCTTGTGGCCATCTCCCAGTCGGGGGAGACGGCCGATACCATCGCCGGGGTGAGGGAAGGTAAGAAGAGGGGGTTCCGCACCCTGAGCATATGCAATGTCCTGGAGAGCACCATATCCCGGGAGGCCGAGGGGGTGATCTACACCCACGCGGGTCCGGAGATAGGGGTTGCTTCCACCAAGGCCTTCACCGCCCAGCTGGCCGCCCTCCAGCTGCTCGCCCTTTACACCGGGAGGAGACGGGGGGTGATATCGCAGGAGAAGCTCAAGGGCTATGCGCAGTTTGGGAATAAACAATATCCCTCCCAAGATATGCACTTATTCTTGTGCT
>CBEVRB010000122.1:0-5063 GCA_965552155.1 uncultured bacterium
TACGCTCCAGGCGCCACTTGCGATACTTCTCAATCTGCTCCACCTCGATTTCCGAAACGGGGGTCTCAGGGCCGAAGAAGTTTAGAAATGCTGGATACGGGTTGTCCGGATGTCCCCTAATTTCCCGTAAAAAGTTGGCCCGCCTTTACTAAAAAATCTACTAAAGAGTTCGGCATAATAGAGATCGTTACAGGACATTAAGTAGCAATGAAGAGAAAAGCCAGTTTTTAGGAATTTAGTATCTGAATGATTTTTTGGCTTAATAGATGGAGGGCGATGGGGGACTCGAACCCCCGACCTCTGGCTCCGGAGGCCAACGCTCTGTCCACCTGAGCTAATCGCCCCTGATCTTTACCACCCCGGTATAATAACAGCAGGTGCTGCTGCGATAATCGTTGTCGAAGACCCTTACCTTCCCGTCCTCAAAGGAGACCCTCACGAAGGAGAGCCCCCCTGGCACCTTAGAACTCCATTCCTCCACCACTTCCCCTACGCCCCAATGGGAATAGCGAAGGTGATAGACGTAATCTCCCACTTGCAAATAGGAGTAACGGCTCACATCTATATTTAATCTCAGACTTCCCTCCTTTTCAACCCCCTGTCCGGGTCCAGTACATATGAGACACCTGGAGTTCGAACAGGATCGCTCCCCTGTGGTTCTCCATCAGGTACTCCCAGGGGGGCTTTCCTCCCAGGGGCCTCGAGGGCCTGAGGAAGTTACAGATACACTCCCACTCCCTCACCACCTGCTGGAGCTCAAAGGACAGAGGTCGAGTTGAGGTGCAGGGTACCGAGGGCCTTCAGGAAAGGCAATCCTTATGATACAATTTTGAAAAATTCCCATGAACCTGAGGAAATTAGAAGTATTCTACTACACCGCAAAGCTTGGAAGCTGCCGGAAGGCGGCAGAAAGGCTCGTCGTCACTCAGCCGGCGGTAACGGTTCAGATAAGGGAGCTGGAAAGATATTATCAGGTGCGCCTCTTCTCTCGCAGCCACAACGGACTCCAGCTGACCGAGGCGGGCAAAATGCTTTACGAGTACGCCGATAAGATATTCGGCCTGGCCGAGGAGGCGGAGAACCGGCTGCTGGAAATGGGGAAGGTGAGGAAGGGGATACTGAAGTTGGGGACCATAAAGACATATGCCAAGTACATCCTTCCGGTATACATCTCCGCCTTCCAGAAGGCCTATCCCCATGTGAAGGTCATCCTCCAGGAGGGAGGATCAATCCAGCTCAAAAATAGCGTCCTGGAGATGGAGAACGACATCGTGGTGGCCGCAGAGACCAAAGCCGACAGGCGCCTCCACTCCATGCCCTTCCGCAAGGAGGAGGTCTTCATCGTGGTCTCCCGACGCCATCCGTGGTTCAGGCGGGAAACGGAGGTGGATATAGAGGAGTTGAGGAAGGTGCCCGTGATCATGAGGGAGAAGGAATCGGCGACCCGCTACGTGATATCCAAGATCTTCAAGAAATATCAGATAGAACCCGAGGTT
The DNA here is from genome assembly GCA_965552155.1 of uncultured bacterium. Classification (GTDB taxonomy): domain Bacteria; phylum Desulfobacterota; class B13-G15; order B13-G15; family B13-G15; genus CAYRAR01. The sequence continues at coordinate 1,497 of CBEVRB010000122.1, forward strand.
TCCATCGAGGGCGGAAGTTCCGACTTCATAAAGGAGATCGTTAAGGAGGGCAGGGGGCTCTCCTTCTTCGTCCTCCCCTCCATCAAGAAGGAGGTGGAGGAGGGGGTTTTCAGGCCTTTGCGTCTTGCCAACGAGAGGATCTTCCTCGATGTCAGGATCTTCTTTCTGGACAAGGAATCCCTCTCCCCCCAGGCAAAGGTCTTCCTCCAGATCCTAAAGGGAAAAGTTCCCTCCTGAACTTTCCCATGCCAGAGTACCCTTAAAACTTGAGGGGCCCGGAAGGCCCCTCAAGTAGATGCCAACGCCGAGTCCAGAAACCTACTCCTTTACGTCCTTCCAGTACCTTTCGCGGAGCTTCCTGTGGAGGATCTTTCCGGTGGCGGTCCTCGGCATCTCCTCCTCCTTTATGAAATCGACGGATTTGGGCCTCTTGTAACCGGCGATCTTCCCACGGCAAAAGTCTATTATCTCCTTCTCCAGCTCCTTGCTCGGGGTATACCCTTCGTGGAGGATCACCACCGCCTTCACCGCCTCACCCCACTTGGGATCGGGCACCCCAATCACCGCCACGTCCTTCACCGCCGGGTGGGCCCCCACCACGTTCTCCACCTCAGAGGGGTAGACGTTCTCCCCGCCGGTGATGATCATGTTGGCCTTCCGATCCACCAGATAATAGTACCCGTCCTCATCCTGACGGGCCATATCCCCCACCGTCATCCAGTCGCCCCGGAAGGCCGCCTTCGTCTTCTCCGGGTCCTTCCAGTACTCCTTGAAGGCCATGGGGGTACGGGAGTAAAGCTCTCCCACCTCCCCCCTGGGGACCTCGTTCCCGTTCTCATCGAGGAGTTTTATCTCATCTATCCCGAAGATCTCCCGCCCGATGGAGCCCAGCTTCTTGAACTGATCCTCGGGCCTGAGCAGCGTCACCAGCCCCGCTTCCGTGGAGCCATAGGCCTCCCAGAGCTCGGCGTTCTTGAAGAAATCCATGATGGCGAGCTTCAGATCCTTCCTGGCAGGGGCCGAGGAGATGAGAAGTTGTCTTATGGAGCTCACGTCATACTTCTTCTTCACCTCGTCGGGGAGGGCGAGGATCATGATGTAATGGGTCGGAACCAGGGAGGTGAAGGTGATCTTGTACTCGGAGATGGTCTTGAGCAGGTCCTCCGGATCAAAGCTCACCATGTTGTAGACCATCACCGGGGCACTCACCAGGGTATAGGCGAAGGAGTAGAAGATCGAGTTCACATGGCACATCGGCATGACCAACATCACCTTATCGGTGGGCCTCACCCCCATGTTTATGTCGTTCAGATAATACTGGGCCATATAGCTTTCATGGGTCCTCACCACCCCCTTGGGCCTTCCCGTGGTGCCCGAGGTGTACATGAAGGTCCAGACATCAGCCCCATCCACCGTCACCTTGGGCTCCTCAGGGGCCCCCTTGACCACCAGATCCTCATAATGGATATAACCGTCGGGGGCTTTCCCTGGACCGATATAGATAAAATTCTCCTTGGGGATATTGGTGAGCTTGTCCCGGATGCCATTTATGGCCTCTACAAAGGGCTCCTCCACGATGAGGGCCTTGGCATCGGAGTGATTGACCACATACTCTATCTCCGGAGGGGCAAGCCGGAAGAGGACGGGTACGGCGATCTGCCCCCCCTTAGCACAGGCGGCGTAAAACTCCATCCACTCGACCCGGTTATAGGCGATCATCGCCACCCGGTCCTGATAGCCCACTCCCATATCGGTAAGGGCATTGGCCAGGCGGCATGCCCTCTCGTTCCACTCCTTGAAGGTAAAGCTCTTGAACTTGTCCTGGCAGCCCAGCTTTTCGGGAAAGTGACGGGCGTGCATCTTGAGGACGGTCCCCATGTGCATCCATTTGCTCACGGTCATCTTCCTTTCCCCCCTTTCTTTTTAATTCTCCTCCCAGATCTTCCCCGGATTGAGGATGTTATTGGGATCCAGGAGGCGTTTTATCCCCTTCATGAACTCGATCGCCTTGGGATGCATCGCCTTCTTCAGGAACTTCTTCTTCTCCAGCCCGATCCCGTGCTCTCCAGAAAGAACACCCCCCAGCTCCACCGCATAGGAGATAATCTCCTCCATCGCCTCGGTGGCCTTCCGGTAATGCTCTTCGTCCTTCCTGTCGGTGAGGAGGCTCGGGTGGAGGTTCCCATCCCCTGCGTGGCCGATCACGGTGTAGTCGATCCCCCGGGCCTTGCAGATCTCATCCACCTTCCTTATCAGGTCGGGGATCCTGTTCCTGGGGACGGTGACGTCTTCGGCCAGCACCGTGGGAGCAGCGCTGAAGACTGCGGCGAACCCCGCCCGCCTTGCAGCCCAGTAACGTTCCGCCTCGACCTTGTCCTTGGCGACCCTCACCTCTTTGGCACCGTTCGCCTTGCATATCTCCCCGATCTTATTGGCCTCTCGCTCCACCGCCTCGGGGACTCCGTCCACCTCAAAGAGCAAAAGAGCATCGGCCTCCCTGGGAAGACCCATGGGCTGAAGCCGCTCGATGCTGTTTATGACCCAGTTATCGAGGAGCTCTATCTTGGAGGGGACGATACCGCTGGAAAGGACCTTGTAGACGTTCTCCCCGGCCACGGCCACATCGTCGAATATCACCATCAGGGTCTTGGTGGCCGGTGGAAGGGGACGTAAGGCCACCGTGGCCTTGGTTATCACCCCCAGGGTCCCTTCGGCGCCGGTAAAAAGCATCGGGAGATCATATCCTGTGACGTTCTTTATGGTGGTTCCCCCCACCTCAACGATCTCCCCGGTGGGGAAGACCACCTCGAGCCCCAGCACATACTGTTTCGTCACCCCGTACTTCACACAGGCCGGTCCTCCGGCATTCTCCGAGATGACTCCTCCCATGGTCGCCCCGAGGAAGCTCTGGGGGTCGGGTGGGAAGAAGAGCCCTTCCTTAGCCAGGGCGACGTTGAAGTCCATGAGAACCACCCCCGGCTCCACCACCGCCACCAGGTTCTCCTTGTCTATCTTCAGGATACGGTTCATCTTGGTGGTGCAGAGGACGATCCCCCCCTGGATGGGGATGGAGCCTCCGCTCACGTTGGTCCCCGCCCCCCGGGGTGTCACAGGGATCCGCTCCCGGTTGGCGAGCTTGAGGATCCGGGAGACCTCCTCGGCGGAGGTGGGGAAGACCACTGCATCGGGCTCCTTCACCCAGTTGGTGGTTCCATCGTAGGCATAGGTGGCCAGATCCTCTTTCTCGGTCAGCAGGTCCTCCTCCCCAACGATCTCCTTCAGCTCCTTAAGCACCCTCTCCTCTAACATCTCTCCCCCTTTTGCGTCTTTATTGCCCAAAGCTAATAGTTTTACTTATCTCAACCGTTCTCCTTTGTCAACATGGGAAGCCCTGCTGAGAAAGGTTGACCCAAAACTGCTCACTTTCCCCTTCCACCTCAAAACTGGCACCTATGTCTTTCCCCCTTACCTTTTCAACAGGGTAGGTTGACAGTGCCCAGGCAACTCGGGGCCCGTAGTCAATCATTTAAGAATGTAACCGAAATCATCTTTGATTACTCATTAAGA
>CBEVRB010000123.1:0-4994 GCA_965552155.1 uncultured bacterium
AGCCGCGGGGCTCCCTTCAAGATCTCAGGGTTCACCTTCCCTTCATATTTGCGGAAGTTATCGAGGAACCGGGAGGCGAGCTCCCTCTTGGTCCTGTCGTAGGCCTCCTTATCCCTCCAGGTATCCCTGGGGTTGAGGATCTCAGGGGGGATTTCAGGGCAGAGGGTGGGCACCAGGAAGCCGAAGACCTCGTCCTCCCTAAAGGGGACCCCGTCCAGTTCTCGCTCGAGGATCTCCTTGACTATCCTGCGGGTATGTTTTATAGGGAAGCGGTGACCTTCGCCATAAGTTCCTCCGGTGAGGCCGGTATTGACTAACCAGACCTTTACCTTGTGACGTTCTATTTTCTCACCCAGAAGGCGGGCGTATACTGCGGGCGAGTGGACCATAAAGGGGGCACCGAAACAGGTGGAGAAGACCGCCCGGGGCTCCTTGACCCCCACCTCCGTCCCCGCCACCTTGGCGGTATATCCGGATATGAAGTGGAACATCGCCCCTTCGGTGGTGAGCCTGGCCACCGGTGGCAGGACCCCGAAGGCGTCGTAGGTGAGGAAGATGACGTTCTGGGGATGCCCCCCTGTCCCATCCCGTACTATCCTGGGCAGGTGGGTGATGGGGAAGGAGGCACGGGTGTTCTCGGTTAGGGAGCTATCGTCCAGATCGAGCCTGCGGGTGCGCATATCCACCGCCACGTTCTCCAGGATCGTCCCGAACTTTCTCGTACATTCGTATATCTCGGGCTCGTCATCGCGGCTTAAGCGGATCACCTTCGCATAGCACCCCCCCTCGAGGTTGAAGACCCCCTCATCGCACCAGCCGTGCTCGTCATCCCCGATGAGGACGCGCTCAGGGTCCGTGGAGAGGGTAGTCTTCCCCGTGCCTGAGAGTCCGAAGAAGAGGGCCACATCACCCCCTTTCCCCGTGTTGGCCGAGCAGTGCATGGAGAGGACCCCCTCTTTGGGGAGGAAGTAGTTCATCATGGTGAAGACCGCCTTCTTTATCTCTCCGGCATAGGAGGTGCCCCCGATGATCACCACCCTCTTGGCCAGGTTTATGATGACGAAGGCCTCGGAATGGACCCCGTCCTGCTCCGGAATGGCGTTGAAGCGGGGTACTGCTATCACGGTGAACTCGGGGACGAACTCCTTCAGGACCCTGGGATCGAGCTCCCGGATGAACATGTTGCGGGCAAAGAGGCTCTGCCAGGCGTACTCCGTTATGATCCTGACCGGTTTCCGGTACCTGGGATGGGCACCGACGTAGCACTCCTGCACGAAGACCTCCTTCGACTGGAGGTAGGCGCAGAGGCGAGAATACAGGATCTCAAACCTTTCCGGGGAGATCGGCTGGTTCTCCTCACCCCAGTAGATCTCGGCCTCAGAGGTGGGTTCCTTTACCAGGAACCTGTCCCTGGGGGAGCGGCCCATATGGTGCCCTGTCCTCACCACCAAGGGGCCGAGGTGGGCCAGGACCCCTTCCCTCCGCCTGATGGCCTCTTCATATAGGGCAGGGGTCGGCAGGTGCCAGTAGATTCGGGCGAGGTTCCTCAGCCCATCTCCTTCAAGCCCCGTGTATTCGGTCTTCTCCATCTTCTCCTCCTGAGCACCCAGGTCTTATCGGTAACCGCTGATGAAGACTTTAGGGATAAGCCTTGAAGAAGAAAAGTTTTTATTGACACGACCTCATCCTGCGGATAATATCAGGGCGAAAGAGATGTTCCCCATAAAGGATAACATCCCCCATCGGGAGAGCCCTTTCGTCACCTGGGCGATAATCCTCATCAACGGCCTCATCTTCTTCTTTGAACTCTCCCTTCCCAGGGGGATGCTCGAGAGGTTCATCCTCCATTTCGGGATGGTCCCTGCCCGTTACACTAATCCAGCCTGGGCCCTCAGTCAAGGCCTCTCCCCGATGAACCTCTTCCCCTTCCTGAGCTCGATCTTCCTTCACGGCGGGTGGATGCACTTCCTCGGCAACATGTGGAGCCTCTGGCTCTTCGGCGACAATGTGGAGGATCGGGTCGGCCACTTCCGCTTCCTGGTCTTCTATCTGCTCTGCGGTCTTCTGGCCGGCGTCACCCACTTCATCTTCAACCCCACCTCCCGCATGCCCACCATCGGCGCCTCAGGGGCCATCGCCGGGGTGATGGGGGCATATTTCATCATGTTCCCCACGGCCCGGGTCATCACCCTGGTGCCCGTATTCTTCCTGCCGTACTTCGTGGAGATCCCCGCTGTGGTCTTTTTCTTCTTCTGGTTCCTCTCCCAGCTCTACGGGGGGATGTTCAGCCTCCTGCTTCCTCAGGGGGTTGGGGGGATCGCCTGGTGGGCCCATGTGGGCGGTTTCGTCTTCGGGATCGTCCTGGTCCCCTTCTTCAGGAAGCGCCGCCGGGCCTATCGCCCCTATTACCTTGACGAGGTGTATTACAAACGCTTCATCCTCTAAGGGGGAGATCATGGGAATCTTCGATATATTCTGGATATTCTTCATGATAAGCGCCCTTCAGCCCATAGTTCGCCAGAAGATGCTCGAGGCGATGCGCCAGAGGCTCATCGCCAGGATAGAGCGGCAGCGGGGCTCGCGGGTGATACTGCTCGTGCACCGGCAGGAGACGATGAGCCTGCTCGGTTTTCCCATCTTCCGCTACATCGACGTGAACGACTCGGAAGAGGTCCTTCGGGCGATCCACATGACCGATCCTGAGGTGCCGATAGACCTGCTCCTTCATACCCCTGGGGGGCTGGTGCTGGCATCGCTTCAGATCGCCCGGGCCATCCGCAAACACAGGGGGAAAGTCACCGTCTTCGTCCCCCACTACGCCATGTCAGGGGGGACCCTGATCGCCCTGGCCGCCGACGAGATCATAATGGGAGAGCACGCGGTCCTCGGTCCTGTGGACCCGCAGCTGGGGGAGTATCCCGCGGCCTCCATCATCAGGGCCATCGAGGACAAGCCGATCGCCCAGGTGGACGATCGGACCCTGATCCTCGCCGACGTGGCGAAGAAGGCGATCTTCCAGTTGAGGGAGAGCGTCAAGGAGCTCTTAGAAGGGAGGTATCCGCAGGAGAAGGCCGAGGAGCTGGCCCGGCTCCTCTCAGAGGGGACCTGGACCCACGATTATCCCATCACCTTTGAGGAGGCGAAAAAGCTCGGCCTTCACGTGAGCTCGGAGATGCCCCCTGAGTTCTATCAGCTGATGAGCCTCTACCCCCAGCCCGTGAGGCGTCAGCCCACCGTGGAGTACATCCCCACCCCCCGCCACAGGGGAAACAACGGGGAAAGGTAAGGCAAAAAAGTGCTTGACAAAGGGGGAGAGGGGTGCTAATAAGATTAAAAATTTTTAATCTTCGGGATGGGGGAATTCGAGGAGAAAGGAGGTGATAGGGGAAGGAGAGAAGAGAGGGGATTTTTGAGGTCTTTGGGTTCGCAGGCTTTCTGTGGTTTGGGGTTTTCAAAAACTGAGAGAAGGAGGTAGAGAGGGATGAAGAAGGTCTGGTTAGGAGCTCTGGTCTTCGCCTTGGGGGTGGCCCTGGCCGCTCCTGCGATGGCCATTGACTGGTCTGCGACCGGGTTTATCGGGGTAGCGGGTTTCTACTATAAGAATATCCCCAGTGTTCTCGAAAATCCACCTGGTGCTACTTGGGCAGCGGCAGATTGGTACAATGACGAAAACACCTTCTGGCAGGAAAGGGTGAGGTTAAAACTCACGGCGAGGGCTAATGAAAATCTGTATGGAGTGATATATTTCGAAATGGATTCTTGGAAGTGGGGTGAGCCAGATGGTACTCGGAACAGGATGGGATATTGGGGTGCTGACAGGGCTGCCGTAGAGGTGAAGAACGCATATCTTGATTTTAAGGTGCCTCAGCTCCCTGTATGGCTCCGGGCAGGGGTCCAGCCCTACGCCATCCGTCCAGTGGTCTTCATGTACGCTGACGGTCCTGGTATTACCGGTCGGGCAAAAATAGAGCCAATAAAACTGACCATCTCGGGCGGTTGGGGAAAGGTATACGAGGGAGACGTCTGGAGGAGCGAGGATTGGGATATTTACTTCCTGCTCCTTGATCTACCCGTTGGGCCAGTGAAGGTGGGTGGTTACTGGCTGTATCAGGATGTGCGAGAAATCACCAGTGGTGCGAATGACGAGTGGCACATGCACTGGCTTGGGCTTTACAGCGATGGGAAGATAATAGGTTCGGTAAAGTACAACTTCGATTTTGTCTATGATTTTGGCGATTACGATGCTGCGGACATAGATTACAGCGGCTGGTTCATCAGGGGTGTCCTCACCTATTTCTCGGGCAACTTCGACGTCGGCCTTGGCGTGATGTATGCCTCTGGAGATGATGTTACCGATCCCGATGATTATGAGGCCTTCATCAGGCCGTATGGCAGTGAGGCTACTGCTATCAATAATGACAGCGTGATCTTTGGAGGCTGGTACACCAGTTTTGCAGGTCTGGGAAAAATCTGGCTCAGTTGGCCTGGTTTGGCCGGTTATATGAGCGGGATGTGGGGCGTTAGGGCCTTTGCTGACTGGCAGGCCCTCTCCTGGCTGAAGCTCGGGTTCCAGGTGGCTTACTGGGGAGACACCACGGATGAGGCTGATACCTTTGGGACCGATGCGGAGGATGACGACGATATCGGGGTAGAGATCGACGTCGGAGCCCAGGTGAAGATTTACAAGAACCTGACCTGGAGGACGGCCTTCGGTTACCTTGTTGCTGGAGATGCCCTGGATCAGCTTGATCCTGTCACCCGCGGCAGCGATTCCCCTGATGATCCCTGGGTACTGGCCACCTCATTGGTCTACACCTTCTAAGAAGACCCCATCCTGAAGGGAAGGGGGGAAGGGCTTCGGCCCTTCCCCCTTTTTGTTCGTAAAATTCACACGGGGAGAGAAAAGACTTTTAATCGATAACACCCAGTTTTTTCAGGTAGGCTTCTGCCTCCCGGAGGAATTCTCCTGCTTCAGCCACGGCCTTCTCGGCGGT
>CBEVRB010000124.1:0-4970 GCA_965552155.1 uncultured bacterium
GGGAGGCGGTCTCATTTGACGCTAAACTGTCTCACATGTACCGAACCCCGACACTTTCTTGACAAGGAGAGGAGTTTTAAGATAAGAATAAATCGTCGTTTGAAATGCGATCTCTATTAATCTTAAAAGGAAGGGGGTGAGAACGGAAAGGGGAGAGAAAGTTTTTTCGTATCCACTCCTCTCTAAGGAGTGGATAAGCAAATGGAGGATCACTTCGAAGAAGGAGGGGAGGAAATGGCTCAAAAGGAGAGGATGGGAGTTCTAAAAGCATGGGGGGGAGGGCTAACGGAATGGACGGAGAAGTATATTCCCGATGCCCTCGTCATCGTCTGGATCCTGAGCATCATCACCTTCATCTTTGCGCTCCTTTGGGGATTTAAGCCTGAGGTCGGCATCCTGGATCGGGCGATGGGTTCGATCCAGGCTTGGGGAAAGGGATTCTGGTTCCTGCTGAAGTTCGCCATGCAGATGTGCCTCATCATGATGACGGGGTACATCCTGGCCTGTTCCCCTCCGGTGAGGAAGCTGCTGGACAGCCTTGCGGGCTGGCCCAATCCGGATAATCCCTCGCAGGCGATCCTGCTTATGGCCTTTTTCTCCATGATCATCGCGTGGCTGAACTGGGGGCTCAGCCTGATCGGCAGCGCCATGTTCGCCCTCTTCATCGTCAGGAAGAATCCAAAGGTGGACTATCGCCTCCTGGTAGCAGCGGCTTACCTGGGGCTGGGCTGCACGTGGCACTCGGGGCTTTCGGCCTCTGCCCCCCTGCTGGTCAACACCCCGGGGAACTTCCTCATCAAGGCGGGGTATCTGGACAAGACCATCTCCACCAGCCAGACCATATTCACCCCCTTCAATCTCATCCTGGTGGTGATCATCATCCTAGTGGTGGCCTTCCTGATGAAGGCGATGCATCCCACCCCTGAGAAGACCTTCAAGATAAAGCCGGAGCTGGCCGAGCGGATCAAGCTCTATGAACCGCCCGAGAGGCCGACGGGCAAGCTCACCGCATCCCAGTTTATGAACTGGTGGCCGGGATGGAACATTATCATCTTCATCGGCGGGGCCGTCTGGATGTACTGGAAGATCTCCCAAGTGGGCTTTGCCAAGTTCATCAACCTGAACAACATCAACTTCTTCTTCCTCATGCTGGGAATCCTCTTTCACTGGAGGCCCTGGAGCTTCCTGAAGGCGGCTGAGCAGGCGGGGCTGGCCGTCTGGGGGATCATCATCCAGTTCCCCTTCTACGCCGGTATCTTCGGGCTCTTCAAGTACACCCTGCTGGCCACGGCCTTCACGAAGGCCTTCGTCGCCATCAGCAGCCCCCAGACCTACTTCCTAATCATCTACTGGTACGCAGGGCTGCTCAACTATCTGATCCCCTCCGGCGGATCCGAGTGGGCGGTCACCGCTCCCTATCTGCTCCCCGCTGCCAAGCAGCTGGCCCTTCCCGCCTGGAAGGTGGTGATCACCTATGCATGGGGTGATATGCTCACCGACATGATCCAGCCCTTCTGGGCCATCGCCATGCTGGCCGTGGTCAAGCTGGAGTTCAGGGAGATAATGGGGTGGTTGATGCTGGTCTTCTTCGTGTACGCCATCATCACCTCGGCGGCCTTCCTGCTGCTCGGGTTCATATGATCTGAAAGGGGATGAGCACGAGAAAGCCTGGGCAATCTGCCCAGGCTTTTTTATTTCTCCCTTTACTTAGCTAAAGGAGGGAGGGTATATTGGGGACCTTGGAGAAATGGAAGCCCATCAGATCCTCACCCTCTTGATCTTCCTGGGAGCCATCAGCCTGGTGATAAGCGGGGTGATCGAGGTGGTGGCAGCCACCTTCCTCGGCGTGGCTGCTATGGTGGCAGCAGGGGTGATGAGCGAGGTGGAGGCCTTCCGGGCGGTGGAGTGGAACGTGATCTGCATCCTGGTGGGCATCTGGACCATCGCCGCCTACTTCGGCAAGACGGGGATCCCGGAGTGGCTAGCAGCAAGGGCCATCCGGTACTCAAAGGGCAGGGTCGCCGTCTTCTGCACCCTGATGGGATGCATTGCCGGGGTCCTCTCCATGTTCATTGACAACGTGGTGGTCATCCTGATGATGGCCCCTGTCATCTTTCAAGTGACCAGAAGGATGAAGCTCGAGAGCTTCCCTTTCCTCATGTTCATCGGCCTCTGCTCGAACTTTTACGGCACGGCGCTCCTTCTGGGCGACCTCCCCCCTCAAATGCTTCACAGCGTCTCGGGAATAGAGTTTCTGGGCTTCATCTGGCATGAGGGCCGACCCTCCTCCTTTATCATCCTGAGCATCGTCTTCTTCGCCGTGGTGACGATCTTTTTCCGCCGCTTCAGGAAGACCTTCGGCGAGCGGAGGATGAGCGAGGAGGAGATCCAGTCCCTCCTCTCCGAGGAACCGATCAGGGACAAGGGATTCGCCTGGATCGTGGTGGGGGCCTTCTTGGGGACGGTGGTGGCCATGTCCTTCAGGGAGTTGATCGGGGTGAAACTCGGCTTCATCGCCCTCTGCGGTGCCACATCCCTGGTCCTGATCCTGGAGATCGTACGGGGGAGACTCCGAATCAACGCCCCTTCTCTGGAGGAGGTCCTCTCAGAGCTCGACTGGCGGGCCATCTTCTTCTACATCCTGCTGTTTGCCCTGGTGGGAGGACTGCAGCACTCAGGGATCATCAGGAAGATGGCCGATGTTATGGTCCCCATCATCAAGAAGAACTACATCTTAGGAGCCTCCCTCGTTTACTGGGTCACCACCCCGGTGGTGGGGATCGTGGAGCACGATGCCTATATCCTCACCTTCCTCTATGTCTTCAGGGACCTGAAGGTATACTACGGACTCAATCCCTGGCCCCTTTACTGGGCGCTCCTCTGGGCCGGCACCCTGGGGAGCAACCTGACGGTGGCAGGGGCGCCGGCGCTGCTTGTGGCCCTCAACCTGAGCGAGCGGGAGGACAGGAGGAAGATCCCCCTCAGGGAGTTCCTCAGCTGGAGCGCCCCATATGTGATCTACTCCCACATCTTCTGCTTCGTGCTGGCCCTGCTCATCTGGATCATCCCCCTGGCCCCTTAAAGATGGAATTTGTTGACTTTAAGGGGCTGTTATAATATCTTTTCACAAAATGGCCTTTTATAAGGAGACAATAAGGATAGGCTCAAGGGGAAGCAAGCTCGCCTTGCGCCAGACGGAATGGGTGAAGGAGAGGCTCTCTCGGCTATTCCCCTCCCTCTCCTTTGAGATAGTGGTGATCAAGACCAGAGGGGACAAGGTCACCGATGTCCCCTTGGCCCATATAGGGGGAAAGGGCCTCTTCGTGAAGGATATCGAGGAGGCCTTGTTGCGCGGGGAGATAGATATGGCGGTTCACAGCATGAAGGACGTTCCCACGGAGCTTCCCCAGGGGTTACGGATAGCCGCTGTGCCTGAAAGGGAGGACCCGAGGGATGTCCTGATCTCCCGGAACGGATTGTCCTTTGATCGTCTTGCTGACGGAGCCCGCATCGGCACCTCCTCCCTGAGGAGGAAGGCCCAACTGTTACACCTCAATCCCCGCTGGCGGGTGGAGCCCTTGAGAGGAAACCTCGACACCAGGATCCGGAAGCTTCACACAGAGGGCCTTGATGCCATCCTGGTCGCCGCAGCAGGCATCAAGAGGATGGGGCTCGAAGAAAGGGTTACGGAATATATTTCCCCCGACCTCATCCTTCCCGCCGTGGGACAGGGGGCGCTGGGAATAGAGGTCAGGGAAGACGCAGGGATGGATGAACTCCTTCTCCCCTTGAACCATCTCCCTACGGCGGTAGCGGTCGAGGCCGAACGGGCCTTCCTGAGGCACCTCGGCGGTGGCTGCCAGGTCCCCATAGCCGCCCACGGGGAATGGATGAACGGGAAGGTGAGGCTCAAGGGGCTTATCTCCTCCCCGGATGGAGAAAGGTCCTTTTGGGGCGTGCAGGAGGGGGAGGACCCCGAAGGGGTGGGAAGGAAGCTCGCCCAACGCCTCCTTAAGGAGGGAGGGGAGAGGATCCTCAAGGAAATTTACGGGAGTTAAAAAGGAGGAGGAGGAAGGATGAAGAGCACCGTCTATTTCGCCGATCTCAGGGCAAGCACCAAGAGGAATATACTGGACAAGATACAGGCGCTCCTTGACCGTTTAGAGCTCGCCTCTCGGATCCAGAAAGGAGATGCGGTGGCGATAAAGCTACACTTCGGCGAGAAGGGAAACACGGCCTTCGTGCGGCCCATCTACCTTCGGCCCATTGTGGAAAAGGTGAAAGAGGCAGGGGGGAAACCCTTCCTCACCGACACCAATACCCTTTACGGAGGCTCCCGCTCCGAGGCCATCTCCCACATCCTGACCGCAGAGGAGCACGGGTTCGGGCTGAACACCGTAGGGGCCCCCATCATCATCGCCGATGGCCTGTGGGGAAACGCCGGCGTTCAGGTGAAAATCTCCGGCCGCATCTTTCAGGAGGTGAGCATAGCCCATGACATATACTATGCCGATATCCTGATAGGGGTCGCCCACTTCAAGGGCCATGAGCTTTCGGGCTTCGGCGGTGCCATCAAGAACATAGCGATGGGTTGCTCCACCAGGGAGGGAAAACTGAAGCAACACTCCAACGTCTCCCCGTGGGTCAAGACTTCGAAGTGCAAGGGATGCAGAAGGTGTGTCCAATGGTGTGCCTATGGGGCCATCGATATGCAGGGGGAAGTGGCTCATATAGATGAGGAAAGATGCGTCGGCTGTGGGGAATGCATCGTCATCTGCCCTGAAGGGGCGATAATGATCCGCTGGGATGAGGTATCCCCTGTCTTCCAGAGGAAGATGGTGGAGTACGCCATGGGGGCCCTGAAGGGCAAAGAAGGGAAGGCCCTCTTCCTGAACTTCCTCACCCAGATAAGCCCCTACTGCGACTGCTACGGCCACAGCGACGCCCCCATCGTGGGGGACATAGGGATC
>CBEVRB010000125.1:0-4939 GCA_965552155.1 uncultured bacterium
GAAAGGGGATCGCCTGGCAGATGGCGGAGCTGGGGAAGGTGGATGAAGGGGGAGGCGGTACCGTGGCCAAGTACCTGGCCATCTACGGGATGGACATCGTCGATTGTGGGACCCCCCTTCTGGGGATGCACTCTCCTTATGAGGTGGCGAGCAAGGCCGATGTCTACGAGACCTTCCGGGCCTACAAGGCCTTCTACGAAGGGAGGTAGATGCGTTTCCTCAGGGAGAAGATAAAAGGAAGGGAGGAGCTGGCTAAAATCATAGAAGGCCTTAAGAGGGAGGGGAAAAGAATCGTCTTTACCAACGGTTGTTTTGATCTGCTTCACGCCGGCCATGTGACCTATCTTGAGGAGGCAAAGGGGCTTGGTGATGTGCTGGTGGTGGGGGTGAACAGCGACTCCTCAGTAAGGAGGATAAAAGGCTCCGGAAGGCCCATAGTGTCCCTTGAGCAACGGATGGCGGTCCTTGCGGCCTTGGAGGCGGTCGATTACGTGGTCCCCTTTGAGGAGGATACCCCCTATGAACTTATAGCCCTTCTCCGCCCCCACACCTTGGTCAAGGGGGGTGACTGGAGAGCTGAGGAGGTGGTGGGAAGGGAGCTGGTGGATGAGGTAAGGATCATCCCATACCTGGAGGGGGTTTCTACCACAGAGCTTATAGCGAGGGTAAAAACCTTAAATTTTAAATGAGGTACAACTCACTTCTTTATACACAAGATTTATCAATAATTGATGATTATGCTCTGATTATAGACTCTCTTAGTGTTGTTTTAACGATTTTTCTGTGCGAGTTAATTCAGCTATTATTTTCTTTTAATCGTGTGCCTTCTTTTGAAGGTGTCGTAAGATAAGCTTCTTTTAAAGTTTTTATTTTTGTTAAACATCCTTCCTTTGCCTCCCAACTTGTGTCTAATTTATGTTTTTCTGCTTCTAACATTAGCTTCCACGATTTCTTTATTTTTAAAATAGCATCGTCAATATGATGTAGATCGTTAATACGAATGTCACCCCAATTGGGATGTTCATCTTTCGGCTTTACTCCTTCAATAGGCATCCCCCCGGTGAAAAGCTCTATTCTAAGAGCATTCTGTAAGAAATACACTGTTAGAAAACGCGTTCTTGGACTATAATAACTGACAACCGTTTTTCCTATATTAGGGAAGATTTCGTCAGATATTTGCATCATTTTTTGATATAATTCCTTAAAAAGTCCCCATGTTTTTCCGGAAAGGGATTTTTTAGGTGTTTTAGTTGTTCACTCACTTTGGATTCTTCGGTTGGTGTCTGAACAGGTCTGTTGGGAAGCTCTTTAATTATTGTCCTTAATTCTATTACTTGATCTAATTTTCGCTTCAGATCATCTTCTTTCCGATCATCTTCCCAGCAGACAAGAACTATTGGAAGATCAACTTTGGAAGGATCATGCCCGTGTCTTTTAAAGTCACTGCTTTTATACTCAAATTCTATTCCTATCCTTTCCCAACCTTTACCGATGAATCTTCGAGCAATACAATCTGGGAACGCAGATCTAACTATTTCTACATAAATATGAAGATCTTCACTCACCTTTCCAAAAAGGTAAACCACGCCTTGCTCATTTAAAGGAGCATAAACTAAACCTCTGAAGCTGATGAGTTCACCTACAATGTCTTGGGCCATAGATTTCCTCCTATTATGAGAATAATATCTTTTCCGACAGTTATAAAATCGTAACAATAATTTACCATATTTGAAAAACAAAGCGGAATTTGAAAAACAAAGCGGATTGTAAATGATGAAGAAGCTACTTGAGACAAAAGGGCCATAGGAGTTCCCTCCTCGCCTTGGCCCGACTCCGAAGCTGCCCATTTGTGGCCACGCCGTAGCCCACCGGATTGCCACGGTAAAGCACTAACTGCTGCCCCCGTCTCCCGCGTTCGAGGGGTAATTCCTCCTTTCTCAAGTAACGTCCAAGTTCTAAAGGGTCTGTTATGTTAAAAACGTTCCTTGTAGCCGCTCGGCCCAGGAACTGGGCCCCCCAGGTGGTGAGGGTTGGGGGGAGGCCCTCTGCCTTGGCTATGGGAAGGCCCCGGTGGGAGTACTTGAGGTAGCCGAGGCGGGCCGCCTCAGGCGTGAAGACCCTCAGCTCCTTCGCCCGCTCGAGGAGGAAGCCCTCAAAGAAGTCCTCCGGCAGGCCAAAGTGCTCCCGGAGGGATGCGAGCTGGTCCCGGAGGGAGGGGTGATCGTGTTTTACCAGAGGGAGCCGCTCCAATTGGGGTTCCTCTTGAGGAGGGGGCATGGAGTCGACCTTCTTCAATTTGGCGATGAAGAAACCCTCGCCCGGGTTCTCATGGGGGTAGATCCTAACGGCCCTTTCCATCTCGGCAGGAAAGTGCCTCCCTCGAAACTCCCGCAAGGCCGGTCTCACCTTTATCCCCTTTATCCTCACCTCCTCAAGCTCCACGGGATAGCGCTCCAGGGCCTCAGCCACCACCCCCTCGTTTTCCTCAGGCACCAGAGTGCAGGTGGAATAGACCAGGATGCCACCGGGCCGAAGGGCCTTAATGGCGCTTACGACGAGATCCCGCTGAAGCCGGGAGAGCTTTTCCACCCTCCCCCAGCGCCACCACCTGAGGACCTCAGGCGAACTCTTCACCGTGCCCAGGGCGCTGCAGGGCGGATCCAGCAGCACCCGGTCAAAGGTCTCAAAGTAAAGCCTTCCTAAGCGGTTTCCCGGCAAGACGGTGACGATGGCGTTCACTGCCCCCGTTCTGCTCAGGTTGAAGGAGAGGAAGGTAGTCCGGCGTACCTTCGGGTCGTTGGCGACGATCAGCCCCTGGTTATCCATCATGGCGACCATCTGGGTCGTCTTGGAGCCGGGAGCAGCGGCCAAGTCCAACACCAGCTCACCCCTTTTCGGCTCAAGCACAAGAGGTGGGAGCATGGAGCTCAGATCCTGGATATAGACGTAGCCGAGGAAATGGGAGAGGCTTCTACCCAGGGGAAAGGGCTCCTCCTTGAGGAGGTAGGCGTAAGGGATGGAAGGGAAGGGCTCCGCCCTGAAGCCCTCCTCCTCAAGAAGGTTAAGGGCGTCCCCCTCTCGGACCTTGATGGGGTTGATCCTGAAGGTGGTCGGAGGCCTCTGCCTCACCTGATCGAGGAACTCCCCCGCCTCCCGCTCTCCCAGAAGGTCAAAAAGGAGGTCCTTTAGCTCCTGGTGGACTTCGGTCATCTTTTGGTCGGATCACCTAAGGAGGGCCCTGTTCAAGAAGGTCATCAATGGACCCTGCGTTCGATCCCCTTCCAATATCTGTTCCGCAGCTCCCGCTTGGCGATCTTTCCGGAGCCCGTTTTCGGGAGCTCATCCACAAAGTCGACCGATTTGGGGGCCTTGTAACGGGCAAGCCTCTCCTTGCAGAAGGAGATGATCTCCTCTTCCGTCGCCTTCGCCCCCGGTTTTAACACCACCACGGCCTTAACGGCCTCACCCCACTTGGGATCCGGTACCCCGATCACCGCCACCTCGAGCACTGCGGGGTGCATGTAGATGACGTTCTCGACCTCGGTGGAGTAGACGTTCTCCCCCCCGGTGACGATCATGTCCTTCTTCCTGTCCACTATGGTGATATACCCTTCCTCGTCCATCACCGCCAGATCTCCGGTGTAAAGCCATCCGTCCTTGAAGGCCTTCTCGGTCTCCTCAGGGAGCTTCCAGTAACCAGGGGTGACGATATCCCCCTTTACGATGATCTCCCCCACCTCCTTCTCGTCCTTTTTGATCTCGGTGCCATCTTCCCTCACCACCTTGAGCTGCACTGCGATGAACTCCCTCCCCGTCTTCGCCTTGAACTTCAACTGTTCTTCGTAGGGAAGCTTCTTCAGGTGTTCCTTCAGGATGGAAAGGGTCAGATAAGGGCTTGTCTCCGTCATCCCGTAAGTCTGGATGTAATCGCAGCCGAAGGTCTCCACGATCTTTCTCACCACCTCAGGGGCGATGGGGGCACCGCCGCTGAGGATGACCCTCAGACTGGAGTAGTCGTGATCCTTCGCCTCGGGATGGTTCACCATCATATTCAGCATGGTAGGGATCATGTTGCTTATGGTGATCCTCTCTCGCTCGATGGTGCGAAGGACCACGGCCGGATCGAAGTGTCTGACGAAGATATGGGTCCCGCCCACCCAGGTGATGGCCCAGGTGGCCCATGCGTCGGCCAGATGGAACATGGGGGCTATGTGCCCCCAGCGGTCGCTATCAGTGAGGTGCAGTTCGGCTATAGTTCCCAGGGCATGGGTGCAGACGTTCTTATGGGTGAGGATCACCCCTTTGGGCCTGCCGGTTGTGCCGCTGGTGTAATAGATCTGGGCGATATCGTCCTCGGTCACAACCGCCTCTGGAGCTTCCTTCCCCCAATGATCCTTCAGGGCTTTTTCATAGTCGAGGCCCTCTACCTTCAACGAGGGTTCTTCCCCCTCTCCTGTCCAAAGGACGCCTTTTATCCTCTCTCCGCCCTGCTGGAGAGCGGAGGCAACTAAGGATCCGAACTCTCTTGTAGTCACCAAAAAGGTACTTTCTGAATCATCGAGAATGAAGGCCACCTCCTTGGCCGAAAGGCGGTAATTGATGGGCACAGCCGGGGCTCCCAGCTGGGCCAGGGCGTAGTAGACCTCCAGGAAATAGTGACAGTTGGGGTGAAGTATCGCCACCTTTCCTCCCTTTCCTATCCCCTGGGTGAGGAAAAAGCGAGAGAGGGACTCCACCCTCACCCCCAGCTCCTCATAGGTGTAGCGGTAACCCCCACAGACCACCGCCTCCTTCCGCGGGAAGAGCTTTCTGGCCTTCTTCAGGGTATCAGGAATTATCATCTCCCTCCGGAAGGTGAGAAGCCGACCCCCTCCCACGATCCTTTTTACTTTTTCGCAGAATTGATGAGGTGTTTTATACCACAAAAAGACGGGGGTGA
>CBEVRB010000126.1:0-4910 GCA_965552155.1 uncultured bacterium
CTGCTTACCGGAAGCCCCGGGAGCTTTGCTGGGTGGCAGGGTCGCTCCTTTTGCTCACCACCTGGGGATGGGTTTCACCGGTTACACCCTCACCTATACCCATCAGGCTTACTGGGCTGCCACGGTGGGGACGGAACTGGCTCAATCAGTGCCCCTTATCGGGGGACTTATCGCCAATTTCTTGCGAGGAGGCCCGACCATAGGCCCTGGAACCCTGACCAGGCTTTTCGCCCTTCACACCGTCATCCTTCCCACCTTTATGGCGATCTTCATCTTCATCCACGTCTTCATCATGCGACTCCACGGAGTGGCTGAACATGCGGCCGCGATCGTGGAGGAGATGGTGAGGGGCGTGTCCCGGCCTGAATCAGAAACCTCAGGGAAGGAGGGGTAGGCGATGGAAAGGGAGAAATATCGTTTTTATCCCGATCACGTGGCCACTGAGACGGTAATGGGCCTCTTCCTCCTCTTTCTGGTCACCATATTTTCCATCATCTTCCCTCCCAGTGTGGGGGAGGTCGCCAATCCTACCGTTACCCCGGAACACATAAAACCGGAGTGGTATTTTTATCCCATGTATTTCTGGATCAAGATAACACCCAAGGCGGTTGGCGTCCTCGTGCCGGTCCTGGTGGTGATCGCTTTCGTCTTTTGGCCTTTTATCGATGCCTGGTTTGAGAGGATCGCCCCGGGGAAGGAGATCGGGACGATCTTAGGGATCATAGGTGCAGGAATAATGATCCTCTTTTTCATCTTATTAGGGGCGATGGTATGAAAAACCCAAAGGGAAGGAGGTAGAGGAGATGGGACTGACTTTGAAAAAATGGCTCATTATCCTTATGAGTGCGGCTTTCCTCGCAGCCCTTCTCATCGTCGGGTACATCGAGTCGGGAAAGCTGCGCCCTGAGAAGCGTCCCCCTGTACGGATCAGCAAGGAGAACCGGTACTGCATAGATTGTCACAAGCGCAAGGGGATGGCGCCAAAGCTGATCGAGCAGTGGGAGATGTCCCTCCATGCGGTGAAGGGGGCAGGGTGTGTGGAGTGCCACATAGATCCCAATCTTCCCTCCGAGAAGGACCTTGGCCATGGCCTTTCCTCGCCTTTAAAGAATTATCCAGAGGATACCCTCCCTCTTGACACAAGTCAAAGTCTTCCCTCTCATGAGGAGGGAAAATTATGAGGAATGAAGTGGGATAAGGAGGCAAAGGAGCTTTTGGGGAGAGTTCCCCTCTTCGTCCGCTGGAAGGTCAAAAGGAGGGTGGAGGAGGAGGCCCGCAGGGTAGGGGGGCAAGGCTCTTGGGGGTGAGGATGGCGGGAAAGGAGATGCCCCTCAGCAAGGTGGTGATAACCCCCTCGAGGGGAGGTCTTGACATAGGGGGTTTTGCTCTGAATAATCCGAGGAGGATTCCAAAGAAAAGGAGGAGAGATGGGACGTAAGGTTTACATTGATGAGGAGGAATGTGTCGGTTGTGGCACATGTGAGGAGCTTTGCCCCGAAATCTTTGAGCTCGATGAGGAGACGGGAAAGGCCAAAGTCATAGAGCCAGAGGTAGAGGACGAGGATTGTGTCGAGGAGGCGATGGACACCTGCCCTGCGGAATGCATCCACTGGGAGGAAGAGTGAGCGTCTTTAAGGAGATGAGAATGGGCAAGCCCAGGGTCTTCGTAACTGCAAGGCTCTTTCCCGAAGCGGAAGAGGTCCTGAGGCAGGAGACGGAGCCTACCTTCTGTGAGGGAGAACCCCCACGACCCTCAGAATTGAAGGAGATGGTCCGCGAGGTGGAAGGGCTCCTCGTCATGCTCAACGACAGGGTGGACCGGGAGGTGATGGCCCAGGCCCCGCACCTCAGGGTCATCGCCAATATGGCCGCAGGGCTCGACAACATAGACCTCGAAGAGGCCACAAGACGCCGGATCGTCGTAACCCACACCCCGGGGATCCTCACCGAGGCCACCGCCGACTTGGGGTGGGCCCTGCTCATGGCCACAGCAAGGCTCATCCCCCAGGGACACCAATTCGTAAAGGAAGGGCGCTTTAAGGGCTGGAGGTGCCATCTCCTTCTGGGGAAGGACCTTGTGGGAAAAGTCCTGGGGATCTACGGTATGGGGCGGATTGGGACTGCCGTGGCCCGTAGGGCCAAGGGCTTCGGGATGGAGGTGATCTATCATAACCGCAAACCGAATCCGAAGGCCGAAAGGGCCACTGGTGCGAGATACGCCTCCTTTGAGGAACTGCTTGAGCGGAGCGACTTCTTGATGATAACCGCCCCCCTTAACCCGCAGACCCGCGGGCGTTTTGGCCTCGAGGAATTCCGCAGGATGAAAAGGGACGCCATCCTGATCAACATAGGCCGGGGGCCCATCGTGAAGGAGGCAGAGCTGGTCCAGGCCCTCAAAGAGGGGTTGATCTGGGGAGCAGGTCTCGATGTCTACGAGCGGGAACCGGAGGTCCATGAGGGGCTCTTAGGACTTGACCGCGTGGTCCTGCTGCCCCATATCGGCTCCGCCACCTGGGAGACCCGCTCACGGATGGCCCTTCAGGCCGCCCAGGACCTGGTGAGGGTGCTGAAGGGGGAGAAACCCACCCATTCCCCAAACTGGGATCTGATCCAGAGCGATCAGCCTTAAATCCTCCAGTGCACCTTCCCCTGAGGTCCGAGGGCTCTGTGGATATCCTCTTCGGTCACCCCACCTATTTTGAGCCCTCCCGCTTTCAAAATCTTAATGTACTGTAAGTAGCGAAAAAGCGGGAGGAATATTCTCCTCTTTTTTTTCGTCCTTCAGGAGGGATTTCACGTCCTGCAAGGTGATTTTTTAGAAGAAAAACAAAAACGTCTTTTCGTCAAGGGCAAGAACTACCCAAGATCATGGTGTGGTGAGAGATTTCAAATGGCCTTCTATGAACTTTTGGACCTCCTCGGCAGGTCTGATCACCCCGTAGTGCCCCTCACAGAGGATGTCCGCTTCGAGGTCTATGAGCTTCTTCAGGGATTTCCTGGCGGCTTCGGGGTCCGAGCCGATCTCCTCAAGATAAGGGCCGTGGATGTCCTGACCAAAGAGGATTTTGCCTTCCTCGATTTCAAGCACTACCGCCATACTTCCGGGCGTATGGCCTGGGATATGGAGACAGAGGAGCTCTTTCCCACCCACCGATAAGCGATGTCCATCTTCGGTCACCTTCAGATCTACTTTGCAGGGCTCGTAATCCACTCCGTAGAAAGACGCCCCGATCCTCTCCGCCCCTTTCTCGATGGCTGGGACATCCAACTCATGGGCCACCACTTTAGCCCCTGCTTCCCTTAGACGGCGAAGTCCCCCGATATGGTCTATATGGGCGTGAGTAGCGATGACGTACTCGAGCGTGAAGGGATCAAAGCCCAAGGCCCGCACGTTCTCCAGGACCATCTCAGCGCTCCCCCTCCCAACTCCGGCGTCTATCAGGGCCAGCTTTCCCTTGGCATCGATCAGGTAGATGCAGCAGTCCCTCGGATCGCTGAGATCCGGTCCCCCCACCATAAAGACGCTGTCCCTTATCCTGTAGGGCTTCATCCTTGCTCAGCTCATCAATCCTTAACGGTCTTAACCTGCTTAATCTCTGGGACCCTCTGTACCAACAGGTGCTCAGCCCACAAACTGAGGGCCACATCGGGTCCGGCTCAACAAAGCCTTCCCCCAATGAGTTTTAAGGTGACCTCCCCTTCTGACGGGTCCGCATCCACAAGCTCCACGTGTCCATCGGCCAGTTCCTCAAGCTTCGGTTTGAGCTCCTCGAGGGCCTTTTTAACCTTCTCCGAAAATTCCATTCTCATTCCTCCAATCGATTCACCAGTTCCCTGACCATCGCCTCCACCTGATCTCTCACCCATCGGTAGACACTGAGGGACCTGCCAGCGGGGTCCTCAAGTTCCCAATTTTCCTCCCGTAGGGCAGGGACATGGGCGCAGGAGACCTCACAGCCCATCTTCACGACGAGGTCGAAGGAACGCTTAAGGTCCAATTCCTCTAAGGCCTTGGGCCGGCGAAAGGCCAGGTCTATCCCCTTTTCCGCCATCACTTCGACGGCCAAAGGATCGATCTCTCGTAAGGGATCCTCTCCCGCGCTCTCCACATCGAGCCTCCCCCCCGCTGCCAGCTGTAAAAAGGCCTCCGCCATCTGGCTTCTACGGGCGTTATGCCGGCATAGAAAGAGGATCCGTTTCCTCCTGTTCAAGGGCTCTATCAACTCCCGCGCCAACTCCCTGGCATCATCCAGGGCAGTGGGGTGAAGGGCTATGTCCCCAGGTTTTTCGACCTTCCTGAAGCCCAAAGTGCCCCCGAAACTCGCTCCCACCGCATCGAAGAAATACTTGGCCGTGAGCTCGAGCCCCGAAAAGAGGTTACTCCCCTTGGTGGCCCCCACTGCCAGCAGCACCCCTTTGCGCCAAGGGGATTTGGGGTCCTGCAGCTTCTTCACATATCTCCTCGCCCAGAGGGCTTGGGACCTGTCTATCAAAGCCTTTACCTGCGCAGGAGGGCCGTAGAAGAAGACCGGGGTGGCGAGGACCACCAGATCAGCCCTCCTGAGGAGGGAATAAATACGCTCCATCCCATCGGCGATCTTGCATCTTCCCTCTTTCTCACAGTGCCTGCATCCCAAACAGGGTCCTATCTCCTCCTCGGCTACGACGACCTTCTCGATCTCTGTTCCGTCCCTTTTTGCCCCCTCGAGGAAGGCCCCCAGCAGGGTTTCGGTATTACCCTTCCTGCGGGGGCTTCCCATTATCGCAAGGATATATGTCATACCACATTTTGCCTTTCTTGGTTAAAGATTATATGCCCAAGGTTGTCCTTTTCCATTGGACATGAGTTCTCTATCTCTTCATGTGGCCTTTCAGGGCATACTTTACGGCCTGTTTGGCGAAGTATCCGG
>CBEVRB010000127.1:0-4837 GCA_965552155.1 uncultured bacterium
CTCCAGCGACCTCTCGATCACCTCCATCTCCACGCAGTAGGAGATCCTGAAGTGGCCCCCGCGGCCGAAGCCCCTTCCGGGAACGGTCAGGATATGGAAGTTCCTCTGGAGATCGGCCACAAAGGCCATATCGTCCTCTATGGGGGTCTTGGGGAACATGTAGAAGGCCCCTCCGGGTTTCACCACCTCATAGCCAAATTCCATGAGGGCCTCGTACAGAAGGTCCCTCTTTCGCTGATAGTTTCTTATCTCCACCTGGTCATAGCCCGCCAGGGGGATGAGCCTCTGCATCAGGGCCGGGGCGTTCACGAAGCCGAGGATCCGGGTGGTGAAGATGAGGGCGTCTATCAGCTCCCTTGCGCCAGAAAAGAGGGGATTTACGGCCACGTAACCGATCCGCTCTCCCGGTATGTTCAGCGACTTGGAATATGAGAAGACGGAGACCGTCGCCTCGTAGAAGTCGAAGACATTGAGGGGAGGGCGGCCGTTATAGACGAGGGTCTTATAGGTGTCGTCGGAGATGAGGTAGAGGGGCTTCTCCCTGCCCCTGCTCTTCTCCTTCAGCACCTCGCCCAGCTCCCTCAGCTCCTCCTCCGAATATACGACCCCTGTGGGATTGTTGGGGGAGTTGATCAGGATGGCCCGGGTCTCCTCGTCGATGGCCTGAGCGATGGCCTCTACATCGAGGGAGAAGTCATCCCGGGTGTCCACCAGCACGATCCTTCCCCCATGGTTGGCGATGTAAAACTGGAACTCCACGAAGAAGGGGGAGGGGACGATCACCTTCTCCCCCTCATTGAGGATCGCCTTAAGCAACACGTTGAGCCCTCCAGCAGCCCCCACGCTCATCACGATGTGATCCTCCGTGAAGGGGAGGCCTGTTTCCTGCCGGAGCTGTTCGGCGATGAAGGCCCGAGTCTCGGGGTAGCCGCTGTTGGGCATGTAACGGTGCATCCCAGGAAGAGGTTCAGAGGCCAGCCTCTTAAGTCCCTCCTTGAAGGAGGGGGGAGGTTCCTCGATCGCGTTCCCCAGGGTGAAGTCGCAGACCCTATCCTCTCCGAGTTCCCTCTTCAACTGGGCCGCCTCCTCAAACATCCTCCTCACCCAGGAGGAGGCCTCTGTCATCTTCTTTATCCTCTCTGCCACTGCCATCTCATACCCTCCTCCCATTACTGATAAATAAAAAAGCCATGGGTCCTTCTTCCTTCCCCATGGCCTCCTAAAAAAAGAGCCATGGGGGCTTTCCGCTCACCCATGGCTCCCTTTCGGTATGTACCTACCTCAGGGGCCTGGGTGAGCCCTCCTAAAGTAAAAGTAAAAATACCGATAGAATCCCATCATCTGCCTCCTTTCCTAAAGCTTACCCATCTTCACAAAAAAGTCAATACCCCTTTGGTAAACCATTAAGCGATTAAGGTTGACAAAAAATGCCCTCGCTGTTATCACATAGGGCTGTGAAGGGGATCGAGGAAATGGTGGAGAAGGCCTTGAAGGGGGGGATAGGTGAGAAGGAGGCCCTTTCCCTCTTCGAGGAGGAGTTCTCCGATCTGCTCTGGGGGGCGACGGCCCTCAGGCGTCGTCACAAAGGGGACAAGGTAAAGTTCTGTGCCATCCTCAACGCTAAATCGGGGCGATGTCCTGAGGACTGCGCCTTCTGCGCCCAGTCGGCCCATCATCGCGCCCAGATCGAGGTCTATCCCCTCATGAAGCCCGAAGAGATCCTCATACGGGCCGAGGAGGCCCAGGAGATGGGGGCTCGGCGCTTTTCCATCGTCACGAGCGGAAAGGCCTTAAAGGATAGAGAGATGGAAACGGTCCTTGAGGCCGTGAGCCTGATAAAGGACCGGACCGATCTTACCCCCTGTGCCTCCCTCGGGATACTCACCCCCGAGAGGGCTCGGGCCTTAAAGGAGGTGGGCCTCCACTGCTATCACCACAACCTGGAGGCCGCCCCCTCCTTCTTCCCGCGGATCTGTACCACCCATCCCTATGAAGAGGACACCCAAACCCTGCGCTACGCCAAAGAGGCGGGGCTTGAGGTATGCAGCGGCGGCATCTTCGGCCTGGGGGAGGAGAGGCGCCACAGGGTGGAGCTGGCCCTCACCCTGAGGGAGATCGGGGTGGACTCGGTGGCCATAAACTTCCTCCATCCCATTCCCGGTACCAAGCTCCAGGACCAGAAGCCCCTCCCGCCCCTGGAGCTCCTCCGTTCGGTGGCCGTCTTCAGGTTCCTCCTCCCGGAGAAAGACATAAGGATCTGCGGGGGGAGGGAGTTCGGCCTGAGGGACCTCCATCCCCTGGTCTTTTTCGCCGGGGCCAACGGGATAATGATCGGGAATTACCTCACTACCAAGGGGAGGGACTGGAGGTCAGACCTCAGGATGATCGAGGATCTGGGATTGAGGGTCGCCGATGGCTGAGTGGGGGTATCTGAGGGAAGAACTCGACGGTTTGCGGCAGAAGGGACTCCTGCGGCAGATCCCCTGGATGGAGGGGCCGGTGGGGCCCAGGGTAAGGATGGGGAGGCGGGAGGTGATCCTCCTCTGTTCTAACGATTATCTGGGGATATCCCAGTCCCCTGCCTTGGCGAAGGCGGCAAAGGAGGCCATGGAGAAGTGGGGGTGCGGGGCGCCGGCATCCCGCTCCATCGCGGGGAGTCTGGGAATCCACAGGGAGCTGGAGGAGGAGCTCGCTCAGCTCAAGGGGACATCCTCTGCTCTTCTCTTCAGCACAGGCTATTTGGCCAATATCGGGCTTCTCACCACCTTGCTCCGGGAAGGTGACCTCATCCTCAGCGACGAGCTCAATCACGCGAGCATCGTTGACGGCTGCAGGCTCTCCCGGGCCGAGGTCTGGATATACCGTCACAGGGACATGGATCACCTTGCGGAGCTCCTGCGGCGCTCTAACCACCGACGCCGTCTCATCGTCACCGACGGGGTCTTCAGCATGGAAGGGGATATCGCCCCCCTGAGGGAGATAAAGGAACTTGCCGGGCGGTACGACGCCTTCGTGATGCTGGACGATGCCCACGCCACTGGGGTGCTGGGAAGAGAGGGCAGGGGGACGGCCGAGCACTTCGGCCTCCTGGGGCAGATAGAGGTCCAGATGGGGACCCTCGGAAAGGCCCTGGGGGTGATGGGGGCCTTCGTGGCAGGGGAGAGGGTGCTGATAGACTACCTCATTAACCGCTGCCGCCCCTTCATGTACACCACCTCACCGCCTCCTCCCCTTGTGGCGATGTCGAAGGCCGCTCTGAAGGTGATGAGGGAGGAGGGCTGGAGGAGGGAGCGTCTCTGGGAGAACACGAGGAGGTTAAGGGAGGGACTTCAGGGGCTCGGTTTTCAGGTGAGGGGAGAAACTCCCATCATACCCGTCCTCATAGGGGATAACCGCTTGGTGATGGAGGCATCAAGGAGGCTCCTTGAGCTCGGGGTCTTCGTACAGGGGATACGTCCCCCTACGGTCCCTGAAGGGGCATCGAGGTTGAGGGTCTCGGTGAGCGCCTCCCACGGCGATCAGGAGATAGAGGAAGCCCTTGAGGCCTTCCGCCAGGTGGGGGAGGAATTGAGGCTGATCTGAAAGGAGGCCCAATGGAAAGGGAGAGAAGGCTTGAGGAATGGGACAAACGTTACCTCTGGCACCCCTTCACCCAGATGAAGGACTATGAGGCCCAGGAACCCCTCATCGTCGAAAGGGCCGAGGGGGTATATCTCGTGGATATCAACGGACGCAGGTACATAGATGGGGTCTCTTCCCTCTGGGTGAACGTCCACGGTCACCGCCATCCCTCTATTGACAGGGCCGTAAGGGAGCAACTGGAGCGGGTCGCCCACTCGACCCTCCTCGGCCTCTCCAATCCTCCAGCCATCGAGCTGGCGAAGAGGCTCGTGGAGATCGCCCCGGAAGGGCTCACTCGGGTCTTTTACTCCGACAACGGGGCGACCGCCGTGGAGGTGGCCCTGAAGATGGCTTTACAGTACTGGCAGCACAAGGGCGAGCGGCAGCGCACCCGCTTCATCTCCTTTGAGAACGCCTACCACGGGGATACCCTCGGGGCGGTAAGCGTGGGGGGAATAGACCTCTTCCATCGGATCTTCTCCCCCCTGCTTTTCCCCACATACAGGGTAAAGGCCCCCTATTGTTACCGCTGTCCTGAGGGGCTCCGGTACCCGGGATGTGGGCTCGCCTGCCTGAGGGCTCTGGAGGAGACCCTGAAGCGACATCACCGGGAATGTGCCGCCCTGATCATCGAACCCGTGGTCCAGGGGGCGGCGGGGATGATCGTGCATCCCGCGGGGTTCCTCAGGAGGGTGAGGGAGCTCTGCACCGAGTACGGGGTTTTGATGATCGCCGATGAGGTGGCCACAGGCTTTGGCCGCACGGGCAGGATGTTCGCCTGTGAGCACGAGGGGGTGACCCCGGACCTCATGTGCGTGGCAAAGGGGATAACTGGGGGATATTTGCCCCTGGCCGCGACCCTCACCACCGAAGAGATTTACGAGGCCTTCTTGGGGGAGTATCACGAGTTCAAGACCTTCTTTCACGGCCACACCTACACGGGAAATCCCTTGGCCTGTGCCGCGGCCTGCGCCAACTTGGAGGTCTTCGAAAAGGAGAGGACGTTGGAGAGGATGGCGACCAAGGTAGAGCTTCTGGCCGAGAGGTTAAAGGAGTTCTGGAGTCTGCCCCATGTGGGGGATGTGCGCCAGAAGGGCTTCATGGTGGGAGTAGAGCTTGTGGCGGACCGCAAGACCAAAGAGCCCTTCCCGCCCCAGATGAAGGTGGGGCAGAAGGTGATACTCGAGGCGAGGAGACAGGGGGTGGTCATCAGGCC
>CBEVRB010000128.1:0-4738 GCA_965552155.1 uncultured bacterium
CTGGGTGGGGGCTAAGATCACAGAGATAGAGGTGAGGGATCATCCGAGGCGGTATGGCAGTTCGAAGTACGGCCTCTCCCGGACCTTCAGCGTGATCCTCGATCTCATAACCCTTATATTCCTGCAGCGTTACTCCACCAAGCCGATCCGGCTCTTCGGCGGGGGTGGACTCCTTCTTCTCCTCCTCGGAGGGCTCGTCTCCCTCTTCGTGATCTGGAGGAGGGTCTTCCTCGGCGGGGAGTGGATGAGCCCCATGATCCTCATCGCCTTCTTCCTCGGCATAATGGGGGTGATGTTCGTCCTGATGGGCCTTATCGCTGAGATCATCATCCGGACCTATCATGAATCGCAGGGAAAGCCGATCTATGTGATAAGGGAAAAGGTGAACCTCTGATGTGCGGGATATGTGGGGTGAGCCTCTCTGGTGGGAAGGTTCCTGAGAAGACCCTGCTCGAGGAGATGACGAAAAGTCTATCTCACCGGGGCCCTGACGAGGAGGGACTCTTTATCGCCCCGGGGGTGGGTCTCGGGCACCGGCGCCTGAGCATCATAGACCTGGTTTCCGGTACCCAGCCCATAGGGAACGAGGACGGGACGGTTCAGATCGTCTTCAACGGCGAGATATTCAACTTCCCGGAGCTCAAGAGGGAGCTGGAGGGGAAGGGCCATCGCTTCTGCACCCGGACCGACACAGAGGTCATTGTCCACCTCTATGAGGAGATGGGTGAGGGGTGTCTTGAGCGACTCAACGGGATGTTCGCCCTCGCCCTCTGGGACGATAAGAGAAAGAGGCTCTTTTTGGCCAGGGACCGGATCGGGATAAAGCCCCTCTATTACGCCCACAATGGGAAAGATCTCGCCTTCGCCTCCGAGCCCAAGGCCCTTCTGAAGCTCCCCTGGGTGGATGGGGGGCTCGACCCAGAGGGGTTGAGCCATTACCTTAGCTACGACTTCATCCCCGCCCCCTGGACTATCTATCGGGGAATCAGGAAGCTGCCCCCGGGGTACAGGGGGATCTTTGAGGGAGGGGAGTTTCGCACCGAGCGGTACTGGGACATGGATATGGGGGACAGGTTGAGGGGCCTGAAGGAAGAGGACCTGAAGGAGGTGCTCTGGGAGGAGTTCTGCCGCAGCGTGAGGATGAGGCTTATAAGCGATGTCCCCGTAGGCGTGCTCTTGAGTGGAGGGATAGACTCCACCTCGGTCCTTGCCGCCTTAAGATACGAAGGGGTCAGCGATGTGAGGACCTTCTCCGTGGGGTTTGAGGACCCCTCCTTTGACGAATCCCGGTACTTCAGGAAGGCAGCGTCCTTTTTCGAGACCGAGCATCACGATGAGATCCTGGCCCCCGGGATCCTGCTTGAGATCATCCCCGAGGTCGCCTCCATCCTGGATGAGCCCCTGGCTGATGCCTCCATCATGCCCACATATCTCCTTAGCCGCTTCACCCGAGGGTATGTCAAGGTCGCCTTAGGAGGGGATGGAGGTGATGAACTCTTTGCCGGCTATCCCACCTATCAGGCCTTCGTCCTCGCCCGCCTGTACGAAAGGATACCCTCTCCGGCAAGGGCGGTCCTTGAAACCGTGGTGAGGAGGCTTCCCGTATCCTTCGACAACATGAGCTTCGACTTCCGCGCCAAGAAGTTCATCCAGGGTATCCCGTATCCCCCCATAGAGCGCCACTACCTCTGGCTCGGGACCTTCTCCCCGCAGGAGAAGGAGGAGCTGCTCACCGATGGCATCAGGGGGGCGCTCGAGGGATCGGATTCCTTCAGGGTCCTTCACGATTACCTTGAAGGGAAGACCTTCAGCTCTGAACTCGGAAAGCTCCTTTATCTCGATACCAAGCTCTACCTTCAGGAGGGGGTCCTGGCAAAGGTGGACAGGGCCAGCATGGCCCATGGCCTCGAGGTGAGGGTTCCTTTTCTCGACCATCTCTTCGTGGAGTTCGTGACGGGGATACCTGAGGGGTTAAAGCTGCGGCGGCTCAAGACGAAGTACATCTGGAAAGAGACCATAAGGGAGAGGGTGCCGCGGGAGATACTGAAACGGGGAAAAAAGGGGTTTGGGATCCCGGTGGCGAAGTGGCTCTGCGGAGAGCTCAGGGAGATGATGCTGGAGCTCCTCTCCGAGGAGAGGCTGAGGAGGCAGGGGATCTTTGATCCCCGCCCGGTAGAGAGGCTCATCGAGGATCACCTGGCCCGGAGGGTGGATAACAGGAAGAAGCTCTGGAACCTCTTGATCTTTCAGCTCTGGTGGGATCATTTCGGAAGGGGGTAGGATGAGGAAGGGGCGCTGGGTTGCCTTGGTGGTCTTCTTTGCCTTTTGTGTCCTTTTTGCTGCCCAGAAGATCTGCTCCTTCGATATATGGTGGCACCTGAAGACCGGGGAGTGGATCTGGCAGAACAGGGCGATCCCCCACCATGATCCCTTCTCCTACACCTTCAAGGGGGCGGAGTGGATAGACTTCGAGTGGCTCTTTCAGGCGCTGATCTATCCCATCTGGAAGGCGGCCGGCTTTGGAGGCCTGATCCTCTTTAAGGTAGCGGTCATCCTCCTTCTGTTTCTGATTCTCTTTAAGACTTGCAGGGAGGTGGATCAGGGGAGGTTCTGGCTCACCCTGACTATCTTATTTCTGGCCCTCAACGTGGCCCGGATCCGCTTTATGGTGAGACCCCAGATCGTCTTCTTGCTGTTCGTGGGGGTCCTCGTTTACCTGCTCATCTCCTTCCGGGAGGGCAAACTCTCCTTCAGGTACTTCCTTCCCTCTGTTCTGCTCCTTCAGGGGCTCTGGGCCAACTTCCACTCGAGTTTCCTGATAGGCCTTTCCCTCATCGGTGCCCATCTCCTGGGGAGGTTCATCTCTCTGGCCATAAAGCACAGAGAAGACCTCAGGCCTGTCTTTAAGGACCGGGAACTTCGCCTCCTTTTTCTGACCTCTGTATTTTTTCTCCTTTCTTCCCTTATAAACCCCTATACCCTTGAAGTATATTACGCTCCATTACGCCATATGGAATCGAAAGAAGTCCTGCGAAATATTGCAGAGTGGGTCCCTATTGACATCAGAATCCTCGGACTGCTCGTCACCGATCCCACCTTCTGGTTTCGCGGGATGTTCCTCCTGGGAGTCTTTTCCTTCTTGATAAAGAAGGAGAACTTGGGAAGGGTTGAGGATCTCCTGATCTTTGTGTTCTTTTCCTATCTGGCCTTCAGGTACCATAGATTCTGCGGTCTTTTTGCCGTTGCCACCGCCCCGGTGATCGTGGCCAACCTCTCTGCGGTGAGATGGCAGGGGAGGAGATGGCCCCTTTTCGTCCCGCTGGCATTGATCATCTTCTTCTCGGCGAAGGATCTCAGGGGGCTCCTTCAGGCAGATAGGCTGGGGCTTGGGGTCTGGAGGATATATCCCGAAAGCACGGTGGAGTTTGTAAAGGATCACGGGGTGAAGGGGAAGATCTATAACACCTACGGTCTCGGTGGATTCCTGATCTTTCACCTCTGGCCCGATGTCCCCGTCTTTATCGACGGAAGGACGCCAACGATCTACGATCAGGATTTCTTCTGGCTTTACAGCCTGGCCGAGAGGAAAAAGGAGATATGGGAGAAGGTCGAGGAGAAGTACGGGATCGATATGGTGCTCGTGAGGGATGACAGGGAGCTGGGTTACTCCAGGCTCTGTTACTGGCTCGACGAGGATGAAGACTGGAGGCTCGTAGCCTTTGACGACAAGAGCGTCCTTTACCTCAAGGTGAGCAGGTTTAAAGAGCTGACCGAAAAGTGGGGGTTCAGATATCTGAGGCCATCGGATTTCTCCATGGATTACGCCAAGGAGAAGAAGGGGGATGAGGAATACCTTCAGGCCCTGGGGAGAGAACTGGAGGAGGCCTGCCGGAGGTTCCCCAGGGATTTTTATCCCTTTTATTATCTTGCCGTCTATCATCAGATCTTCGGGACAAGGGAACATCTCGAGAAGGCGGAGGAGGCCTTGAGGAGGGCCATCTCAAACCGCCCCCACTTTGCCAGAGGTTACTATGAACTGGGGTTTACGCTGATGAAGCTCGAGAGGTATAAGGAGGCGATTCGCGCCCTGAGGCGGGCCATAAAACTCCAACCCAATCTCCCTGCGGAGGCCTATTACTACCTCGGGGCTTCCTACTACAAGGTGGGCGATATGGAGGAGGCCATAGAGAACCTTGAGAAGTACAGGAAGAGGGCCGGTCTTGGGGCGAGGGTCGAGGCCTATCAGTTCCTGGGCAGGGCTTACCTTCAGAAATACAAGCTGCGGAAGGCCTTGAGCTGCTTTGAGCGGGTGATGTATCTGCGGGAGCCCACCTGGGAGACATATGTCAATAAGGGGATCGCCTATTTTGGCCTCGATCAGTTCCAGAAAGCCCGGGAGTGCTTCGAGCAGGCGATGGAGATGAAGCCGGATGAGATAAAGATAATGTATAATCTGGCCGTTACCTATGAAAAATTGGGGATGTTAAAGAAGTCAAGGAGCCTTTTTGAAAAAGTTACGGAGATGAATCCCAAGACGCCAGAGGAGAGAACCTGGATAGAGAAGGCCCGGGAAAGGATGCGAAGGGATCATGAGAGAGAGCTTTGAGGAAGACTATCATCGACTCGAGGAAAATCACTGGTTTGCAAGAGGTGAAACGAGATAAAAGATGATAAAATCTGATAAGATCTGATACCATGAAATATAAAGAGTCTTACCAGCGCCTTCTGGAGAAGGTAC
>CBEVRB010000129.1:0-4735 GCA_965552155.1 uncultured bacterium
GGCCGGAGCTCGAGGGGATCGCCGTCTCCTTGGTGGGAGGGGGGGGGGACGGTCCCTATCTGGAGATGCTGAGGGAGTGCCTGGGGATCAAGGTACATACCGTGAGGGTCACGGTGGCCGAGGCCCTGGAGGCCATCCCGGTAGTGATCCGCATCCTCGGAAGCTTCGATCCGGCCCTGCCCAACGACCTGGCGGTCTACTTCGGCCTCAGGGCGGCGGCCGAACGGGGCCTCAGCAGGATCGCCACCGGCGACGGCGGCGATGAGCTCTTCGGGGGATACCCCTACATGATGGATCTGGAGGACCTCGACGGTTACATCCGCCGGATCGTCCCCCATCTTCGGTTCAGCTCTTCGGTCCTCGGCGAGCACCTGGGGCTCCAGGTGGTCCAGCCCTACCTGGAGGAGGCCTTCCTGGACTTCGCCCTCCGGCTCCCTGCGGGGCTGAAGGTCAGGCAGGAGGGGGGAAGGACATGGGGAAAGTGGGTCCTGAGGAAGGCCCTTGAACCCCTTATGCCTCCGGAGTTCGCATGGCAGGAAAAGCGTCCCCTGGAGGTCGGCTCCGGTATGAGCGCCCTGAGGGAGCTGATCGCCCGGGAGATCCCTGACGGGGAGTTTCAGGAGAAGGCCACGAGGTATGGCATGCGCTTCCTCTCTAAGGAGCACCTCTACTTCTACGAGGTCTTCAGGGAGGTGGTGGGGGAGGTGCCCCCTGCAGGGCCTGAGGAGGAGCCCTGTCCCAACTGCGGAGGCGGCCTCCCCCGGGGAAGGCGACACTGTCGGATCTGTGGTATAGTACTTCAATGAGGCTCTTTTCTTCCTTCAGTGGCGGCAAGGAGAGCTGTCTGGCCCTCTGGAGGGCCATCCAGGGGGGGCATCGGGTCGAGTACCTTTTCACCATGCTCAACACCACCGGGGCCCGCACCCGGGGGCACGGGTTGAGGAGGGAGCTGCTGGAGGCACAGGCGGAGGCCCTGGGGATGGCGCTCCTTGCGGGGAGGGCCTCCTGGAAGGGATATGAGGCCGCCTTCAGGAGGGCCATGGCGCTCCTGAAGAGGAGGGGCCTCGAGGGAGGGGTCTTCGGAGACCTGTGGCTCGAGGAGCACAGGGAGTGGGTGGAGAGGGTCTGCGGTGAGGTGGGCATGAAAGCCCTTCTGCCCCTCTGGGGGAAGGCCTCCGAGGAGGTGCTCAAGGAGTTCCTCAGCGAGGGCTTTTCCGCCGTGATCGTCTCTTTGAAGGAGGGAATGCCCCAGGGGTGGCTCGGCAGAGCCCTTGATGCCTCCTTCCTCGAGGAGGTCCGCGCCCTGGGGATCGATCCCTGCGGGGAGAGGGGGGAGTACCATACCCTGGTGCTCGATGGCCCCGTCTTCAGGCGGAGGCTCGAGATCCTGGAGGCCAGGCCTATGAGGCACAGGGGCATGTTCTTCCTCGAGATCTTGGACTTCACCGTGAGGGACAAAGATGGCCGTCTACCACATAACCTACGCCCCTGAGGTGAAGGAGCTCTACCTGTACCTTGACGCCGGGTGTCCCATGAGGTGCTGGGGCTGTATCACCGACTTTTATCCCCTGGACTGCCACCTGGCCTCCCCGGGAGGGGCGCCAAGCCCTCCCCTTCCCGCAGAAGAAGCCCTGAGGGCCATCGAGCCCCTTGAGGTGAAGAAGGCCCTCTTCCTGGGGAGGGAGCCCACGGTGGATCCGGACCTCCCCTGCCTCCTTGAGGCCCTGAAGGCGCGGGGTGTCCATAACGTCCTCATCACCAACGGCTGGAGGGTCGTTACCGAGGGGGTGGACGAGGTCTGTCTGAGCATCAAGGCCGTAACCCCGCGGGTCTTTCAGGCCTTCACCGGTCTGAAGGACCCCCGACGGGTGCTCGAGAACTTCCGCCGATACGCCTCGACAGGGGTGCTGCTTCGGGCCGAGAGCGTGCTGGTGCCCGGGTTGGTGGAGCAGCCGGAGATAGGGCGGATAGCCCGCTTCATCGCGGGGGTCAATCCCTCCATCCCCTATCGTATAGATGCCTACCTGCCCCATCCAGGGGACAGCTACAGGGCCCCAACCCTGCGGGAGCTTCAGGAGGCCAGGGAGCGGGCACGGAGGTATCTGAAAGAGGTGACGATCCTGCACTCCGGAGTAAGACAGCTGTGGTCCGTGGAGCGCATCTACTGAGGGCCGTCCTCTTCCTCCTCCTTCTGGTCAGTCCTGCGCTGGGCCTTGAGCTCAGGGACGACCTCGATCACCCCCCCAAGAGGATCGTCTCGCTCGCCCCCTCGGTGACTGAGGTCCTCTTCGCCGTAGGGGCCGGGAATCAGGTGGTGGGGGTCACGGACTTCTGCAACCGCCCCCCTGAGGCCAGAGAGAGGGCGAAAGTAGGGGGCTTTGCAAAACCCGACCTCGAGAAGATCCTTCGGCTTCGGCCCGACCTGGTGATCGCCTTCGGGCCCCTCCAGCTCAAGATAGCCGAGGCCTTGAGGCGGAAGGGGGTGGCGGTCCTCTGGCTTTATCCCCGGAGCCTGGATGAGGTCCTCGACTCCTTCGTCAGGATCGGTCAGGTCACCGGACATCGGCAGGAGGGCGTGTGGCTCAAGGAGGTCGTCTGCAGGCGCTTAGGGCTGATAGAGCGTCACTTGAGGGGGCTCGGAGATGCTCAACGGCCTCGGATCTTCCGGGTGATGGGCCTTGACCCCCCGGGAACCGTGGGGGGTAGGTCCTTTCAGAGCTCGATCTTCAGGGCAGCGGGCGGAAGGAACGTCTTCGAGGACGTCCCCGAGGACTTCTTCTACGTCGAACTGAAGGAGGTCCTCAGGCGCTCCCCGGATGTGGTGCTGCTCTGTGGCGATGACCCCCTCCGGGCGAAGGAGGAACTTGAGAGGCGTCCGGGATGGAGAGAGCTTCAGGCGGTGAGGCAGGGAAGGGTGCTGGTTCTGCCCTGCGACCTCATCTGCCGCCCGGGGCCGAGGGTGGCCGAGGCGGTGGCCCGCATCGCCTCCTTCCTTTATCCCTCAAGGGTTTTTTCTCCGCGGCGGATCGTCTCCTTAGTGCCCGCCCTCACCGAGGAGATATTTTTGCTGGGGGAGGAGGACAGGCTGGTGGGGGTAACCACCTACTGCCGAAGGCCCCCGGAGGCCCAGCAGAAGGAGAAGGTGGGGACGGTGGTTGAGTTCAGCGTGGAGAAGGTCCTGCAGTTGCGGCCCGATGTGGTCCTGGCCTCACCGCTGGCCTCAAGGGGGGGCATAGAGAGGCTTCAGCGCCTGGGCATCTGGGTCGAGGTCTTCCCCGCCCCCAGGACCTTCGAGGAGCTCTGCCAAGACTTCCTGCAGCTTGCCGCCCTGCTCGGTGCCGAAGAGAGGGGCCTCGAGGTCCTCCGGGAGGCGAAGGTGAAAATGGAGCGATTGAGAGTGGAGGTGCGTGGCAGGAGGCCCCGGGTCTTCATCCAGATCGGGGCCAACCCCCTCTTCGCCGCGGGCAAGGATTCCATCATCAGCGAGGCGGTCCGCCTGGCGGGGGGCAGGAACATAGTGGAGGGCGAGACCAGCCCCTACAGCCGTGAGGCGGTCATCAGGGCTGACCCAGACGTCATCCTCATCGTGACCATGGGGATAGTGGGGGAGAGGGAACGGCAGGCCTGGTCCAGGTTCCGGGAGATGAAGGCCGTGAGGGAGGGCAGGATCTACATCGTGGACTCCTATCTGTTCTGCAGTCCCACTCCCCTGAGCTTCGTCGAGGCCGTGAGCCAACTGGTGAGGTTGCTCCATGGCCAGGGATAAGCTCATCGTCTGGATCGGATGGATGGCCGCCCTTTCGGCCCTCCTCCTTGTAGTGGCCGTTTTCTCCCTGGGGGTGGGGGCTGTGGCCTTGCCCTGGAGGAAGATCCCCCTGCTGCTGTTCCATGGGAGGGGCACCGCGGAGTACGCCATCCTCTTTCAGGTGCGGCTTCCGCGGGTGCTTCTCGGTGCGGCGGTCGGGGGAGCCCTGGCCATAGCGGGGGTGATGCTCCAGGGGATGTTCCGCAACCCCCTGGTCGAGCCCTACACCCTGGGTATATCAGGGGGAGCTGCCTTAGGGGTCTGTATAAACATGATATTCAGGAAGGGCCCTCTCGGGACCCTCTCCACTCCCCTTAGCGGGTTTTTGGGCGCTATGGGGGCGGTCCTCCTGGTGTATGCCCTCAGCGTAAGGGGAGGGGAGATCAGACTCACCCGGCTCCTCCTCATCGGGGTGATGGTGAGCTTCATGACCTCCTCCCTGATCATGCTTCTCATGGCGGTAAGCAGGGTGGAGGCCCTCCACGGGATCGTCTTCTGGATCATGGGGTCGCTGGAGGAACCGGACCCCAGCTTGATAAGGATCATGGCGATCACCTCGGTGGGAGGACTGGCCCTGGCCTCCCTCTTTACCGTGGAGCTGAACGCCCTCTCCTTGGGAGAGGAGGAGGCCTTTCACCTGGGGGTGAAGGTGGAGAGGGTGAAGAGAGTCCTCTTCCTCCTTGCCTCCTTCCTCACCGGGGTCTGCGTCTCGGTTACCGGGATCATCGGCTTCGTGGGGCTGGTGGTACCCCACCTGATGAGGCTCCTCGTAGGGGGAGACCATCGGATCCTGCTCATCACCTCGTACCTGGGGGGAGCGGCCTTCCTGATCCTCTGCGATACCCTGGCGCGAATCATCATCGCCCCGGTGGAGCTTCCGGTCGGGGTGATCACGGGGATCATAGGAGGGGGAGTATTCATCTATGCCCT
>CBEVRB010000130.1:0-4731 GCA_965552155.1 uncultured bacterium
GCGAGCACATCATCGGAGGGGCCTGGCCCTTCATCGGGCTGCAACTGATAGGCCTTGTGCTCTTCATCCTCTTTCCTGATATAATCCTCTGGCTTCCTTCAAAGATGATCATTCACTGAGGGAGGAAAGGATGTTGAGGAGAGAGCAGATAGAGGAACTTAAGGGGATCGTCGGGGAGGAGTGGGTGTCGACCGGGGACTCGGTCAGGGAGCTTCACTCCCACGACGAGTCCTTCCACCGATCTGTCCTGCCCGATGTGGTGGTCTGGCCCCACTCGACCGAGGAGGTGAGCCGCCTGGTCCGCTGGGCCTACGAGAGGAGGGTGCCCGTCACCCCCTGGGGGGCGGGGACGAGTCTGGAGGGAAACCCCATCCCCGTGGAGGGGGGGATGGTGATAGACCTTCAGGAGATGAACAGGATCCTGGAGATCCGACAGGAGGACTTCCAGGTGGACGTGGAGGCAGGGGTCGTTTACAAGGAGCTCAACAAGGAGCTGAGCCGTTACGGCCTCTTCTTTCCCCCTGATCCCGGGGCGGCGGCCACCATCGGTGGGATGATCGGGAACAATGCCAGCGGCATCCGCACCGTGAAGTACGGACCGACGCGGGAGTACGTGATGAGGCTGGTGGTGGTCCTGCCAGGGGGTAAGGTGATCAGGGTGGGGAACCGGGCCAGAAAGAGCTCCTCGGGATATGACCTCCTGAGGCTATTTACCGGGGCCGAGGGGACCCTGGGGATCGTGACGGAGGCGACCCTACGTCTGGTGGGCCTTCCAGAGAACTTCATGGCCGTAAGGGCCACCTTCCCCACGGTGAAGGACGCCACCGATACGGTCTTTCAGGTGATGAACTCGGGCCTCGTCCCCTCTGCCATGGAATTCCTGGATACGGAAGTAGTGAAAGTACTGAACCACGACAGGGGCCTGGAGCTTGAGGAGGCGCCCACCCTACTGATGGAATTCGATGGCTACAGCGAAGAGGGCCTGAAAGAGGAGATGGCCTTCGTCGAGGAGATCTGCCGCGAGAACCGCTCAGGTTTCATCGATAAGGGGATCGGGCCCGATGAACGGAACCGCCTCTGGGAGATCCGCCACCTCACCTTCGAGTCGATAAAGCGTTCCCATCCAGGGCTCGAGGCCCTGATCATGGACGTGGCCGTGCCCCTTTCCCGCTACAGCGAGATGGTGGCCTTCATCAAGGAGGAGGTATCAGACCTCACCGCCTATGTATTCGGCCATGCCGGGGACGGAAACATCCACGTGGTGGTTATGGACGACCCCAGGGACTCCGAGAGGTGGCGGAGGGTGGAGGAAGCCAACAGACAGGTGGTCCTTAAGGCCCTGGAGTTTGAGGGGACCTGCACCGGGGAGCACGGTGTGGGAATAGGGAAGAGGGAATTTGCCCTCCGAGAGCACGGGGAAGCGCTCCATCTGATGAGGCGGATAAAGGAGCTCCTTGACCCCCAGGGGTTGATGAACCCGGGAAAGATCTTCCTCTAATTCGCCCTGAGGATCTCCTTGGTCCTTTCGATGACTTGAGAAAGTACCTCCCCGGCCTTTCCCCCAATCAGGAGATCGGCCTGGTCGTCATAAGGAGTGGGGGTAAGATTGATGATGACGAGCCTTGAGCCCGCCTCTTTGGCATAAAGGGGCATTAAGGCCGCCGGATGGACCACCAGGGATGAACCCACCACGATGAAGAGGTCGGCCCCCCTGGCCTCCTCTTCAGCCCTCCTCATCTCCTCCTGAGGCATCGCCTGCCCGAAGGAGATGGTAGCCGGCTTGAGAATTCCGCCGCAGCCGTCACAGCGTGGGGCCTTCTCCCCCGCATCTATCCTCCTCTGGATCTCCTCCCGCGAATAAAGCCTCCCGCAGTCCAGACACTTCACCTTGAGGGCGTTCCCGTGAAGCTCTATCACCTTGTCGGCCGGAAGCCCCGCTTCCTGATGGAGGTTGTCTATGTTCTGGGTGATCACCGAGGAGAGCTTTCCCATCCGATAGAGCTCCACACAGGCGTAATGGGCAGGGTTGGGCCGGGCGGCCTTGAGCATACCGTAAAGCTCCGAGTGCATCTGCCAGTAGCGTTCCCGGGCTTCCTCGCTGCTGAGGAAGCGCTGGAAGTAGAAGTCGTTGGGGTCGTAGCGGGACCAGAGCCCTCCGGGGGACCTGAAGTCAGGGATGCCCGACTCGGTGCTCACCCCGGCCCCCGTGAAGACCACCACCCTCTTTGCCTCAACTATCCACCGGGCGAGCCTCTCTATCTCCTCCTGCATCCTCCCCCTCCACCTTTATCCGTACCACCTTGGGCTTGGGCTTTACCTCCTTGAGCAGCTCCTGGAGCTTCTGCTCGATCCTCTCGAGCTTTCCCCTCTCTGGGATGCACTCCAGGACCACCCTGATCCTCTCCCCCTCCCTGAAGTGGATCCCGAAGACTATCCCCAGGGTCCGCAGGAACCCCTCCATCTCCAGACGGATCCTCTGACGGTGAGATAGATCCAGGGTCTTGGCATCGGTGAGAAAGTGGGTGTGTATCCAGACCTCCTCCCTCCCCAGGACCTTCATCGAAGAGTTAAGGCCTCCTTCCTTCCGCTTTTGAAGGGGCCTCCTCCGAGGCCTTTGCCCCTTCACCGAGGAAGGGGGAAAGTACCGCCACGATCCGCTCCCTGAGCCACTTCCCGTCCCACCACTCTATCGGATTGACCGGATGGCCTGAAAGGAGGATGGCGAAATGAAGGTGATCGCCTCCCGCAAGTCCAGTCGTGTCGGTATAGCCGATGACTTGCCCCTTCTTCACTTCCTCCCCCTCCTTCACCGTGCAGTGGCTCAGGTGGGCGTAGAGGGAGGCGAGCCCCAGGCCATGGTCCAGGATCACCACGTTTCCGTATATCCCCATGGGCCCGGTGTAGATGACCCTCCCCCTGTTAGATGCCGGAACCGGGGCATGGGCCACCGAGGCGAGGTCGCAGCCCAGATGGACAGATCTGCCCACCATTTTGCCCCTGTAAAAGTAGGTGCGCTGATCGCCGAAGGTGGCGGTCACTTCGGTGTTCTTCATCTGGGAGAAAACCCCTTCCCATAAAGGGAGGGGACT
This sequence comes from uncultured bacterium, assembly GCA_965552155.1. GTDB lineage: Bacteria > Desulfobacterota > B13-G15 > B13-G15 > B13-G15 > CAYRAR01. The sequence goes on from CBEVRB010000130.1 coordinate 3,090, forward strand.
GGAAGAGGAGGCTATCCTCGTTATCTCGGCATCGTCTCTGCTCCGCATTATCTCATTGATTGCCCTGAACGCCTCCTCAGGAGGGAGATCCTGTCTTTCAGGGGGCAGGAGCGGATATACCTTTTCCCTGAGAAAACCTTCGGACAGAGAGACCCGCTTCCTCACCACCTTGCGGGGAACGATGTGAACGGGCAGCAGGAGGGTGCGGGTATTTCCGGCCCTGTCCTTGACGGTCAACCTCACCTCCCTCCCCTTCGCATACTGGGGTACCCCAAAGAGGACGGCCCAAAGGGACCCCCTTCGGTCCCTCTTCCTGTATGCCTGAAAGAGGAGCTCCCCCACCTGGGCGTAGGCCTCGAAGGCGTCCTCGGACGTCCGGAACAGGGCGGCCCCTGCCCCGTTCAGGTAAACGTAGCGGGTGTTCCCGAGAAGCTCCACCCTGGGAGGGGTCCAGTCCACTACGAACTTCCCCTCCGCCACCTCCACGTTTCCGTGTCCGAACCGCCAGAGGGAGCGGTCCGTGGCCCTCACCTGGAGCACGCAACTCCCCTCCATCACCCCGAGCTTCTTCGGCTCGATCTCGAGGGAGATCTCCACCTCATGGGTGCCTCGAGGAAAGGCCTTCCGGTAGACGGTCCACCTCCTCCCCCGCTGGACGAGGTCCACCACCACTTCCTTGAGGCCAGATCGTCTGTCCTTGGCCCTTATCTGCAAGACGGCCTTGGCGCCTATATACCCTTCAGGGGGCAGCTTCACCTCCGGGGGAGTCCTCTCGAAGGGAGGGGCGAAGAAGATCACCCCCGCTAAAAGCAGGACAAGGATGACAGCACCTGTAACCCATACCCTTTTCATCCCCCAGAGGCTTATCAGAAATTCTCCCTTTCTGCAAGCTTTTAATTGGCCGCCGGTCCCTCCTTTACCCGGTAATCCTCCGTCACCAGGAGGTCGGCCCTCTCCTTGAGGGCCTGGATGACCTCATGTTCTATCTCCAGCACCTTATAACAAAAAGGGCGCCCTCAGGGCGCCCTTAAAAGACGTCGTATTTCTGGGATCTTATTCTATCGGATAACCGGCCTTAACCCAGGCCTTCCATCCCCCGGCCATGCTCACCGCGTTCTTGTATCCCATCCTCTTCAAGGTGAGGGTGGCGAGGGCCGAGCGACCTCCGGACTTGCAGTAAACGATCACATAAGCGTCTTTATTGGGGATGACCTTGTTGACCTTGAACTCCAGGAGCCCCCTGGGGAGGTTGACCGCCTTGGGGAGATGTCCCTTCTTGTACTCCTTGGGCTCCCTTACGTCCAAGACCACCAGGGGAGCGCCCGACTCGATCTTCGCCTTGGCCTCTGCCACGCTGATCTCCTTTATCTTCGCCTTGGCCTTGGCGACGAAGTCGTTGGCGGTCATCGGTTTGGTGGGGGCACAGGAGACCACCAAACCCAAGGCCAATAGAGCCACCAACACCCATAAGCCCTTTCTCCTATAGATCCCCTTCATCCTCGTGCACCTCCTCTATTGAGTTATTGAATCCTACTTCCTCCTCATCTTGGGCAGTTCGGGTACGATCACTGCCCTGTTGGCCGCCCTCTCCTCCGGTGCCACGTCTTCCTCTAAGAGGAAGAGCTCCTTCTTCTTATGGCAG
>CBEVRB010000131.1:0-4681 GCA_965552155.1 uncultured bacterium
AGTTGGGGGGCGATGCAAGCCCTGAGGTTCGCCTGCACCACGTCCTCCACAAAGGTGAAGTCCCGGGTCTGCTCCCCATCTCCATATATCACTGCCCTCTTCCCTCCGAGCAGGGCCGAGATGAAGCGGGGGATCACGGCGGCATAGAGAGAGTGGGGGTCCTGCCTTTTGCCGTAGACGTTGAAGTAACGGAGGGAGATGGTCTGCAGGCCGAAGGCCGAGTAGAAGACATTGGAGTAGAGCTCCCCTGCGAGCTTGCTCACCGCATAAGGGGACTTGGGCAAGGGAGTCATCTCCTCTCGCTTGGGCAGAATCGGTGTGTCCCCGTACACAGATGAGGAGGAAGCGTACACGAACCTCTTCACCCCCGCCTCTTTGGCGGCCACCAGCAGGTTCAGGGTCCCCTGGACATTTACCCGATCGGTGGTGAAGGGATCGTCCAAGGAACGGGGGACCGACCCCAGGGCCGCCTGATGGAGCACGTAATCCACCCCCTGGCAAGCCCGCCTGCAGGTCTCCTGATCCCTTATGTCCCCTTCTATGAACTCGAAGGCCCCTTCGGAGAGGAACCCCGATATGTTCTGCCTCTTTCCGGTGAGGAAGTTATCAAGGCCCACAACCCCCTTTGCCCCCAACTTCAGAAGGGCCTCACAGAGGTTAGAGCCGATAAATCCGGCCGCTCCAGTGACGAGGAAAGTGGCCTCCTTTATCCGCTCGATGGCCCCTTCATCGAGCCCGTATTCCATTCAGGCCCTCACCACCTTGTCGTTTTTGCCCCTGTAGACCCCCCGGGTGTCGACTATCAGGGGGGCCTCCCTCAGGATGAGCTCGTAATCATAGGAGGAGTGGTCGGTGGTGATGATAACGCAGTCGTAACACCTCAGGGTCTCCTCGTTTATGGGGACGGAGCTCTTGCGGAAGTCATAACGCCTCATCCTCTTCAGGGCGGGGATATGGGGATCGTTATAGTCCACCTCCGCCCCCCTCTTCAGGAGGAGCTCCATGACCTTAAGCGCTGGGGACTCCCGGTCATCGTCCACGTCCCTCTTGTAGGCCACCCCCAAAAGCAATACCTTCGCTCCCTGGATGGACTTCCCGCGCCTGTTCAGGGCTTCCACGGTCCTCTCCACCACGTAATAGGGCATGTAGGTATTTATCTCTCCTGCCAGTTCGATGAAGCGGGTGGAGAAGTCGAACTTTCGAGCCCTCCAGGTGAGGTAGAAGGGATCTATGGGGATACAGTGCCCTCCCAGACCAGGGCCGGGGTAGAAGGCTTGAAAGCCGAAGGGCTTGCTCTTTGCTGCCTCGATCACCTCCCATATGTCCATCCCCATCCTCTCGCAGAGCATCTTCATCTCGTTGACCAGGGCGATGTTGACCGCCCGGTAGATGTTCTCGAGGAGCTTCGCCATCTCGGCCACCCGGGGGGATGATACAGGGATCACCCGCTCGACCACCGTCCCGTAGAGCGCCTCGCCAACCCTGAGGCAGCCCTCCGTCACCCCCCCCACCACCTTGGGGATCTTGTAAAAGGGATAGCGCTGGTTTCCCGGGTCCTCCCGTTCTGGGGAGTACACGAGGAAGTAATCCTCTCCCACCTTAAGTCCCGTGGCCTCAAACCGGGGGAGGAGCTCCTCCTCGGTGGTGCCAGGGTAGGTGGTGCTCTCGAGGGATACGAGCTGTCCGGGGCGGAGGTACTGGGCGATCGTCTCGGTGGTCTTCACCACAAAGGAGAGGTCCGGTTCCCTGTAGGGGCTAAGGGGGGTGGGAACGCAGATGAGGATCGCGTCTGCCTCCCGCAACCGCGAGAAGTCGGCAGTGGGGCGAAACCCCCTCTTCCTCGCCTCCTTCACCTTCTCCTCCGGGATGTGGCCGATGTAAGAGGTCCCTTCAGTGAGGGCCCTGACCTTCCTCGGATCGGTGTCAAACCCCAGGACCCCAAAGCCCACTTCCGTGAACCTCAGGGCGAGGGGAAGGCCCACATATCCGAGCCCGATCACCCCCACCTTCGCCTCACGGGAACTTATCCTTCTGAGGAGTTCATCCCTCTGCATCTCTCCTCCCGAAAAGAAGTATCCCCTCCCGCAGGATCTTGGCCGCTACAGTGGCCGACTGACCCGTAGGGTCATAGGGAGGGGTAAGCTCCACCAGGTCAAAGGCCACGACCCTTTGTTTCCTCAACCCGTAAAGGAAATCCATTAGCTCGTCGAAGCTCCAGCCCCCCGGCTCAGGGGTGCTCACTGCAGGGGCGACGCTTGGATCAAGCACGTCCAGGTCCACTGTCAGATATATGGGCCTTCCCCTCAGTTTTGCAAGGATTTTCTCATCTACCGTCCTTCCCGCATAGAAGGTCCCCTTCTCCCTCCCCCACTTCCATTCCTCCCTGGTCCCTGATCTGATGCCCACCTGGACGAGTCCATCCCCCACCAGCTCCCCCACCCTCCTCATCACCGTAGCATGGGAGAGGCGCACCCCCAGGTACTCATCCCTCAGGTCAGCATGGGCATCAAATTGCAGCACCACGAGATCAGGGTGGAGGCCGAGGAGCCCCTTCACCCCTGCCAGGGTGATCAGGTGCTCCCCTCCCATGAGGAAGGGGACCTTTCCCTCGGAAGCGATCCCCTTGACCGTCTCTTCTATTTCCTTGAGGGCGAGGGGTCCATCCCCTATGGGGAGCTCCAGATCCCCGAGGTCACATACCCGCCTTTCCTCGAGGTCTGCATCCAGTCGGGGACTGTAGCTCTCCAGCCCCCAGGAGGCCTCCCGGATCGCCTGGGGGGCGAACCTAACCCCTGGTCGGGAGGTCACCGTCACATCTAAGGGGCAACCTACGATTACGCTCTCGCTTTCCTCCGGGGTGGAGAGGGCGGAAAGGAAAGAGGAGGGGGCGATCTTCAGGTTTCTCATAGGGAATTAGTCCATCCTGAAGACGACGGCGGCCACTGCGGCCCCGATCTTCTCCACCTTGTACTCCACGGAGCAGCTTTTGAGCGTACTTATTTCCTTGCCCCTGATCTTCATCCCCTCCTCGGCCATCCTGCGCACTATCTGTTCCGCCTCCTCCCGGTGCCCGCGGGCCGAGTACTCCATGATGAGGCCCGGGTCCTCAGGATCTCGGGGAAGAGCCACCGCTACGGCCGCCGATATCACCTCGCCGGGGATGTCGCTGGTGATATAGGCGAAGGCAGCAGGCACAATGCTCCCCTTTGGGAAGGTCACCGCTGCCCCTTCCCGGCAACCGGGGGGGATGATGCTCGTGACCTTCACGAGGTTGAGATCCCCGATTCCTGCGGCGATCAGGGCGGCGTCAAAGGCATTCAGCGGGGTGAAACCCTCCGCACTGCCGCAGGTGAGGAAAAAGCTCTTTGGCGTTCCCTCAAGCACGCTTAGACCCTAAGCTCCCTCATAGTCTGGGCAGAGCCATGGGTGGACGCCCTCCTTTCCTCCAGTTCCCCCCTCGCCATCTCCATGGTGGAGTAATGGCTTGCCCCAAGGGCCTTCCTGATGAATTCATGGGCTTTCCAGGGGTCCACGTCGCTGCCACAGGTGAAGATATCCACCGCCGCATATCTGTACTCGGGCCAGGTATGGATCGCCAGATGAGACTCAGCTATCACCACCACACCGCTTACCCCATGAGGGTTGAAGAGATGAAAAACGCTCTGGACGATCGTGGCCCCGCTCCTTGAGGCGGCCTCCTTCATGATCTCCTCGATCCTCTCCTTGTCGTTGAGGACCCGGGTATCACACCCATGAAGCTCCGCCAAAAGATGTCTTCCTAACGCCCTCAATTTTCACCCCCCTTGACTTTTTTAAATTTTTAAAAGGAAGGGGGAGCGGTTACCCAGAGGATGACCGCTTTCCCCTTCCCCACATTCGATATCTGATGGGCCCTGTTGGCCGTGAAATAAAAACAGTCGCCCTTCGAGGCGTCAAAGGTTTTCTCCCCAAGCCTTATCCTGATCCTGCCCTGCATCACATACCCCATCTCCTCCCCCGGATGGGGGGCATCCTCCTCTGTGGACTCCCCAGGGGCCAGTACCAAGCGGGCCGGCTCCATGCTCCTGTTAGCCGAGCCAGGGACGAGGAGTTCGAAGCGGCTGACTCCGTTCTTCTTGATCACCACCTTATCCCTCTTCTTGAAGACCACCCTCTCCTCCACGATCTCCTGGAAGAAGTGGGATGCATCCACATCCAGCGCATCGAGGATCTGAAGCAAACTCTCCAGTGATACCGAAGTCAAATCCCTCTCTACCTGGGAGATGAATCCCTTGGTCAGGCCAGCCCTCTCAGCCAGCTCCTCCTGAGTGAGGGAGCGAACCTGCCGTAAATTCCTTATCCGTTCCCCTATCTTCATCTCATTACATACAACGAAACCCCCGCCCCAGCTCCCCTTTCTCACAAAAAGAGAAACCGTGCCGGAGGCCTCTCTCCGAGCTTAGTGCAACTTACTAAAAAGTTGCTATAGAAAGAAAAAAGTTTATTTAATTAAACAACCAGGGTGCAGGTATTATAATCATTGCTGAGAAAATGTCAAGTTCCTGTCCAGGTCGGGCACTGTCAACCTCCTGTGATTCCATGAAAGCGCGTGCCCTCCCAAGACATGGTAGGCTTTGGGAAAACTTAAAAGGAGGGCACGATGAACTATATAGCCTTTGATTGCCACAGGCGCTACACCTTC
>CBEVRB010000132.1:0-4564 GCA_965552155.1 uncultured bacterium
AGGGCAGTCGCCCGCTTCGCCAAGATGCACCAGATGAACTGCGGTGGGGCCTGCAAGGTGGGATTTGCCGATCTCATTATCGGCGCCGCCCGCCTCATGGCCGAGTACAACGGGGTGGAACGGGCTCCCCACGTGGTGGAGAAGCTTACTCAGATGGTCCACATCCGGGAGACCTCCCATGCCTGTGCCATCGCTGCTGCCCTCAAGGGAAGGGAGGAACCTGAGGGATCCGGAATCTACCTGCCCGATGACATTTACGGGAACGTGGCCAAACTCAACACCTGCTACGGGTTCTGGGAGCTAATGGCCCTGGCAGGAGACATCGCAGGAGGGGTGGTGGTCACCATGCCCTCCGAGAAGGACCTTCAGCACCCGGAGATAGGGGAGTACGTGAGGAAGTACCTGAAGGGGACGGTGCCGGCGGCGGAACGGATGAGGATCGCCCGGTTCCTGCAGAACTGGGTGGCAGGGCTTCATGGGGTGGCCACCTGGCAGGGGGCAGGGTCGGCCCAGGCCCAGAAGCTGACCCTCTACAGGCTCTTTGACTTCGACTCGAGGAGGGAGATGGTCAAGGAGCTGGCGGGGTTGAAGGATGAAGGAGAAGGTGACCGACCTTAAAGGGGCCCTGAGGCTCCTTCGCCCCGGCGACAAGCTGGCCCTGGGGGGTGTGGGGAGGAACCGGGCCCCCATGGCCCTGGTGAGGGAGATCATCAGGGAGGAAATAGGGGACCTTCACCTCATAGGGAGGGAGAAGGGGATGGACTTCGACCTCCTGATAGGGGCGGGCCTGGTGAGGAAGGTGAGCGCCGCCTATGTGGGGCTTGAGGAGTTCGGGTTCGCTTCCAACTTCCGCCGGGCGGCCGAGAGGGGGGAGATCGAGGTGGAGGAGCACACCTGTGGCACGGTGATAAGCGCCCTCAGGGCAGGGGCGATGGGCCTCCCCTTCCTGCCCATGAAGGGGGTCTTCGGCTCCGATCTGATGAAGATCCACGATGACTTCAAGGAGATCTCCTGTCCCTTCACCGGGGAGCGACTCCTGGCGGTTCAGGCGATCGTCCCGGATGTGGCGGTGATCCACGCCCAGAGGGCGGACCGCTACGGGAACGTCCAGCTCAAGGGGTCGCTCTTTGAGGACGTGATCATGATCAGGGCGGCGCGGCGCAGGATAGTCACCGTCGAGGAGATCATCCCCCACGAAGAGATAAAGGCCAGGCCCGAGGAGACCACCATACCCTACTTCCTGGTGGATGCGGTGGTGGAGGTCCCCAGGGGGGCTCACCCCACCTCCTGTTACCTCTGTTACGGGAGCGACCGGGACCACATGGCCGAGTACGCGGGGATGTCGAGGACCCCTGAAGGTTTCAGGGAGTATCTGGAGCGGTACGTCCTCTCGGTGAAGGATCATGGGGAGTACTTGAGGAGGGTAGGGGGTGACTGAGTACTCCATCGCTGAGCTTATGGCGGTATGTCTCTCCAGGGAGATAGGCGACGGGGAGGTGGTCCTTCAAGGTCTCTATTCTCCCCTTCCCATGCTGGCCTGTCTGCTGGCCAAAAAGACCCATGCTCCAGGGGCCGTCTACATAAACGTCTCTGACAGCATAGACTCCGATCCCGACTATCTCCCCTTCTCCAGCGCCGATCCCAAGCTCCATGAGGGGGCGGTGGGGATCATCCCCCTCTGTGAGACCTTCGATCTGGCCCAGCAGGGGAGGCTCGACCTGATCTTCCTCGGTGCCGCTCAGATAGACCAGTACGGGAACACTAACCTGAGCGTCATCGGGGACTATCACCGTCCGAAGGTGAGGCTCCCCGGAGGGGCGGCCTCCTCCTTCCTCTGTGCCGTGGCCCGAAGGACGGTGATCTGGGTGACGCGCCACAGCCCCAGGGTGTTCGTCGAGCGAGTGGACTTCATCACCGGTCAGGGCTTCCTCGATGGCCCGGGCCGCAGGGAGGAGCTGGGCCTGCCCGGGGAGGGTCCAAAGCGGGTGGTTACCAACCTGGGGGTGTTCGGCTTCGATGAGGAGACGAAGCGAATGAAGATCGAGTCCCTTCACCCCGGGGTGAGCCTCGAGCAGGTCAGGGAGAACACCTCCTTTGAGCTGATCGTCCCCGAGGAGGTCCCCTTAACCTCCCCTCCCACCGAGGAGCAGCTCGAGCTGGTACGCCGAATGGACCCCTATGGGGTGAGGGAAATCGAGTTCAGAAAGTGATCATTTGAACTCGAGGAACCTCCTCCCCTCGGGGTCTATCTCCCTTATGAGGGCGAGCTCCTCTTCTGAGGGGGGAAGGGTGTAGGGTGGACGGTCAGGGGTGGGGAAGGGGAAGCCGGTCCTCTCCTTCACCTCTCGGAGGGTCGTGTGAGGGTGCAGGCTCTCCAGCTCAAACCCTTCCTCCCCCATCCTGAAGGTGGCCAAAGAGGTGATGAGCTTTTCCACCTTCCTCGTCTTCCAGTTAGCAGCGGTAAAAAAATCACACCTCTTCGGAAGGGTCCTTGGAGAATGGTCCACCTTCCAGAGGATCGCCCTCTTCGTAGTGGAGATGAGAAAGGCGCTCCCTGCCCCTCCCGGAAGCCTCACCCTGGGGCGATGGAACTCCCCGATCACGCTCAGGTTGACGTTTCCCATCATATCCACCTGGGCCCCGCTCAGGAAGACCACGTCGAGCCCTCCCCGGGCCGCCAGGTCGAAGACCTCTATCAGGGGGAAGATGGAGGGAGTGCCGGACGAGAGGGATGGGTGGGCGGTGGAAATGGGGAGGGGATGGGGCCTGGTATTTATCCCCCCGGGGATGTTGAGATAGATGAGATCAGGGGCGTGGATCCTCAAGGCGAGCTGGATGGCGATCATGGGAAGGGAGGAGGCCACCCCGTGAAAGACCCTCTCCCCGGGGCGGAGGGAGCGGGCCATCTCGACGATCATCAGCTCTGCGGGGTGATAGTCAGTCCCCATCCTTAAGGCACTCCTCCCATCTTCCCTCCTTCAGCAGGCGGCACACTTTCCCTATTTCCTCCCGGTCGTAATCGTAAAGGGGCGGACAGGCGCAGGGTAGGGCCCCTCCAGGGGCCTCCACCACCGCCTCCACCAGAAAGGAGGGGATCTGGACCATCTCAGGCCGCTCTTTCAGGTGCTCCGCGTCCACTATCTCCTCGGCGGTGAGGATCACCCTCCGGGCAGCCCTGCTGAGGAGCACGTCCTCGAAGGGAGCCCCCAGGATGGAGGCATTCCCCTCGGGGTCCGCCTTCTGGACGTGTAGAAGGGCGAAGTCGGGCCTTAAGGCGGGGACGGCATAAAGCCTCTCTCCGGTGAAGGGGCAGCTCACCTCGGCGAACTCTCCCACCTCGGGGAGGCTCGATCCCTCAAGCCCCCTTACGGGCATGAAGGGGAGACCATAGGCTGCGGCCCGCAGCCCGGCGATCACCGTGGCTCAGGCGTTCTCCTTGACCCTCACCTTCCCCTCCTCCACCGCCCGCCTGAAGCCCTGGGCGAAGCCGAACTCGTTCTCATACCCTACAAACCCTACCCATACCTCGCTGAGACACCCGGCGGCAGAAAGGAGGTCCACGTCGTAGGAGGCGGCCGTCTTTATCAGCTTCAGACCCCGCAGCCCCCTCTTCGCCATCTCCCTCACCAGGGCTGAAGGGACCCGGTAGAGGAGGTTTCCCCCTACGGCGACCTTCGCCCCGTCCGGGATGAGGGCCGCCGCTTCCTTCAAGGAGATCACCTTTTCGGCCATGTCCCTTATTATCGACAGAAGGGGAAAGGGATGTCAAATTGGCGATGACAATTGGTTGGGGAGTTTCCCTGGGTTTAAGGACGAAGGGCATCTGGAATGCGCCTTTGCCACCTATCTTCTGAGCCAGAGGGAGAAAATGAGGGTCGGGAGGAATACCCCCTATCAACTTTAATGGAATTTCAACAGGGCAGGTTGACAGTGCCAACGGACAGTGGAGGGGGAAAAGGGCGAAGACTTTTCACAAGGGAGGTCGTTGGATAACGGGTCGAGATAAGGTATACTTCGATCCCTTAAAGGGGCAGGATGGAGAAGGTGATCGTAATAGGAGGAGGGCTTGCCGGGTGCGAAGCCGCCTGGCAACTGGCCAGGAGGGGGGTCGGAGTCAACCTCTACGAGATGAAGCCGAAGAGGTTCTCCGAGGCCCATCGTTCGCCCCTCCTCGGGGAGCTCGTCTGCAGTAACTCCCTGAAGGCGATGGACCTCTACACTGCCCACGGGCTCCTCAAGGAGGAGATGCGGCGGATGAGCTCCCTGATAATGGAGGCCGCCTCTAAGAGCCGGGTCCCGGCCGGAGGGGCCCTGGCGGTGGACAGGGAGGAGTTCGCCCGCAGGATCACCGAGGCGATAGAGGGGCTTAAGGAGGTGGAGATCATCAGGGAGGAGGTGAGGGAGGTCCCGCAGGAGGGCCTCGTCATCATTGCCACCGGTCCCCTTACCTCAGAGGCCCTCTCTGAGGCGATCGCCCGCCTCACAGAAAGGGAACACCTCTACTTCTATGACGCCATCTCTCCCATCGTCACCGCTGAATCGATCGATTTCTCCAGGGCCTTCA
>CBEVRB010000133.1:0-4535 GCA_965552155.1 uncultured bacterium
CAACGGAGGAGATAAGGAAAGCCTATGAACGCCTCAAGGCCCTTTATAGCCCCTCCACCCCGGGAATCTCTTCCCTTTTCGATGAGGAGGAGCTCGAGGAGATCCAGAGGCGCCTTGAGGAGGCCTATCAGGTCCTGAGCGATGAGGAGAGGAAGAGGAGGTACAACCTGAGCCTGGAGAGGGAGAGCCCTCCTGCGGCCGTCACCCTGGGGACCCCTCCCGAAGAGCTCCTCAGCACTGTCCTCAAGGAGGAGAAGGGACTCGGGGGGCGGGCCCTGAGGAGGTTGAGGGAGGGGATGGGGATATCGCTGAATGAGCTATCCAGGGTCACAAAGATGAGCAAGTCCACCCTTAGGGCGATAGAGGAGGAGAAGCTCGATGCCTTGCCTGCATGGGTCTTCGTTAAGGGCTTCTTGAAGGTCTACGCCAAAACCATAGGCCTCGATCCCGAAAGGGTAATCAGCGACTACGGGAAGAGGGTCTTGGGCAGACGTTAATGGCTCCTCTCAACGATATAGTCGGCCAGCTCCAGCAGGGCCTCCCTTTCAGGGGAAAGGGGAAAGGGATGAAGGGCCCTCTTTCCCTCCTCTATCCTCTCCTTCGCCCTCTGCAGGGTGTACTGGATGCCGTTATATTTCTCTATTAAGGATAGGATCTCCTTCAGGCCATCCGCTGGGAAGGCCTCGGCAAGAATGATATCCTGAATGCGCTTTCTCTCTGATGAGGAACAGTTCTTCAAGGTGTGGATGAGGGGAAGGGTGATCTTCCCCTCGCGAAGGTCCACCCCTATCTCCTTCCCCATGTTCTGGGCATCACCGGTATAATCGAGACAGTCATCCACCAGCTGAAAGGCGATCCCTATCTGGAGCCCATACTCGGCCAGAGCCTCCTCCTGCTCCGGGGAGACCCCTCCCAGTATGGCCCCTATTCGGGTTGCGGCCGACATAAGGCTGGCTGTTTTGCGAACTATCAGGTCTATGTTCTCCTCCTCCGTGATGGAGATATCGGCCGTCTTCACCAACTCCAAGGTCTCACCCTCAGCAAGGGCGGTTGTCGCCTTCGCCATCGCCTCCAATATCTTGAGGTTCCCCACCTCCACCATCATGGAGAAGGAACGGGAGAAGAGGAAGTCCCCTACCAAAACACTCGCCTCATTTCCCCAAATGGAGTTGGCCGATGCCGTACCCCTCCTCACCTCGGCATTGTCTATCACGTCGTCGTGAAGGAGGGTGGCGGTGTGGATGAACTCCACAGCCCCCGCCAATGGGATATGGGCCTCGCCCTCATAGCCACAGAGTTTGGCGGAAAGGATGAGGAGGGCGGGCCTGAGCCTCTTCCCCCCGCTTCTTACCAAGTAATTGGCTATCTTATTGATGAGGGGCACATGGGAGTTGAGTCGCCTCTTGAACTCCTCCTCCACCCGTTGAAGCTCATCGCTTATCAGCCTGAGGACCCTCTCCATCACAAAATAAATACTAAAAGAGATGGGATTTTTTGTCAAAACGGGAATTCGCCTGATCGTGGGCCGAGGTATTGAAAAAGCCCCCCCTTTCGGGTAAAAGGATAGGGAAAGGAGGAAAGGTCATGCTGGGGGTAAACAAGGTCATCCTTATAGGAAATTTGGGAGGGGACCCGGAGGTTAGGTACTCCACCACGGGGACCCCGGTGACCACCTTCAGGATTGCTACCAACGAGAACTGGACCACCAGGGACGGGCAGAGGGAGACGCGCACCGAGTGGCACCGAATAGTCGCCTTCGGGAAACTGGGGGAGATTTGCGCCGAATACCTGACCAAGGGGAAACAGGTCTACGTGGAGGGAAGGCTTCGGACCCGCTCTTGGGAAGACAGGGACGGGAACAAGAGGTGGACGACGGAGGTGGTCGCCACCAATGTGGTGATGTTGGGGGCTGCAGGAGAACAGGTCAGGGAGGAGGCGATTCCTGAGTCCCTTCCCGAAGAGGAGATCTCCCCTCCCCTAGAGGAGGACGACATTCCCTTTTGAGGCGGGAGGGGTTGCAAAAGGGAGGTCTTTGGTATATATTTTTGTATGATGCCGAAGTGGTGGAATTTGGTAGACACGCCATCTTGAGGGGGTGGTGGGTTTATCCCGTGCGGGTTCAAATCCCGCCTTCGGCACCAAGAGGTAAGGGAGGAGATGGCTTCCGCCATCTCCTTTTTTATTGTCCCTGGAGGTGAGGATGCGTTTCTCCACCTATCTCCTTCCCACCTGGAGACAGGATCCGGCAGAGGCAGAGGTTATCAGCCACAAGCTGATGCTGCGGGCCGGGATGATAAGGAAGCTGGCAGCAGGCCTCTACACCTTCCTTCCCCTGGGACTGAGGGTCCTGAGGAAGGTGGAGGCAATCATCCGGGAGGAGATGGACAGGGCCGGTGCCCTCGAGGTCCTCATGCCCATGGTGCTTCCCGCCGACCTCTGGAAGGAGAGTGGCAGGTGGGACCAGTATGGAAAGGAGCTTCTGCGCTTCAAGGACCGGGGAGGAAGGGATTACTGCCTCGGCCCGACCCATGAGGAAGTGATCACCGATCTCGCCCGCAGGGAGATCCGCTCCTATAAGCAGCTTCCCCTGAACCTCTACCAGATTCAGACCAAGTTCAGGGATGAGATCCGCCCCCGCTTCGGGGTGATGAGGGCGAGGGAATTCATCATGAAGGATGCCTACAGCTTCGATGCCGATGAGAGGGGGGCCGAAGAGAGCTACCGCAAGATGTACGAGGCCTACTGCAGGATATTCGAGAGGTGCGGCCTTCGCTTCCGGGCAGTGGAGGCGGACACTGGGCTCATCGGGGGACGCTTCTCCCACGAGTTCATGGTACTGGCAGAGAGTGGGGAGGACGTGATCGCCAGCTGCAGCAACTGTGATTACGCCGCCAACATCGAGATGGCGGAGGTGGGAAGGAGTGAGGGGAAAGGGGAAAAGGAAGAACCCAAGCCCCTGGAGCGGGTCCTGACCCCGGGCAGAAGCCGCGTGGAGGAAGTGGCGGCCTTCCTGGGAGTTCCCCCTTCTAAACTCATAAAGACCCTCATCCTCAGGACGGATAAGGGGGTGGTAGCGGCCCTCCTGCGGGGCGATCATGAGCTGAGCGAGCCCAAGCTGAGGAGGCACCTGGGGGTGAGCACCGTGGAGATGGCCGATGAGGGGACGATCCGGGAGGTCACCGGGGGGCCGATGGGGTTCTCAGGACCGGTGGGGCTCAAGATCCCCATCGTGGCCGATCGCGCCATCTCGGGGATGAGGAACATGGTGGTGGGAGGGAACGAGGAGGACGTGCACCTGATAAACGCCAACCCCGGAAGGGACTTTCAGGTCTCCGAGTTCGCCGATATCCGGGTGGCGCAGGCAGGAGACCCCTGCCCCCGATGTGGCGGAAGGCTTGAGATCTGGAGGGGGATAGAGGTAGGTCACATCTTCAAGCTGGGGACCAAGTACAGTGAAGCGATGGGGGCCACCTACCTTGACGCCGAGGGACGGGAGAAGCCCCTGGTTATGGGCTGTTACGGTATAGGAGTGGGAAGGACCGTGGCCGCGGCCATAGAGCAGAACCACGATGAAGACGGGATCATCTTCCCCATGTCCATCGCCCCCTTCCACGTATATCTGCTGCCCGTGAACACCAACGACCCGGAGGTGATGGGGGTGTCGGAGAGGCTCTACGAGGAGCTGGAGGGCGAGGGGGTGGAGGTCCTCTTCGACGACCGGGATGAACGGGCAGGGGTGAAGTTCAAGGACGCAGACCTGATCGGCATCCCCCTGAGGCTCACCGTGGGGGAGAGGAACCTCAAGGAAGGGAAGGTGGAGATAAGGAAGCGGAGGACGAAGGAGACGATCCTGGTGGGGATAGAGGAGACGGCCCAGAGGGTAAAGGAACTGATAAGGTCCGAGGAACGGTGAAGATCTACACCCTCGGCACAAGCACCCGGTCCCTGGAGGAGTTCATATCAGTGCTCAGGGAAAATGGGATAGAGGTGGCAGTGGATGTAAGGAGGTTCCCCAGGAGCCGATTCCCCCATTTCGAGGGCGAGGCCCTGGCTCATGAGTTGCCGAAGGAGGGGATAGATTACGTCTGGATGGGTAAGGAGTTGGGAGGATACCGGAAAGGGGGATATCCCGCTTACATGGAGACCCAGGCCTTCCAGGAGGGGCTCAGGCGGCTTGAGGATATGGCGATCAAAAAGAGGGTGGCCATCTTCTGCGCCGAGAGGATACCCTGGAGGTGCCACCGCCGCTTCATCTCCCGGAAGCTCGAGGAGCGAGGATGGGAGGTAGTTCATCTGATATGAAGGAAACGATTGACCTTCTCAGTGACTGGCGCAGAAGTCACCTTTGCGGCGAGCTGAGGAGGAGGGATGCGGGGAAAGAAGTAACCCTCATGGGGTGGGTCCACCGCCGCAGGGACCATGGGGGGCTGATCTTCGTTGACCTGAGGGACAGGGAGGGGATCGTTCAGGTGGTCTTCAACCCCGAGGTGAGCGAGGCAGCCCACCGGAAGGCCCACCGGCTGAGGAACGAGTAC
>CBEVRB010000134.1:0-4530 GCA_965552155.1 uncultured bacterium
ATCGCCCGGTCTGGCCCCGTCTCCCCTTATCCTCACCCCATCAGGCACGATCCCCACCCCTGAGGTGGTGATGTAGAGGCCCTCCGCTGCCCCCTGCTCCACCACCTTCGTGTCCCCGGCGACGATCCTGACCCCTGCCTCTGTCGCCGCCTCCCTCATCGAGGCGATCACCCTCTTCAGGTCCTCGATGGAAAAGCCCTCCTCCAGGATGAAGGAGGCCGAAAGGCCAAGGGGCCTCGCCCCGAGCATCGCCAGATCGTTCACAGTCCCGCAGACCGAAAGCCTTCCTATGTCTCCCCCCGAAAAGAAGAGGGGTTTGACCACATAGGAATCGGTGGTGAAGGCGACCCTGCTGCCTGAAGCCGTGAGGAGGGCGCTGTCCTCAAGGGCCCTCAGGACCTCGTTCTCGAAGGCCTCGAGGAAGAGCTCCTCAATCAGCTCGTGGGTCATCTTGCCCCCTGCCCCGTGAGAGAGGAGGATCCTGTTCGGCCTCATCTACTACCTCCGTACTTGTAATAGGCGGCGCAGGTCCCCTCTGAGGAGACCATGCAGGGCCCCACCGGGCTCTGGGGCGTGCAGCGCCCCCCGAAAAGGGGACAATCCGGAGGGGCCTTGACCCCTTGAAGGACCTCCCCGCATAGGCAGCCAGGGGGATCGGGACGCTCGATGTAGGGGAGGTCGAAGGCCTCCTCTGCCTTCATCCTCGAGAACTCCTCCCTTAGAGAAAGGCCACTTTCCGGTATGGTCCCGAGGCCCCTCCAGCGGGAATTCACCGAGGTGAAGACCTGCTCCATGAGCTCCCTCGCCCGGGGATTTCCCTCCTCCTTTACGGCCCTCCGGTACTGGATCTGGATCTCTGCCCTTCCCTCCCTTCTCTGGCGCACCAGCATCAGGATCCCTTCGAGGATGTCCAGGGGCTCAAACCCCGTTATGACTCCCGGCACACCGAATCGCTCGGCGATGAACCCGTAAGGGGCCTTCCCTATGATCACGCTCACATGCCCGGGCAACAGGAAGCCATCTATCGCCACCTTCCCCCCTGAAAGCAAGGCCTCGATGGCCGGGGGAATGAGGCGCTGGGAGGAGAGGAGGTAGAAGTTATCGAGCCCTCTCCTTTCTGCCTCGAGCACTGAGGCGGCTATGGCAGGGGAGGTGGTCTCGAACCCGACGGCGAAGAATACCACCTTCCTCTTTCGTTCCTCTTCGGCCATCCTGACCGCCTCAAGGGGGGAGAGGATGACCCGGATGTCTCCCCCCTCGGCCCGCCTCTGGATAAAGGAGGCCTCCGTCCCCGGGACCCTCATCAGGTCGCCGAAGGTAGCCAGGATCACCCCATCCCTCTCCGTCAGGGCGATCGCCCGGTCTATCTCCCCCGTGGGGGTGACGCAGACGGGACAGCCAGGCCCCGAGATGAGCTCTATTCCCTCGGGCAGCAGCGACCGGATCCCGGAGCGGAAGATGGCCACCGTGTGAGTACCGCAGACCTCCATGATCCGGAGGGGGTCTCGGAGGAGTCGTCCTATCTCCCGAAGGAGGGCGGAGGCGACTCTCTCTTCCCTTGTCCCTTTATTCCCTTTCAAGGCTTTTGGCTATCTCCTCGAAGAGCTTCAGGGTCTCCAAGGCCTCCTCTTCCTCGAGCCTCTGGATGGCGAAACCCACGTGAACGAGCACATAGTCCCCCACCTCAGCCTCAGGACAGAGCATCAGACTCACCTCCCTCCTCACCCCCCCGAAGTCCACCTCGGCCAGATCCCCTTCCCTCTTGGAGATCACCTTTCCCGGTATTCCCAGACACATCCTCAGCTCCTCGCGATCCCGTAAAGGGCCTGCCCCAGGGCGATCCCTCCATCGTTGGGGGGGACCTTCCTGTGAATCCATACCCGAAAGTCCCTCTCCTCGAGCAGATGGCATATCCTCCCCAGCAGCAGGTGGTTCTGAAAGCAGCCTCCGCTGAGGACCACCTCAGAGAGGCCTGTTGCCTCTCGCATCTTCGAGATCATCTCGGCTGTAGCCCGGGCCAGGGTATTGTGAAAACGGGCGGCTATAAGGGAAGGGCCTTCCCTCTTCCTTATCTCTTCCACTATCTGGAGAATGGTCGGGAGGGGATCGAGGATCAAGCGGCCTTCCTCCTCCTCTATGGCATAGGGGTACTCGCCCCCCTCCCCCTCGGCGGCCACCTGCTCGAGCTCTATGGCCGCCTGGCCCTCGTAGTTCACCTCATGCCTTATCCCTAAGAGGGCACTTACCGCATCGAAGAGCCTGCCCGTGCTTGAGGTTAGGGGAGAGTTGATCCCCCCCTGGACCATCTCCCTTATTAACCTCCACCTCCTGGGGCCAAGCCAGGAGATAAACGGGATCTTTATTTCTCTGGGGCTCCGGAAGACTTGCTGGAGGTATACCGTGGCCATCCTCCAGGGCTCCTTCACCGCCCTGTCCCCTCCGGGAAGGGGAACCTGTCTCAGGTGGCCCAAGCGCCTGTATCCCTCAAGGCTTGCCTCGAGAAACTCCCCTCCCCATACCGTTCCGTCCTCTCCGTACCCCGTCCCATCCATCACCACAGCCAGGACCGGGCCTTCCAAGCCGTGCTCCGCCATGCAGCTTAAGGCATGGGCGAAGTGGTGCTGGATGCCGAACTTCGGCAGCTCAAGCCCCAGGGCATAGCGGGTGGAGAGGTAATCGGGATGGAGGTCGTGGACGACCACCTCCGGCTCGATCTGAAGGAGGCGTTTGAAGTGCTCGATCCCCTCCTCGAAGGAGGTGAGGGTCTCAAAGTTCTCCAGGTCCCCGATGTGATGGCTCATGAAGGCGTAATCGCCTTTGGTGAGGCAGAAGGTGTTCTTCAGCTCGGCCCCACATCCCAGCACACTCCTTCCCCTCTTTCTCAGCTTTATGGGATAGGGCACATAGCCCCTGGAGCGACGAAAGAAGGTGGCCCCTCCCCTGAAGGGCTTAAGAACCGAGTCGTCGCACCTCATGTGGATCTCCCGGTTGTGCATGAGGAAGTACTCGGCGATCCCCTGAAGCCTCTTTAAGGCATCTTCGTCCTTGTAGGCTATCGGCTCGTCGCTCAGGTTTCCGCTGGTCATCACCAGCACGTCGAGCCCATCGGAGAAGAGCAGGTGGTGGAGGGGGGTATAGGGGAGCATCAACCCCAGGGTCCGGTGATAGGGGGCCACTGAAGGGGCCACGTCCTCCCTCTTCGGCAGGATCACTATCGGCCTCTCCTTGCTCTGAAGGAGCTCTGCGGCTGTGCCGTCCAGATGACAAAGCCTTCCTGCCACTTCCAGGTCCCGGCACATGAGGGCGAAAGGCTTGTCTTCCCTGTACTTTCTTCTCCTCAGGCGGGATACCGCCTCCTCATTCCTTGCATCGCAGGCCAGGTGAAATCCCCCAAGCCCCTTTACCGCCAGTATCCTCCCCTCCCTGAGGAGCCTCACCGCTTCCCTTACAGGATCGTGGCAGGGAAGCTCCGTCCCGTCCTCCTTGAGGAGCCTGACCTGGGGGCCACAGGCTGGACAGGCGTTGGGCTGGGCGTGGAAGCGCCGGTTGAGGGGGTCGTGGTACTCGCGGCTGCAGGGCTCACACATCCGGAAGGGGGCCATGGTGGTCTTGTCCCGATCATAGGGGATGTCGCGGATTATGGTGAAGCGGGGGCCGCAGTTTGTGCAGTTGATAAAGGGATAGCGGTAGCGACGATCCTGGGGGTCGAATAGCTCCCTCAGGCAGTCCCTGCAGGTGGCGATGTCTGGGGAGATGAGGGCGAAGCGCTCTGCCCCCCTCTCGCTCTCCCTGATCTCGAAGTCATGATAGCCAAGAGGAGGGAGGTCTTCGGTCCTCACCTCCTCGATCATGGCCAGAGGAGGAGGGGCGTTGAGTCCCGAGAGGAACCCTTCTATCGCCCCCTCCTCCCCCTCCACCTCTATCTGAACCCCTTGCTCATCGTTGAGCACCCAGCCACAAAGCCCGAACTTTTTGGCGAGCCCATACACGAAGGGGCGGAAGCCCACCCCCTGAACGATCCCCTGAACTAAGATGTGTACCCTCTTCATCCCCTCTTTCCCTTAGCTCGCTCCTCGAGCCACCCAATCCAGCGCTCGATCCCCTCTCCGGTCTTGCAGGATATCTCCATGATCTCGAGCCGGGGGTTCACCTTCAGGGCGTTCTCCCGAAGCCGCTTCACGTCAAAGTCCACATAGGGAAGCAGGTCTATCTTGTTGAGGAGGAGGGCCGAGGAGACCTGGAACATGAGGGGATATTTTAGGGGCTTGTCCTCCCCTTCAGTCACTGAGAGGATCATCGCCTTGTCGTCCTCACCGATCCGAAACTCTGCCGGGCAGACCAGGTTCCCCACGTTCTCCACGATGAGGAGGTCTATCCCATCGAAGTCCATCTCTCCCAGGGCTCCCCTTATCATGTTCCCGTCCAGGTGACAGGCCCCCCCGGTGTTGATCTGGACCGTGGGTACACCGTGCTGAGCGATCCTCTCCGCGTCGCGGCTTGTGGCGATGTCACCTTCGATCACCCCTATTC
>CBEVRB010000135.1:0-4415 GCA_965552155.1 uncultured bacterium
GTATGCAAGCCTATATCTAAAACACCCTCTTTTATTCCTTTTTTTAATGCTCTTACTTCCTTTACTTAGGCAGGGGGATCTCCTATCCTGTCGCTTTGGAAGGGGCCCTGAAGCTGAAGGAGATAAGCTATATCCATGCCGAAGGTTACCCTGCAGGGGAGATGAAACACGGCCCTATCGCCCTCATAGATGAGAATATGCCTGTAGTGATCGTTGCCCCTGAAGACCACACCTATGAGAAGACCCTGGGGAACATCGAGGAGGTGAAGAGCCGTTCTGGCCGGGTGATCGCCCTGGTCAACCATGGAGATAGCAGGATAAGGGAGCAGGCCGATGAGGTAATCCGCGTGCCTCATACCCCTCCGCTCCTTTCTCCCTTCGTCACTACCCTTCCCCTGCAACTGCTCGCCTATCATATAGCCGACTTTCTGGGCACCGACGTAGATCAGCCCAGGAACTTGGCAAAGAGCGTGACGGTGGAATGAGGGAGCTGCTCGAGGCGCTCAATCCCCAGCAGAGGGAGGCCGTGCTGGCTCCCGAGCGGGCAGTGCTGGTGTTTGCCGGGGCAGGGAGCGGGAAGACCCGGGTCCTCACCTACCGGATCGCCTATCTCATCGGGGTGGGGAAGGCGAGGCCCGATGAGATCCTGGCCGTTACCTTTACCAACAAGGCAGCCGAGGAGATGAGGGAGAGGCTTGAGGGACTGCTGGGCGCGAGGGCAACAAGGCTCTGGGTGGGGACGTTTCATTCCACCTGCATGAGGGTCCTGCGCCAACACATCCATCGCCTGGGCAGGAGTTCCGATTTCGTCATTTACGATGAGGACGATCAGAGGAAGGTGGTGGAGGGGATCCTGAAGGAGATGGGGATTGACCCCCGGGCCTTCCCCCCTGCCAGGGTCCTCAGGGAGATAGAGAGGGCAAAGAATAGGGGGATAGGACCCGAAGGGTACGTGCCTGACGATTATGACCCTTTCCAGAAGAAAGCGGCTCAGATATACCCGGTGTATCAGGAGGTGCTCAAAAATTCTAACGCCCTCGACTTTGGAGATCTTCTCCTCTACACTCACCGGCTCCTGCAGGAAGTCCCTGAAGTGAGGGATTACTATCACCAGAGGCTCCGACACATCCTGGTGGACGAATATCAGGACACCAACTACATCCAACACCTGCTGATAAAGGACCTGATGGGCCCCCACTCGAGTGTCTTCGTCGTGGGAGACGACGATCAGTCGATCTACCGCTGGAGGGGAGCTGAGCCTGCCAACATCCTGGAGTTCGAGAGGGACTTCCCTGAGGCCCGGGTGATAAAACTCGAGCAGAACTACCGTTCCACCCGCAGGATCCTGGAGGGGGCCAACGCCGTTGTCTGCAGAAACCGGCTCCGGAAGCCGAAGCGCCTCTGGACCACCAACGAGGAAGGGGAGCCCATAACCCTCTATATGGCAGAGGACGAAGAGGAGGAGGCCCTCTGGGTGGCCAAAAAGATACTGGAGGATTCTCGGGGGGATTACGGCCGCTTCGCTGTCTTCTACCGGATAAACGCCCAGTCGCGGGCGGTCGAGGAGGCCTTCATCCGTCTGGGCATTCCCTATACCGTCGTCGGAGGGGTGAGGTTCTATCAGAGGAGGGAGATAAAGGATCTCATCGCATACTTGCGGGTGGCAGCAAACCCGAGGGATGAGGTGAGCCTGGAAAGGATCATAAACGTTCCTCCGCGAGGGATAGGCCAGAGGACTCTGGAAAAGCTGAAGGGGAAGGGGATGGGCCTCTGGGAGGCGATCGCGGAGGGAGGGGAGGAGCTGGGGACGGCCAAGCCCCGGGTCGAGGGATTCAGGAGGCTCGTGGAGGAGATGAGGGAGCTGGCCCAGGGGGCCAAGGCCTGGGAGATACTGGAGTGGGTCCTCGAAAGGACCGGCTACCTCGAGTACCTCCAGCAGATGGGCCCCGAGGGGGAGATGCGCTCGGAGAACGTGCGGGAGTTCATAGCTGCCCTCAAGGAGAGGAGGGAGGAGGACCTCCTGGAGGTGGTCGCCCAGCTGAGCCTCCTCACCGACATAGATGAGTATGAAGGGGGCAACAGGGTCACGCTGATGACCCTTCATAGCGCCAAGGGTCTGGAGTTCCCCGTGGTCTTCATCATCGGCATGGAGGAGGGGCTCCTGCCCCATTACCTCCGCCTGGGGGATGTACATGAGTTGGAGGAGGAGCGCCGTCTATGCTATGTGGGGATCACCCGGGCGAAGGAGAAACTTTACCTGAGCTGGGCGTCAAGAAGGGGTCTCTTCGGGCCCAAGGTGCGCCGCCCCCCCTCCCGTTTCCTGCAGGAGCTTCCCCAGGAACTTCTCCGCTTTGAAGGGAGGGAGAGGGTCTATCTACCCTATCACTGGATCTGGGAGGAGAGGGAAGCGGAGACCTTCTGACTAAAGGGAGAGGGACATCCCGTCCCTTGCCGCCTGAACCTCCACACCGATCTCCTCGCTCATCTGGGAGGCAACCTCCCAGGGCCTCGCCTTGAGCATCGACATGCCGAAGTGGGTGAGGACGGCCTTCTTGGGTTTTATCCCCTCGATGAGGAGCCGGGCATCCGAGAGGGTGAGGTGCTGGATCTCCTCCTTCCTCTCCCCGGCCCTAACCACGTTGAGTATCAGGATCTCTGCCCCCTGATAGGCCTCTTCAAGCTCCCGAAAGTAAAGGGTATCGGTGATGAGGGCGACCCTCTGGGGGAGGGTGAAATAGAGGCCATAAGTCTCCACAGGATGCCTGTGCCGCAGGGGTGTGCTGAAGGAGAGCCCTCCCAACGTGTAGCTCTTCCCCTCCTCGAGGACCTCTATCCCCTCCAGGTATTCCCTCACGTATCGGAGCACCACCGGGTCCTCCTCAAGGGCGTCCCTGGGGGCGAAGAGCACCCCCCTCCTCCTTAATCCCCCTTCGGTCATCGCCTCGATGATCACGTTCACGTCAGCGGCGTGATCGAGATGGCGATGGGTGATAAGAACCCCGTCAAGCTTCGCCGGCGAGAGGGAGGGGCGGGAGGAGAGGGCCCTGAGGAGGGAACCCGGTCCCGGGTCGATGAGCAACCGTGTTCCATTGGCCTCAAGCCACAGCCCCCCTGAGGCCCTGAGCTGTTTGAAGACCACTATCCTGGCCCCGGCCGTGCCGAGGAACTTTATGAATGCCTCTCCCATATGCCCGGTATCTCCTTACCGCAACGGGGGCACTTCCCCCCCTTCAGGTGGTTGGCCAGAACGAAGAAGCCCCTCCTCCTTATGAGGAGCTCCTTGCAGTGGGGGCAATAGGTGTTTTCTGCCTCGTGGCCAGGGACGTTCCCGATGTACACGTACTCGATCCCCACCTCCAGGGCCACCCTCCTTGCCCGCTCGAGGGTGCTCACGGGGGTGGGAGGGAGCTTTGTCAGCCGGTACATGGGGAAGAAGCGGGAGAAGTGAAGGGGGACGGAGGGGGAGAGTTCCCACTTTATCCAGAGGCACATCTCCCTTATCATGCCAGGATCGTCGTTTTTGGTGGGGATGACCAGGTTGACAATCTCAAGATGGATCCCCATCCCGTGGATCGCCTTAAGGGTCCTGAGCACCGGGGCCAGGGAGGCATTGCTCATCTCCTCGTAGAACTCCTCGCTGAAGCCCTTCAGGTCCACGCAGGCCGCCCCTAAATACCGGCCTAACTCCTTCAACGGCCCTGGTTCTATGAAGCCGTTGGAGTGATAGGTGTAGACGATACCCCGCTTCTTTGCTGCCTTGGCCGCAGCCAGGGTGTACTCGAGAAAGACGGTCGGTTCGGTGTAAGTGGAGGCGATGGTGGGGCAATCGTACGCAGCGGCCAATTCTGCTACCTGCTGGGGAGGAAGGTGGTAGTTGTAGGTTTTATCTGGGGAGGTTTGGGATATCTGCCAGTTCTGGCAGAAGCAGCAATCGAGGTTACACCCGGCAGTGGCAATGGAGAAGCAGCGGGTCCCGGGCAGCACGTGAAAGAAGGGCTTCTTCTCTATCGGGTCGATGTGCACGGCACAGGGGTTGGCATAGGCCAGAGTGTAAAGGACCCCATCCCGGTTCTCCCTCACCTCGCAGTGACCCCTCTCGCCAGGGGAGATCTCACAATGGCGAGGGCAGAGGATGCACTCCACATCCTTCCCCTCCAGGGGACGGAAAAAGGGAGAAGGAATGGGCTCAAGGAGCCCTTTTCTTGCCTCAAACCCCTTGGCTTCCCCCCTTGGGGAGGAGATGAGGGGAAGGAGGCCCATTCCCAGGACCCCCTTCCCCCAAAGCAGCAGGAATTCCCTTCGACTTATTCGCTCCATCACGGACCAATTTTATCCCGAAAGGGAGAAGGAATAAAGGCCTTGTCGGGGTTCGGTACATGTGAGACAGTTTAGCGTCAAATGAGACCGCCTCCCTG
>CBEVRB010000136.1:0-4402 GCA_965552155.1 uncultured bacterium
TTCTAAATGACTCACCCATATGTATTTCGGTTACATTTTAGATGAGTGAACGCGGGGCCTTGACAAAAGGGTGGGGATATATATACTGATCTTTTCAAAATTTTTTGATAAGCTCTTTGAGATAATAGAGAATATGAGAATTCGCTGGGAAGATATACCGCCGGAAGGGCTGAAGGTGGGGCTGGATGGAGTAGGGGAGTTGGACCTCCACGGCCCAAAAGGGTCCTTGGAAGAGGACCTGAGGCTCGTTTCCTCAATAGAAGGGGAGGTCGAGCTCAGAAGGAAGGGGGATGGCGTAAAGGCGAAGGGTTGGCTTAAGACGGCGGTTTTTATAAAATGTGCCCGCTGTCTGAAGGAGTTCGAGTTACCCATATCCTCAAGATTTGAAGGGCTTTATCTGCACATAAAATATGCCCCCCATCAGGAGGAGGTGGAGCTTTCCCGGGAGGATATGGAGGTCACCTTTCTGCTGGAGGAGGTCATCGACCTGGGGCAGATGATTCATGAACAGATATGGATCCATATACCGATGAAACCCCTCTGTAAAGAGGACTGCAAAGGGCTCTGCCCCCTCTGCGGGGCAGATCTCAACGAGGGGGAATGCGGGTGCAAGAGGGAGGAGATAGATCCCCGCTTCGCCGTACTGAAAGGGCTTAAACTGAAGAGGTGAGGTATGGCCGTACCGAAGAAGAGGGTTTCCAAATCGAGGAGGGATAAGAGGAGGACTCATAAGAAGGTCGTCCCGCCCAACTTTGTCCTGTGCCCCCAGTGCCATGAGCCGAAGCTGCCTCACCACGTTTGTCCCAAATGTGGCACCTATAAGGGGAGGGAGATCCTAAAGATAGAGGAAGCTTAGTAGTGAGATCGGTGCGGGTGGCAGTAGATGCCATGGGCGGTGATTACGCCCCCGAGGCCATTGTCGATGGGGCGGTGAGGGCCGCCCGCGGCCTGCGAAGGGGGAGCGTCGTCTTAGTAGGGGATAGGGCGCAGGTGGAAGAGGAACTGAAGAAATATAAGTATCCTCCTGATAGGCTCTCCCTCGTTCACGCCTCAGAGGTAGTGGAGATGCATGAATCCCCTTCCAAGGCGATGAGGTCCAAGCCCCACTCCTCTATCAGGGTGGCGATAGACCTGATGCGGGAGGGGGAGGTGGACGCGGTGGTCACGGCGGGGAACTCAGGGGCGGCCATGGCTATCGCCATATGGAGACTTAAGAAGTTAGAAGGAGTGGACAGACCCGCTTTGGCGAGCCTTCATCCCTCCCTCAGGGGGTACACCGTGGTTCTGGACGTGGGGGGAAACGTGGACTGCCGTCCCATCCATCTGGTCCAGTTCGCCATCATGGGCAGTCTCTATGCCCAGCTCGTCCTGAGGAAGGCCAATCCCAAGGTGGGTCTGCTGAGCAACGGAACCGAGGAGACGAAGGGGAACGAACTCACCAGGAAGGTCCATCAGCTCCTCAAGAAGAGCCCCCTTAACTACATCGGCTATGTGGAGGGGAGGGATATCTACGTGGGAGAGGTGGATGTGGTGGTCTGCGATGGCTTCGTGGGGAACGTGGTCCTCAAGACGAGCGAGGGGATAGGGGAATTCATGAGGGAGGCCTTCCGCGGCGGGGTTGGCAAGAACCTCTTCAGGAGGATGGGCTATTTCCTGATCCGCAGGATAGTGCATGTCCTTCAGGAGAAGATGGACTATTCCCACTATGGAGGGGTTCCGCTTCTGGGGATAAATGGGGTCTGCTTCATCTGCCATGGTCACTCCTCCCCAAAGGCAATAGAAAGCGCCATTTACGCTGCTTCTGATTACGTGACCCAGGGGGTCAACCAGTCACTGGAGAAGGCCCTGAGGGAGAGCGAGCTGAAGAGCTGGGGGCAGGCGGCCCTTAGGTTCTGGGAGCAGATAAAGGACAAGATGGGTCATTAGGGAGGTGATAAAGGGTGGATTATTTCCTCACCGAGGAACAGAAGATGCTTAAGGAGCTCGCCAGGAAGATAGCCGAGGAGAAGATCATCCCAGTGAGGGCGGAGCTCGACGAGAAGGAGGAGTTTCCCTGGGAGATCATGAAGGTATGCGCGGAAGCGGGCCTTTTCGGCGTGGCCATCCCCGAGGAGTACGGAGGGGTAGGGGGAGGGGTGCTGGAGAACTGTTTGGTGGTCGAGGAGTTGAGCAGGGCCTGCATCGGGGTTTCGGTGAGCTATGCCGCCAGCGGCCTGGGCGCATATCCCATCCTCCTTTACGGCACCGAGGAGCAGAAGAGGAAGTACCTCCCCGAGATCGCCAGCGGCAGGAAACTTGCCGCCTTTGGGGCCACGGAGCCCAACGCGGGGAGCGATGTGGCCGCCATGCAGACCACCGCGGTGAAGGACGGAAACGGGTATGTGCTCAACGGGACCAAGCAGTGGATTACTAACGGCGGGGAGGCGGAGATATATTCCGTGTTTGCGGTGACCGACAAGACAAAGGGTCCTCGGGGCATCAGCGGGTTCATCGTGGAGAAGGGGACCCCCGGATTCTCCTTCGGGAAGAAGGAGAAGAAGCTGGGGATAAGGGCGTCGGCTACCCGGGAGCTGATCTTTGAGGACTGCTGGGTTCCCGAGGAGAACCTGATCGGGGGGAGGGAGGGGATAGGTCTGATCATCATCCTCCGCACCTTTGACATGACCCGGCCCGGGATCGGGGCCCAGGCAGTGGGACTGGCCCAGGGGGCCTTTGAGGTGGCCTTAAAATATGCCAGAGAGAGGGTTCAGTTCGGACAGAAGATCATCTCCTTTCAGGCGGTCCAGCACATGCTCGCCGATATGGCCACCCAGATTGAGGCCGCCAGGGCCCTGGTCTACTCGGTGGCCAGGTACATCGACAGTCACCCCCGCACCTTCAGCAAGGAGGCAGCCATGGCCAAACTCTTCCCCAGCGACGTGGCGATGAAAGTGGCCCTGGACGCCGTCCAGATCCTGGGGGGGTACGGTTACATGCGGGACTTTCCCGTGGAGAAGATGATGAGGGATGCCAAGATCCTCCAGATATACGAAGGGACCAATCAGATCCAGAGGAACAACATCGCCTTGGAGCTCATAAAGGAGCTGGCCAGCAGGAGGGGGAGGTGAGGATCGCCTTCGTATTCCCAGGACAGGGCTCCCAGTACGTGGGGATGGGCAGGGACCTCTGGGAGAGGTATCCGGTGGTGCGATCCCTCTTTGAGGAGGCGAGTGAGGTCCTCGGCTTCGATCTCGTTTCCCTCTGCTTTGAAGGTCCTGAGGAGAAGTTGAGGTTGACGGAGAACACCCAGCCTGCTATCTTCACCGTCAGCGTGGCCGCCTGGAGGGTGCTGAGGGAGGAGATAGGGCTGGAACCTTACCTTGTGGCAGGCCATTCCCTGGGGGAATACACGGCCCTGGTCGCCTCAGGGGCCCTCTCCTTTGGGGAAGGAGTGCACCTGGTGAGGATGAGGGGGAAATTCATGCAGGGGGCGGTGCCGGTGGGTGAAGGGGGGATGGCAGCGGTGATAGGCCTGGGGAGGGATCGGGTCAAGGAGCTCTGTGAGCGGGCGGCCGACAAGGAGGTCCTTGTACCGGCCAATTTCAACTCTCCTGATCAGATCGTCATCTCCGGCCATCTCTCCGCTGTGAATCGGGCCATTCCCATGGCCAAGGAGATGGGAGCGAAGAGGGCGGTGAAGCTTGAGGTGAGCGCCCCTTTTCACTCCCCTTTAATGGAATCAGCAGGGAAGCGGCTCGCCGAGGAGCTCAAGAAGGTCCAGATAAAGGAGCTAAAGATCCCGGTGGTGACCAACGTGGAGGCCGAGCCCAACTCCGATCCCTCGAGGGTGAAGGAACTGCTGGTGAGGCAGGTTAGCAGCCCTGTCCTCTGGGAGGACTCAGTAAGGAAGATGGTCCAGATGGGCACAGAGGCATTTGTGGAGATAGGACCAAAAAGGGTCCTTTGCGGGCTGTTGCGGAAGATAGCGCCGGAGAAGGAGGCCCTTAATTTCGAAGTCGCCGATGACCTCCATAAATTGAAGGAGGTCCTAACTTAAGGAAAGGAGGTGAAAGGGAAGAATGGCTTCGTCGGTCGAGGAAAAGGTAAAGGAGCTGATAGTGCAGCAGCTCGGGGTGAGCGAGAGCGAGGTGGTCCCTGAGGCCAAGTTTATAGACGACCTGGGGGCCGATTCCCTTGACCTCGTGGAGCTGGTGATGGCACTTGAGGACGAATATGGGATCGACATCCCCGACGAGGACGTGGAGAAGATCGTGACGGTGGGTGATGCCATCAAGTACCTTGAGCAGAGGGTGAGTCAATAGGGGCCGGGAAGGGGCACGGCCCCTTTTTAATTTCTGGTAAGCTGGAAAAGAAGAGCAGTATTGGTCTTATTTCAGCTATTCCTATGTATCTGTCTGATTTT
>CBEVRB010000137.1:0-4253 GCA_965552155.1 uncultured bacterium
TAGCCTCCTCCCCTTGGGATAGGGGGGCCTGACGACCTTCCCCCTGAGGGTGTAGCGTTGGCCGTCCTTAAGGCGAGAGATATGATGAGGTGGGAGGGCTCGATGGTGAAAGGACCAGAAGAGGCACCAACCGCAAAGGAATGAGAGGAACAGCAGGAGCCAGTACCCCTTTCCCCTCGAGGTGATCCTTCCCAAGATGGCGGCCAGGGAGGTGACGATCAGGGAAAGCAGAGGGTCCTCCCTTCCCAAGAGGATTCCCCCTGCTAAGGCCAAGACCAAGGGGACAAGAGGGGCTCTCTCGAGGGAGGGCAGAGACCTTCTCACCTACCGCAGTCTATAATATAAGGGGGATTTCAGGAAAGCGTAGCGGGACCTTATCCCCGCAGGGACCCTTTCCTCCTCCACCTTCTCCAGGATGAATTCCCTAAACTCCTCGAACTGATCAAGCCTTATGGTGCTCGTGGTGGCCACCTGAAGGAAACTCTGATCTATGATGAGCTCGGGGAAGGCACTGCGGCGAAAGAGATCGGGTTCCTTCAGCTCAAGGAGGATAAAGGCGAAGGTGATGAGCGCATCTATGGGTAAGGTGCCCTTTTCCCTATCCATGGGACCCAGGAGGGCGAAGAAGACCACGTCCTCGAGGTGGGTGGTGACGTACCCCTTTACCCGACGGCACACGATCTCCCTTCTGTCTCTTTCTTTTCCTTTTCTCTCGAGCTTCCTTATCACCGTCTCCCTGAAGGGAATGATGAGCTCCCCCTGACGGGGAATGACTGCGGCCTGAAGGGTCACCTCGTAACGTTCCATCTCTTGGCCTCCTCTCCAAGCCCCAATTCTTCAAGTTTCTTACGGGTAGGGATGGCTGTCTGCGGATCCCATCCCCGGGCGAGGAAATAGGCCCTGAGGGTCTCCTCTACCTTTTGGGGGTCGAGGGGAGGGGTGCCGTTCTCCTCCCGATAGAACCTGGAAGGCCACCGGAAGTCCTCCCTCCTGAGCCCTTCCCGGAGGTTGAAGAGGTGCTGCAGGTTCCAGACCCTTTCGGCGCTGAGGAGGACCTCTTTGGGGGGGATCTCTATGCCCCATACCGCTCGAAGGAAATGGCTCAGGGTTTGGGGGCCGAAGGTGCGAAGGACCGGTGGACGGAGACAGAGCCCTGAGGCGTTTATCATCGTGATGAGCTCCTCGGCGTATTTGGTCATCAGGGGGATGTCCACCTTCTGGGGCGGAGAGCCGAAGATCCTTCCCTTCAGGTCATCGGGCATATCGAGGGCGGCGATGAACTCCTCTGAGACGTGAAGCTCCTCCTCCAGGTGATTCAAGGTCCCGCCCAGCAGATACTCTGCAGGAGAGCGGGCTCTTAGGTGATCTCCTCCCCGGATGTCGGTGAGGTAGCCGAGGGACCAGACGTCCCACTTACCTCTCGGGTCCCTCACCGGTATTTCCGCCCCCTTTATGTGAAGGGCATAGGGTTCCGTGCCCCGAAAGCGAGAAGAAGCCTTCTTTACCCCTTCAGCCAGCGCCTCTCCTATCCCCTCGCGGCGGGCTATCCTCCCGATCAGGGACCTTATCCCCCTTGGATCCCCCCAGGAGGGAACCTCCTCCGAAGGGAGCGCCCCCTTCTCCGAGGCCTCGATGGCATAGGCGATCACCGAGGCCGTGGAGACCACGTCCATCCCCATCCGATCGCACAGCTCAACCGATCGGGCGATCTCCTCGATGGAGGTGATCTGGAGCTTCGCCCCGAACTCCAGCACGTAGGTGACCTCCATCCCGTGAAACTCATATCCCGTTCCCTCCCCTTCCTTCACCCTGGACCAGTGACCACAGGCTATGGGGCAGGCAAAGCAGGAGAGATCCTTTTCCTTGTATCTCCTCTCGAAGACCCTCCTTCCCCGGGTTTCCTCCCATGAGGGAATCGTCCCCCGGGTGAAGTTCTTCCCCGGCAGTACCCCTATTCTGTTGTAGGGGTCGGAGGCCACCATGGAGCCGTAACGGCGGGTATAGCCGAAGGAGTCATCCCCCCTGACCCTCTCGGTGAACTCCCTGGCGAGCTCGAGGACCTGCCGAAGGTCATGAACCCGAAAGGCCCCTTTTCCCTTCACCGCCACCGCCTTCAGCCTCTTTGAGCCCATCACCGCCCCTAACCCGGTCCTCCCCCAGGCATGGAAGAAATTGTTCTGGATCGAGGCGAAGCGCACGAGGCGCTCCCCGGCAGGACCGATGGAGGCGACCTGGACCTTTTCTCCTTCCCTTTCCCGCAACCAGAGGTACGTTTCCCAGTTGTCCCTGCCCCAGATTTCCCTGGCGTCCCTTATTCGGGCCTCTCCGTCCTCGATCAGGAGGTAGACCGGCTCCGAGGCTGCTCCCCTTATCACCACGCAGTCAAACCCGGCATAACGGAGGAAGGCTCCGAAGTAGAGGCCAGAGTTGGTGGTGCCGATGAGGCCCGTGAGGGGAGACTTGGCCGTTATCTCCGTGCGGGATGCCGTGGGGATGTTTGTTCCCACTAAGGAGCCGGGGCAGAAGATGAGGACGTTCTCCTCCCCCAAGGGATCGCACCCCTGGGGGATGAGATCGAAGGCGAGCCTTGCCCCGATGCCCACCCCTCCGAGGTAACGGGGAAGGAGCTCCCCTATCTCTTCTTCCTCTATCTTTCCGGTGGAGAGGTCCACAAAGAGGGCCTTCATGCCGCTTCCTCAAAGACCAGGGCCCCGGTGGGACATGCTTCCACGCATCTGCCACACCCCTTGCATCCCTCTTTCCTCTGGACGGTGAAATATGCCCCTCTCGGGTCAGGACGGACGCTTATGAAGGCCTCCTCGGGGGAGAAGGCGTTCCTGTTGGTGGCAGAGCAAATCAGCTCACACAGGAGGCAACCACAGCACCTCTCGCTGAATATCAGGATCTCCTTACGCAATATCCTTTTCCCAAAATCTCCTGAGGAGGTTCCTGGCGATCACGATCCTCTGGATCTGATTGGTCCCCTCGAAGATCTGGGTCACCTTGGCGTCCCTCATCATCCTCTCCACGGGATAGTCCTTCAGATACCCATAGCCCCCCAGGATCTGCACGGCGTTGGTGGTCACCTCCATGGCCACGTCGGAGGCGAAGCACTTGGCCATGGCCGATAGCTTATCCACCCCTCGAGCCGACATCCGGTCCCTTTCGTAGGCCTTTTCATCGAGCAGAGCCGCCGCCTTGTAGACCAGGGCCCTGGCCGCCTCTATCTTGGTGGCCATGTCGGCGAGCATGAACTGGATCCCCTGAAAGTCAGCGAGCTTCTGCCCGAACTGTACCCTCTTTGTGGCGTACTCTAAGGCAAAATCGAGGGCCCCCTGGGCGATCCCCACCGCCTGGGCCCCTATGGCAGGGCGGGAGAGGTTCAGGGTCATCATGGCCAGTTCCCATCCCTGACCCTCCTCCCCAATCAGGTTCTCCTTGGGAACCACCGCGTCCTCGAAGATCAGGTCGGTGGTGTCTGACCCCCTCATCCCCATCTTCTCCTCTTTCTTTCCTATGGTGAGCCCATGGGTATCCCTTTCCACCATGAGGACCGATATCCCCTCCCTCCTTTTGCCCGGGGAGGTGGTGACGAAGACGCTGTAAAGGTCGGCCACCCCGCCGTTGGTGACAAAGCACTTTCGGCCATTTACGATGTAGTAATCTCCCTGGAGGATCGCGGTGGTCTTGAGCGAGGAGGCGTCAGAGCCCGCCTCTGGCTCCGTAAGGGCGAAGGCTGCCAAGGCCCGCTCCTCGGCCACCTTTGTGTAAAAGCGCCGCTTCTGCTCTTCATTCCCGGCCATCATGAGGGGCATGAGGCCCACCGAATGGGCCAGAATCATCAGGGAACTGGAGCCACAGGCATGGGCGATCTCCTCGGTAATGATGCAGAGGGCCGTGATATTTCCGTCCAGCCCTCCGTACTCCTCGGGGAGGATGACCGAGAGATAGCCCTGTTGATGGAAGAGTTCAGCCATATCCCAGGGGAAAGTGCCGGCCCTGTCTATTTCCGCCGCCCTCTTTTCGACCCGCGTGGATGCTATCTGCCTCACCGACTCCCGCAGGAGCCTGTTCCTTTCCTCTATCATCTCATAAAGCATTTCTTTCATCTGCAGCCTCCTTTTCCCCAGAGGAAAGAACTGGCTGAACAGGCCTTTTCATATAACATAAATGGATGGGCCGCGCAATGTGAGGAGGGATCTGGGGTCAGACCTTGAGGAGCTCGATCACATGCATCACCTTCTGGGGCATCC
>CBEVRB010000138.1:0-4243 GCA_965552155.1 uncultured bacterium
TCTATCTAATTATTCATTAAAGGCCGGCTCTCTTTAGGATCAGGCATGAGAGGGGCGGTAAGGTCAGATTCAGGGAATAAGGGAAGCCGTGCCATGGTAAGGGGTTAGCGGCTATGTACCCCAAGTTTCCTAAGTTGCTTCCCCCATAATGGCGGGAGTCGGAGTTGAGAATCTCACGATAGATCCCCCTCTCTGGGGCGCCGATCCGATAGTTGAAACGAGGCACAGGGGTCAGGTTGAGCACGCATAGGAGGAAGTCCTTTCCCGCTCGCCTTATGTAGGAGAACACACAGTTGTCGCTGTCACGGCAATCCACCCACTCAAACCCGTGAAGGTCGTGGTCCCCCTGCCAGAGAGAGGGTTCTCTTAAATATAGCCTCCCCAGGTCCTCCAGAAAGCGGCTGAAGGCTTGCCGATCGGGCTCCTTCAGGAGATGCCAATCGAGGCTCTCCTTGGAATTCCACTCCCTCTCCTGGGCAATCTCTGAACCCATGAAGAGGAGCTTCTTCCCGGGATGGGTGTACATATAGGCGAGGAGGGCCCTCAGGTTGGCCATCCTCTGCCATCTATCACCCGGCATCTTGGAGTAAAGGGAGCCCTTTCCATGGACCACCTCATCGTGGGAGAGGGGCAGGATGAAATTTTCGCTTCGGGCATAGAGCATGGAGAAGGTAAGATCGTTCTGGTGCCACCTGCGGTGTACGGGGTCTTTACTGAAGTAACCCAATGTATCGTGCATCCACCCCAGATCCCACTTGAAGCCGAACCCAAGGCCTCCGAGATATACCGGGCGAGATACCCCTGGCCATGCGGTGGATTCTTCAGCGATGGTAAAACATCCCGGAAAACGGGCGTATATCACCTCATTGAGCTGCTTCAGGAACTCGATCGCCTCCAGGTTCTCGTTCCCCCCGTATTTGTTGGGTTTCCACTGGCCAGGACCCCGGCTGTAATCGAGATAAAGCATGGAGGCCACCGCATCCACCCTCAATCCATCTATGTGGTACTCCTCGAGCCAGAAAAGGGCGCTGGAGAGGAGGAAGTTCCTCACCTCAGGGCGTCCGTAGTTGAAGATGAGGGTGCCCCAATCAGGATGTTCCGCAACCAGGGGGTCGTCGGGTTCGTAAAGAGGCGTGCCGTCAAAGAGCCTCAGACTATAATCGTCCTTGGGGAAGTGGGCCGGGGTCCAATCGAGTATCACCCCTATCCCGTTTTGGTGGCAATAGTCCACAAAATACTTGAAATCTTCAGGGGTCCCATAGCGACTGGTAGGGGCATAATAGCCTGTGGTCTCATATCCCCATGATTCGTCAAGGGGGTGCTCCATTATGGGAAGGAGTTCCACATGGGTGAACCCGTAACGCCTCAGATGCTCGACCAGAGGGGGGGCGATCTCTTGATAGGTGAGCCAACGCCCGCCCTCTTCGGGAACCCGCTTCCAAGAACCAAGGTGAACCTCATAGATGTTGAGGGGCTCTCTGTAGATGTCCCTTTCACCCCTCCTTCTTATCCACTCCTCATCGCCCCAGCGGTATCGGCCCAAATCCCAAATGATAGAACCCGTCCTCGGGCGCACTTCGTGACAGAAGGCAAAGGGGTCCGTTTTTATGCGCAGCAGTCCCTTGCGGGTCTTGATTTCATATTTGTAAATGGCGCCGGGCGAAATCTCTGGGATGAATATCTCCCAGACCCCCGACTCACCCAGCGCCCTCAGGGGATAGATGCGGCCATCCCATCGGTTGAAGTCCCCAACGACGCTCACCCTCCTGGCATTGGGGGCCCAAACGGCGAAGGCAACCCCCCTCACCCCCTCCAGCTCCATCGGATGGGCCCCTAAACGCCGGTAAAGCTCGAAGTGGTTCCCCTCACCGAAAAGATGGAGGTCCACCTCCCCCAGCGTTGGAGGAAAACGATAAGGGTCATCCCCCTCCCATGAGGTTCCATCGACGAAATGAAAACGGAGCCTGTAAGGGGAAGGAACCTCTTCCTCCACCAGAGCGGCGAAAAGCCCGCCTGGATGGACCTTCTCCATCGGGAGGACCTCTCCTGCCAAGATCAAGTCCACCTGGGCGGCCTCAGGGTGGTAGGCACGGATTATCACCCCTCCATCCCGAGGATGCGGTCCCAGTAGAGCATGAGGATAGGCATGCTCCCCCGCGAGAAAACTCCCTATTTCCTGATCCGATATCCCCGAAAGCAGATCTTTGGATAACATAAGCCTATAACAATTTTATAGTAAAAGAGAGGTTTTGACAACGCAATTTTCTTGACTCACTGGGGAAAAAGTGTATTATGGGGAAAATGAAGGTACTGCTCGTCTCCTCAGAGTCTTTTCCCTTTGCTGGGACAGGGGGTTTGGCTTACGTTTGCCGCTCCCTTGCCCAGGAGCTTCAAAGTTTAGGAACTAAGGTGACCTTGATAATGCCCCTCTATCGGGAGGTGATGGAGGGGGGATGGATGCTTCACCCCTTTCGTGACGGCCTTCGGGTGGAGTTGGGGAGGGAGGCATTAGAAGCCGAGGTCTACAAAGGGGAGCTGAGGGGAGGGATAGAGGTCCTTTTCGTTCGCAGGGACGAGTATTTCGATCGCTCCCATCTCTACGGTACCTCTCGGGGAGATTACTTCGATAATGCCCGGCGTTTCACCTTCTTCTCGAAGGCGGTCGTTGCCTTGGGCGAGGCCCTCGGGTGGCCGTGGGAGGTCGTCCATTGTCACGACTGGCAGACGGCGTTGGTGCCCGTCTATCTGTGGCTGAGAAGGGAGAAGGTGAGGTGTGGGACGGTCTTTACCATCCACAACCTGGGCTATCAGGGGATATTCCCCCCAGATGCCTTTGCCCTGACAGGGCTTCCAGGAGAGCTCTTTCGTCCTGAGGGGCTCGAGTTCTGGGGCAAGCTCAATTTACTGAAAGGTGGAATCTATTTCTCCAGGGTCGTTACCACAGTAAGCCCTACCTACGCCCGGGAGATCCAGACGCCTGAGTTCGGTTTCGGCCTCGATGGAGTTCTCAGGGCATGCGCCCATAAGCTGGTCGGTATCCTCAACGGGGTGGACTACGAAACCTGGTCCCCAGAGGGAGATCCCCATATCGCTGCCCACTATAGCAGGGAAGAGTTGGGAGGAAAGAGAGAGTGCAAAAACGAGCTCATAGAGCTAAACGACCTCTCTCCCTCCCTCATGGGAGCCCCCCTCTTCGGGATGATAAGCAGACTGGTTTCTCAGAAGGGGATCGACATCCTGATCCCCGTCCTGAGAAGGCTCCTGGTGAAGGGGGCAGGCGTTGTGATCCTGGGCGAGGGAGAGGAGCGATATGAGGAGGAGCTCCAGAGGCTTGCCCAGGGGTTCTCCGGACGGATGAGCGTGGTGATCGCCTTTGATGAGTCCCTCTCCCATAAGGTCCTTGCGGGATGCGACATCTACCTCATGCCTTCCCGCTACGAGCCCTGCGGACTTGCCCAGATGCGCGCCCTGAGGTATGGGACCGTACCCGTCGTGCGCCATACAGGGGGGCTTGCCGATACCGTCACCGACCTGAAAGGGGGAAGGGGGACAGGGTTCAGCTTTCACCTTTACCGGTCCGCCTACCTTTGGAGGGCGACGAGGAGGGCCCTTCGGCACTTTGCCAGAAGGGGGAGCTGGAGAGCGATGATGCGCCGAGGAATGAAGTGTGATTTCTCCTGGAGAAAGGCGGCCGAGGCCTATCTGCAGGTTTATGAACGGGCAAAGGGATGAAGCGATACGTATGCATCCACGGGCATTTTTACCAACCTCACCGAGAGGATCCCTGGTTTGAGGAGGTTCCCCATCAGGGAAACGCTTCCCCCTTCCGAAACTGGAACGAGAGGATCACCCGCGAGTGCTATACCCCCAACGCCGCGGCGCGGATACTCAGACGAGGTCGAATAGGAGAGATCATAAATAACTACGAGCATATTAGCTTCAACTTCGGACCGACCCTTTTGGGATGGTTGCGAAAGAACGCCCCTTGGACCTACGGGAAGATCCTCGAAGCTGACGCCTCAAACCTCAAAAGGAGGGGCTTCGGGAACGCCATGGCCCAGGCCTACAACCACATCATCATGCCGCTGGCGACAAAGCGGGACAAGCTCACTCAGGTCCGCTGGGGAAAGAGGGCCTTTCGCTTTCACTTCGGCAGGGAAGCCGAAGGGATGTGGCTCCCTGAGTGCGCGGTGGATAACGAGACCCTGGCCATTTTGGCTGAGGAGGGGCTGAAGTTCACCGT
>CBEVRB010000139.1:0-4232 GCA_965552155.1 uncultured bacterium
GTGACCTTTATCCGGGTCATGGCCCGTTCCATGAGGAGCTCAAAACCCGTCTTCTTCCCCAGGACGGGCTCTTTCCTCTTCTGGCTCCAGACCGTCTCGGGGCGGCTCTGCACTATGAAGACGTTCTCGGGAAAGGAAATTTCCCTGTCGATGGACCACTCGATATCCTGAGGCCCTCCGTAATAGTCCTCGATCCTCTTGGCGAGGTTTGCCAGCTCCCTCACCTCCTCCTCACCCAGACACTCGCACCTCTGCCTCTCCTCGGGGACCACGGCGTGTACCACCTCCCCCCGCTCCGGATCGAAGACGCACTCCAGGGTCTTGGGAGAGATGGTCTTAGAGACCTCCATGGTCACCTTGTCCACCACGAACTTGTCCGGGGTCACCGAACCTGATACCACCGCCTCTCCCAGCCCCCAGCTCCCCTCGATCACCACCTTGGAGGGATCCCCTGTGGTGGGATCGAGGGTGAACATCACGCCCGCTGCCTTGGCGTTCACCATCTTCTGGACCCCCACGCTTATGGCCACCTTCTCGTGGGGAAAGCCCATCTTTACCCGGTAGGCGATGGCCCTGGGGGTAAAAAGGCTACCCCAGCACTTCATCACCTTTTTGGTCACTTCCTCTGTTCCCTCTACCCATAGGTAGGTATCCTGCTGACCGGCGAAGCTGGCAGTGGGCAGATCCTCAGCGGTGGCGCTGGAGCGGACGGCCACAGGGACCCTTTCTGTCCTTAGCCTCCTGCAGAGTTCTCGATACCCCTTCTCTATGCTCTCCCTGATTCCCCCGGGGAGGGACGCCCCTTCTATGAGTCGCCGTATCTCCTCGCTCGCCTTCTGCAGGGCTTCGGTCTCCTCCACATCAAGGGAGGAGAGGATCTCACCGACCCTCTCCTCGATCCCCGTCTCCCTCAGGAACTCCCTGTAGGCCATGGTGGTCACAGCAAACCCCGGGGGAACCTTCACCCCGGCCTTGATCAGCTCGCCGAGGCTGGCATTCTTCCCCCCCACCTGGCCTATATTTCCCTTTCCCACCTCCTCGAACCAGAGGATGTGACCCATCTCTATCCTCCCATAAGGGCTCCCCTGGCCACTGAAGCGACAGGGGAGCCCTTTTCTTTCTTTTACGCCCGCTGCAGGATCGTCACCACCCCTTTGTCGCCGTCAACCCGGATGATGTCCCCGGTCTTAAGCACCTGGGTGGCCACCCCGGTGCCGGTCACCGATGGCAGACCGTACTCCCGACACACGATGGCCGCGTGGCTGGTAAGGCCTCCGATGTCGGTGACCGCCGCCTTTATCTTGGTGAACACCGGTGCCCAGGAGGGGTTGGTGGTGGGACAGACCAGGATCTCCCCGGGCTCTATGGTGTTGATTTCCTCAAGGAGCCTTATCACCCGGGCCTTCCCTTCCACCACACCGGCTGAGGCGGCAAACCCCTTGAGCTCCGTGACCTCCTCCGGGGTGACGGTGACGCCCTTTAACCACTCGTTTACCTTCTCAGAGGTGATCCCCCAGAGCATCACAGTGAAGGGCTCGGCGATCTCCTCGGGCACGGTCCCTAAGGCAGGCGGCGGGGCCCACTTCCTGGCCGCATCAAGGATCTTCTGGCGCTGCTCCGCCTTCCTCTGCCAGTAGGCACCCCTGTGGGGGACCCCCTCGCCCAGGGCCCAGGAGGTCACCAGGTCCTCCAGGAGATAGGGGACCTCGAAGCGGTTGAAGAGGAAGATGTCGTCTTCCTCCTTCAGCATCCCGTACTTCACCAGCGCCCTGCCGAACTCGCGCATCTTCTCGAAGACGATGGTGTGGAACCAGTGCTCGACCCAGAAGAGGTGGTCCTCGGCGTAACGGTAGATGGTCCGGCAGGTTTTGTAGGCATCGTCGAAGGTCTTTCTGTCCTCATCGGTCTTTATCAGCTTCCGGTACTCCTCCACCAGCTTGTCCCTTTCCTTCTCTATCTCCTCCAGGTACCTCTCGATCCTCTCGCCCTTTTCCAGCCTCTCCACATAGCTCTTTAAGTAGCCGAAGGGGACATCGAGCTTATTGACCCAGCTCCCCTCATAGTGGAACCAGCCACTGCCACAGGAGACGTAAAACCAGGGGTCCTTCACCTTCTCCATCTCATCAAGCCACTCCTTTCCCTCAGGGAAGGCCTTCAGCTCTGCGATCTTCTCCTCGGGAGAGACGTCCTTTATCAGGATCTCCTTCACCTTGGGCATGGTGGAGGCTAAACGAGCGAGCTTGCAGAGCTCCTCCTCGGGACGGAACATCACCACATAGGCCCCCGCCACCATCTTCCCGATGGTGCTCTCGCTTATGCCGGGGAAGAGCTTCCTGCAGGTGTCGGCGAACATCAGATAGGCCAAATAAGCGAGGTTGAGGTATTCAAAATGATACTGCCACCCCTTGTAAATGGCGTCTATCAGCTTATCGTAGGCCTCGATCAGCTCATAGGAGGTGTAATAACCCTTCGGGGCGGGAAAGACCCCCTCATCGGGCTCGAACTGGGGCAGCTCCTGGGGGATCTTCAGCTCCTGGACCTCCTTTCCTAAGGCCGTGAACTTCTTGTGCCACTTCTCCCAGAGCTCGTCGTAATGTTCGAAGACGTAGAAGACCCTTTTCTGGAAGAACTCGGCCTTCTTCCCGACGATCTCCTCCGGCGGGGGTTCCACAGCGCAGATGTACATGTAGCAGCCCACCATCCTCTGGGCCACCCCCTGAGCGGGGGGTATACAGAACACGCGGGTATTGAACTGAGAAAGGGCGATCTGCCACGCCTCTTGAAAGATCAGGTCCCAGGGATACATGGGATCGGGGGCGTGGATCTTGTCATGGTACCAGAATTGCCTCTCCTCCCATTCCCTCCTCTCCTCGCTGAAGATGTAGTAAGGAGGATACATCTCCTCCCAGCCGGAGAGCTCCGGAGGATACTCCACCTCCAGCGGCTTGGGAAACCCCTTTTGTGCCATCTCCACACCTCCTTTTCTTGATTTCTCCCCCCCGAGTGCTGGGCACCCAGATCATTTATAAAAAACTATTTCAGATTTGCAAGGAAAAAAAATTTATAGAGGTATAAACCCAGCTTCATCGCAAAGGGGTTTCAGGAGGGGAAGACCCCTTTTATCTTCCCCCAGAGGGAGGGGAGGGTCTCCTTTATCTGCTCCAGCCAGTGGAGGTGATAGATGTAATTGACCATGAAGGAGAGGGAGTTCCTGACCCCGTAATCGTAGGGGTTACCCAGGAAGCGGACGTGCTCCGGGGAAACGGTGGCCCCGTTCTCCAAGTGGAAGTTCGCCACCGGGTCGAGGGGCCTCCCCCGGGGGTCCTTCTCTTCGGTGAGGTAGAAATAAACGGCCTTCCTCAGAGGCTCTGCCAGGTGCCTTACGTATACGGGTTCCTCTATCCAGTCAGGGGAGGAGAGGAGTTCGTGGAGGGCTTCTGCAAAATCCTCCCTCTTCCCCCCCAGCGACCTGTAACGGGAGAGAATGGCCTCCCTCGCCTCCTCGGGAAAGAGGCGAAGGAGTCCTTCCCTCGTCATCTTGAACCCGCCCTCTCCCCGCAAGAGGGGTTCGAAATACCTCCTCCAGAGGCCGGGGATGGGGCTCAGGGTGGCGAAGTTCTTTATGTTCGGGTACTTCCTCCTTATCTCCTCCACCACCTTCCCTATCAGGACCTTTCCCAGGCCAAGACCGGCGAGCCCCTGCTGGGTGTTGTTTATGGAGTAGAAGATGGCGGTGTTCGGCCTCTGTCTCTCGGGAGGGGGTTCCATGATCTCCTTTATAGAGCTCACGATCCCCTCGGTGAGGGCCACCTCGATGAAGACGATGGGCTCCTCGGGCATAAGTACGTGATAGAGGGCGTAACAGAGGCGATCCTTCCCGAGCCTTCTGGCCATATCCTCCACGGTGGTCATCGGGTGGACCATATCGTGTTCTTTCAGGAAGCTTATCTGCCGGTATGGGGTGTCAAGGCCGATCTCCGACAGGTAGAGGAACCCCTCAACGAACCACATGTCGAGAAGGAATACGATGTCCTGATCTATCTCATGCCAGTCGAACCCCTTCATGCGCCTCCCCAACCTCCTGAGGTCGGCCCTCAGATCGAGCAGAAACTTCAATCCCCCCTTCACGCTGGCAAAGGACTTGAAGAACCTCTCCCTGGGGGTGACGAGCTCGCCTCTCAGGTGCCTGAGCCTCTCGCGCCAGTCCCCCTGCGGTACCGGCTCGAGAAAAG
>CBEVRB010000140.1:0-4231 GCA_965552155.1 uncultured bacterium
GGGGAATCCCCCCTTCCCCCATATCCCCAACCCCTTCCTCCTCGCCTCCTCCTGAAGAAAATAAAAGCGCCGATAGAACCCGATGGGCTGTATCACGAAGAGATGGGCAAGCCCCCTCCTCAGGAGCTCCTCGTTCACCATCCTCCCGTCCACAAAGAGATAGGCCAGGAGGCGCCCGTACTTATCCTCCATCAGGCCACCCTCTCCCTCCAGACGGACGACCTTGCCCATGACCAGACGGGCGTTCTCCTCCTTAGCCCTCCCCCAGAGGGGCTCCCCCCTTTCTGGGGTGTTGATCCCGAGATAACGGACCCTCTGCCCGTCATCGAGCACCACGGTATCTCCATCCACCACCTGAACCACCCTCCCGTGCCTTGCCCCGAGGAGGAGAAAGAGGGAGATGAAAACCAGCGCCCATTGGGCAAGTCTCAATTTCATATCTCCATTCTATAACAAAGCCTTTCCCAAGTAACCCTTTCAAAAGGGGAAAAAATCTGTTATCTTTTCGGCGTCGAAAAAATCAAGGAGGAGGGAAGGATGAAGCTACTCAAGGGCATTTTTCTCGTTATGGCAATCCCCTTTATCCTCTACGGCTGCGCCGAGGTGATACTGGTTGGAGCTGGGGCGGGGGCTGGAGTAGCCACCTACACTTATATAAAGGGGGAGATGAAGATAGAGTATCCTCGCCCCTATGAGGAGGTCTGGCGGGCCACCCTTGCAGCCTTGAAGGACTGTGACATCACCATCGAGCAGAAGGTGAAGGACGGCTTCAGCGGAAAGATCAAGGCGAGGAGGGCCAACGGCAGTTCGGTCACCGTCAAGGTGATAAACAAGGGATCGGGGATAACGGTGGTGAAGATAAAGGTGGGGACCTTTGGAAACAAGCGGGCCTCCATGATCATAAAGGAAAGCATCGACAGACACCTGGGAATAAAGAGCAAACCTCAATAGAGATGGGAAAAGCGATCATCCTGATGGGATCAAAGGGGGACCTCCCCCATGCGGAAAGGATAAAGGAGACCCTCCGATCCTTCGGGATAGAAGCGACCTTGAGGATCGCCTCCGCCCACAAGACGCCCGAGAAAGTCCTGGAGATCGTGAAGGGAGATGTGGGAGATGAGGTGGTCTTCATCACGGTGGCGGGGAGGTCCAACGCCTTAAGCGGCTTTGTGGACGCCCAAACGCTTAGGCCCGTCATCGCCTGTCCTCCCACCAGTGATCGATTCGGGGAAGCGGACATCTTCTCAAGCCTCCGGATGCCCTCGGGAGTGGCCCCCTTAGTGGTGCTGGAGCCCGAAGCCGCGGCCCTGGCCGCTGCCAAGATCCTCGCCCTGAAGGAGAAGGCACTCGAGGAGAAGATAAGGGAATATCAGGAGAAGAAAAGAGAAGAGGTAGAACGGGCGGACGAGGAGGTAAGGGGTGGGTAGTGTAAAGGACCTCGAGATATTGGAATCCCCCAAGGGCCTTAATCCGGGGAGGGGACGTTTCCACTTCTCGGATCGGTATTCCGTCTTCGACTGGGGGGAGATGCCCGATCACATCCCCTCCAAAGGGGCCTCCCTCTGCCTCACCTCCGCCTATTTCTTCGAATTGCTCGAGGGGAGGGGGATAAAGACTCACTACATTGGCCTGGTGGAAGGGGGAAAGGTTAAGAGGCTTGACGAACTCCGTTCCCCCTCTTCCGTCATGGAGGTGGAGCTTCTGAGGGTGATAAGACCTGAGGTAAGGGAGGGGAAATATAACTACGGGGTCTTCAAGGACCAGGAGGGCAACTTCCTCATCCCCTTAGAGATCATCTATCGTAACTCCCTCCCTCCAGGAACAAGCGTCTTCAGGAGGCTGAAGGAGGGGAGCCTTTCCCCTCAGGACCTCGGGTTTGACTCTGTCCCGGGGCCGGGAACAAGACTTCCCCAACCCTTTTTCGACCTCTCGACGAAACTGGAGGAGACGGACAGGTACATCTCCTGGGAGGAGGCGGCGGAAATGGCAGGGCTGAAGGCCGAGGAGCTGGACCGCATAAGAGAGATCGTCAGCGAGGTAAACGAGCTCATAACCGATGAGGTCTCGAAGCTGGGACTCCAGAACGAGGACGGAAAGATAGAGCTGGGGTTCGATGGGGAGAGGAGGTTCATGGTGGTGGACGCCGTGGGAACCCTGGATGAGTGCCGCTTCAGTTGGCAGGGAACCAGTGTGAGCAAGGAGCTGGCCCGAATCTATTACCGAAGCACCCCCTGGTACGGGGAGGTGGAGGAGGCGAAGAGGAGGGACAGGGTACACTGGAGGGAGATGGTAAAGGCCGACCCTCCACCCCTGCCTCCGAGGTTCAAGGAGCTCCTCTCCCTCCTTTACCGCTGCTTTGCCCAAGAGCTGACAGGACGTGAATGGTTTGGCCCCCTCCCTCCCCTCCGATCGGTCCTTGAGGAGATCAAGGGGCTCCTCCCACAGGCCTGATTTTTGAGAGATGCCGCTGCGGATAAAGATCCTCTGCGATAACGTGATCTTCCGGGGAGAAGGCCTCTTAGGGGAACATGGCCTGAGCGTTTACATCGAGAGGGAGGGCCGGGGCATCCTCTTTGACACGGGACAGGGATTGACCATAAGGAGGAACGCCAGGCTGCTCGGGGTGAACCTTGAGGAGATCGAAGGAGTTGTCCTGAGCCACGGACATTACGATCACACCGGGGGGTTGAGGGAGGTGCTCCGTAAAGGGATGAGGGTCATCGCCCATCCCGGGATATTCTCCCCCAAGTATGCCTTGAGAAACGGAAAGACCCGCTATATAGGGATCCCCTTCTCCCGTGATGCCATAGAGGGGTGGGCCGGAGGACTCACCCTCACCTCGGAGCCCGTGGAGGTGCTCCCGGGGGTATTCACCACGGGAATTGTCCCCAGGGTAACTCCCTTTGAAGAGCCGCAGGAGGACCTCCTTCTGAAGGAAGGAAAGGGGTTCGTGAAGGACCCGGTAGAGGACGACCTCTCGCTCTTCGCCGAAACCCGGGATGGGACCGTCGTCATCTTAGGGTGCGCCCATCGAGGGATGATAAACATCCTCACCCACATCAGAGAGCTGACGGGAAAGGGTACCTTCTTGGCCATCCTCGGGGGGACGCATCTCGGGTTCTATTCCGAGGAGCGCAGGGGGAAGGTGGTCGAGGCCTTGAAGGCCTTTGACATAAGGGGGATGGCGGTGTCCCACTGTACGGGCACTGAAGGGGTCTTCCTCCTCAGGGAGCGCCTCCCCATCGATGTCTCTTATGCACCGGTGGGATTCACCGCCGAGTTTTAAAAGATGAGAAGGACCCTCTTGATAGCGGGCAAAGGCGGCGTAGGAAAGACTACCATAGCGGTGAACCTCGCCCTCGGGTGGGCCCTGGAGGGATGGCGGGTGGGGATCCTCGATGCCAACATCCACTCCCCCAGTGTG
Source organism: uncultured bacterium (assembly GCA_965552155.1). Lineage (GTDB taxonomy): Bacteria > Desulfobacterota > B13-G15 > B13-G15 > B13-G15 > CAYRAR01. Next base: position 3,425 of record CBEVRB010000140.1, read on the forward strand.
CCCTCCCTTCTGGGGATATCCGCTCAGGGGATGAAGGGGATGGAGGGGATAGAGCCCGTGACCGTAAAGGGCCTCAAGGTGATCTCCGTCGGCCTCTTCCTCCACCGGCCCCACACTCCGGTAAGCTGGCGCGGGCCGATAAAGCATGGGGTGCTCAAGCAGTTCCTCTACGAGACCAACTGGGGGGAGCTGGATTATCTGGTGATCGATCTGCCGGCAGGGGTGGGGGACGAGGTGATGAGCTTGACCCAGCTGCTAAAAGGCTCAGCTACCGCCCTGATCGTCACCACTCACACCTCCCTCTCCCTGACTGAGACGAAGAGGCTCAAGGCCTTCTTCCACCACGGACACGCAAAGACGATAGGAGTGGTGTTGAACATGGCCCGGGGGGAAAGGAATGTGTCCCTTCCCTTCGAGCCCCTGGGTGTCATCCCTTTCGATCCCCTCTTCATGGAGTGCGAGGAGAAGGGCACGCCTCTTATCTCCTCCTTTCCACAGGTAGAGGCTGCCCACTGCCTCCGCACCCTCGCCCAGAGGTGTCAGGACGCCCTGAAGGAACTTAGAGGGCCTCAGTTCACCATAACCGCAACGCTCTTTTACAAGAGGAGGAAATCATGAATTTGATGGAGATCATAAGGGAAAGGAGAAGCGTGCGCCAGTTCAAGGGGGACCCCATCCCTGATGGGGTAATAGAGGAGCTAATGGAGGCGGTGAGATGGGCCCCCTCCTGGGCCAACACCCAGTGCTGGGAGGTGATCGCCGTAAAGGGAAAGGAACAGAGGGAAGGGCTGGCGGAGACCCTTTCCC
>CBEVRB010000141.1:0-4049 GCA_965552155.1 uncultured bacterium
CCTCGGCTATCTCCCTGAAGCCCTCCCTCACCTCCTCTTCTCCCCTCAGCTTCGCCTTCACCCCACCGAGCTCGGTCTTATGGAGGACATCGGGGGAGGAGACCTTGAGGGTGACGGGGAAGCCCAGCCTCCAGGCGGCCTGAACCGCCTCATCGGCATCCCTGGCAAACTCGGTCCTCAGTATCGAGAAACCCTTCCCTCCCAGGAAAGATAGAGCGTCCAGACCCAGTAGCAACCTTGCCTCCATCATGGCGATCCATCCTCCAACAGGAGTTTCATCCTCCATAGATTGGCCATGGCCCTGGCGGCCCGCTCGGGGGTGGGAAGGACGACAAAACCTTTCCGCCTGTCCATCCTCCTCACCTCCTCGTCCCATACGCCTGGGGGAAAGGCGAAGCAGGCTATAACGGGCTTGCGGAGCTCCTCCCTCTTCTCCATGTACTCCCTTACCCCCTGGGCCAGCCTCAAGTTGGCCGAGGCGAACATGTTGAGGAAAAGGACCCCATCGGTCCCCTCGTCATCGAGGACCGCTTCCAAGATCCTGACGATGGCCCCGGGATCATACCAGGCAGGCCCCGTATCCACCGGATTACTCCTGATGGCCAGAGGGGGGAGGATATCGTTTATCCTCCTCTGGGTCTGGGGGCTGAACCGAGCAAGCTCTAACCCCTCATCCTCCACCCTGTCCGAGGCGATCAGCCCGGGACCGGCCTGGCTCGAAAGCACTGCCATCCTCCTGCCATGAGGGAGGGGGGAAGAGGAGAGGGCCTTTGCCGTATCGAGCAATTCCTCGGTGCTGTTGACCTCCAGGATGCCCGCTTGACGGAGGGCCCCCTGCCATATCCGGTAATTCCCTGCAAGGGAACCGGTGTGGAAGCGGCTGGCGTCGTCACCCTTTTTGCCTCTTCCCGCTTTGTAGGCGAGGACGAACTTCTTCCCCCTCAGCCTTCTTGCGACATCCATCAACTGCCTCGGCTCATCTATCCCCTCGATGTAAAGGGCGATCACCTTCGTGTCGGGGTCTTCGCCCAGATACTCGAGCATCTCCGGGAAGTCAACGTTGGCCCGGTTCCCGAGGCCTACCACCTTGGAGAACCCTACCCCCTGTTTCATGGCCAGAAATCCGCTCAGGTGGCAGAACCCCCCGCTCTGGCTCACCAGGGCCACCCCTCCTCTCTCCATCCGGGAGAACTCAGGGGTAAAGGTGGCGTTGATCCCGAAAGGCAGGTTGACGAAGCCGAAGGTATTCGGGCCGATGATGGGAAGCCCCCACCTGTCGGCGATCTCCCTGACCCTCTCCTGGAGTTCGGCCCCCTCCGATGCCTCTATCTCCCGGAAGCCTGCGGTTATCATCACCACCCCCTTGACCCCCTTCCGTCCGCATTCCTCAAGGACCGGGGGGACGAGGGCGGCGGGAACGGCGATTATGGCCAGATCTACCGGATGGGGGACCTCGCTCAAGGAGGGGTAGGATCTGATCCCCCATATCTCTCCCCCCTTGGGGTTTACAGGATATATCCCCCCTGAATATCCCCCTTCCACAAGGCTTTTCATCACGTGATAGCCCAGCTTGCCGAAATTGTTGGAAGCCCCTATCACTGCCACAGAGCGGGGGGAGAAGAGACCCTTAAGCCTTTCCCCCTTCATCCATCCCCTCCTCAGCCAAGGCTTCGATCTTCGCCATTATCCTCTCCAAGACCCTCCTTTCCCCGGGCCAGAGACAGGAAAGGAAGAGGCCGTTCACCTCCCTGTATATCGTCATCATGTCCTCCCTTAGGGCCTCTGCCCTCTCCGTGAGGTAGATGCGATAGGTCCTCCTGTCGGTAGAGTCTTTCTCCCGCCGGATGAGGTTATCTCTCTCCATCCTGTCGAGCAATCCCGTCATCGTGGCCTTGTCCAGGGCCACCTTGTCGGCGAGCTCGCTCACCGAGAGCCCTTCGCCCTCGTAAAGGGCGATCAGGAGAAAGAACTGGTTATGGGTAAGCCCGTAGGGTGCTAACCTCATCCGGTAAAACTTCGCCATCTTTCGGGAGGCCTTGCCCAGCTGAAAGCAGAGGCAGTCCCTAAATCTCATCTCGCCTTCCATAACCTCTTTTAATTTAAGATTAAGATATGGAAATAATTTGCCTACAAACTTATTCTATACGAACCAATTTGTCAACGCCCAACCCAAGGGGAGGGAATCTGCAAAATTAAGGGGCCTTCTGCCTACGAGCAGAAGGCCCCTTTCCCCTTCAGGTCCTGAAGCGAGGGTTTAAAAGACCACCTCGTCTCCATTCCCCACGTAAAGGTTGCTGATCGAGCCGTAGCGGGCCGTGCCCCTCACCACTGGATATCCCAGATCGATCATCTTCTTCACCGCCGACAGTCAAGGGGAGGAGGCACTAAGGACTGTCAATATCACTGAAATAGGGTTTTATGTCGATCAGCGGTGTCCCATCAAAGGCATCTAAACCGACAACCTTCAAAAACCTTCCCCTCCTCTCAATCAGTTCGGCCACACAAAAGCCTATGGGATTCGGCCTGTTTGGAGATCTTGTGGCAAAGACACCGTGGAGCTTACCATCACGGGGGCTGTGGGACTGAAGCATTCCCCTATTCGCCTTATGTAACCAATAGAGAACTATAAGGTGAGAACATTCCTCTACATCCTTCAACCCCTCTTCGTACTCCTCAAAGACCTCTACCTCACAGGGATCCCTTGAGAACTTTCCTTGATAAGGCGCTTTCTCCTTATACGGTGTACGTATTATCCCTATGGGCCTTATATCCCATTTGTCTTTTATCATTTCTTACCTTTTTACTTTTCGAAAAAATTTCTCTACGGAGCGGGCGAGAAGGACTCCTGCAGTCCCTGAAAGGAAGGATGAAAAAAGAAGCAAAAAGACGTACTCAGAAGGAGGCCATCTATCGAGATGGATGCCAAAGGCAAGCCACGTTATTCCCAAACAGGAGAGGTTTCCCAAGCCTCCTCCTATCAGCTCTAACCTTCCTTGAAAAACCTCTATCCACAGCCCAAGGACAAAGAGAGCCACTACAGCATAGATGCTGAAAAAGGAAGGGGAGAGGATGCCGTACCAGGGTCTAAGGAGGATAGAAAAAGAAGCAAAGAGCACCGCTACGGTAATACCCCCGTATCGTTTTTCTGTGAGCTTACGGCCCAAAGAGATCCATACCACAAACATAAGGCCACCGAAGATAGCCGTTCCCGCTGCCGGACCCGGGAGGCGGAGGCCCTCGGCCATCGCCTTGAAGGGAAGATAGAGATTAAACAGCGTGCCACCAAGGGCAAGCAGCACAATTACTGACCATTCCTCAAGATCAAAATAAGAACCCTTCACCTCACCACCTGCACTCGCTACATATAGGGTGACGCTTCATCTCCTTTATGAAACTCCGGTACCTGTCGGAGCGCAGGATCTTATCCCAGCCCACCTTCAGGACATCTCCCAGATCCTCTTCGATGAGATAGGTACAAGGGGTAGCGATACCATCCACCCTAATGAATAGGCTCCGCTTGACGATGCGGCAAGGGTAAGAATGTCTTTCAGGGAGATAAAGTCCTATTTTGAGCTCCCGGGCAACTGCCTTCACCTCCCTAAAGAGGCGCTCCTCCTCCGCTGCAGAGAGAGGTTGTGCATAGGAGTCTACCCCATAGAGATGAAAGAGCCTGTGCAATATCACAGCATCTATCCCCACCTGAGATCCAAGCCTTATCATCGCAGGCACTCGCTCCCGGTTTCCCTCATAAAGGGTGATATCGAGATATATCCTCGGTCTCTTAGACCCCCTATTTTCCCTCTCTTTTATGAGCCTTTCCACCTGCGGCAACACCTCAAGCAGTAACCCCTCCTCATATACTCCGATGGCAATCTCCTGCAGTCCGCTCTCGAAGATCTCCTCAAGCCTCTCCCCTATCAGGGTTCCATTCGTGGTCAAATTGGTGATGAGTCCTACTGATTCCGCATACCTCACCATCTCAAACAGCTGGGGATGGAGCATCGGCTCCCCCCACCCGTGAAGCCCCACGTAGCGAAATCCTCGTGCCG
>CBEVRB010000142.1:0-4011 GCA_965552155.1 uncultured bacterium
ACCTCCTCGTAGTGGGAGAACTCCATGGTGAAGCTCCCCCTCCCTCCGGTCATGGAACGGAGGGCCGGAGCGTACTGGAGCACCTCGGCCATGGGGACCATCGCCTTTATCACCTGGTTCTTCCCCTTGGCCTCCACCCCCATGATCCTTCCCCTGCGGCCGTTCAGGTCCCCCATCACGTCCCCCACGGAATCCTCCGGGACGGTGATCTCCATCTTCATTATCGGTTCAAGCAGGACGGGGTTCGCCTCCCTGATCCCCTTCTTGAAGCACATGATCGAGGCGATCTTGAAGGCCATATCGGAGGAGTCCACCTCATGGGACTTCCCGTCATAGAACCTCACCTTCACGTCCACCACGGGATATCCGGCCAGCACCCCTGACTGCATCGCCTCCACGATCCCCTTCTCCACCGCCGGGACGAAGTTCCTCGGCACGTTCATCCCGGTCAGGGCCTCCTCGAACTCAAACCCCTTCCCCCTCTCCAGGGGGAAGATATCGAAGTGGACCTCGGCGAACTGCCCCCTCCCTCCGGTCTGTTTCTTGTGCCGATAAATGACCCCCTTGACCACCTTCTTTATCGTCTCCTTATAAGGGACCTTGGGGGCCTCAAGCTCCACCTCCACCCCGAACTTTCTCTTCAGCTTCTCCACCACCACGTCCACGTGGATCTGACCCACGCCCGAGAGGATGATCTGTTTGGTCTGCTCGTCCCGGGAGATGTTGATGGTGGGGTCCTCCTCCATGAGCCTCTGCAGGGAGGCGGTGATCTTCTCCTCATCCCCTTTCGCCTTGGGGCGGATGGCGTAGGAGATCACCGGGGTGGGAGGGACTACCGCCTCGAAGACCACCGGGGCCTTCTCGTCACAGAGGGTATCCCCTGTGGCCGTCTCCTTCAGCTTGGCCACTGCGGCGATATCCCCTACCTCGGCAAAACCCACAGGCTCCTGCTTCTTCCCCTGAAGGGTGAAGATCTGACTTATCCGCTCGTTCACCTCCTTGTTGGGGTTGAGCACGGTGGTATCGGCCCCTATGCTCCCGGAAAAGACCCTGAAGAGGGTAAGGCGGCCGGCAAAGGGGTCGGCGATGGTCTTGAAGATGTAGGCGGAAAAAGGAGAGGAAGGACTCGGCTCCCGGATCTCCTTCTCCTTCGTCTGGGGGTTCACCCCCTCCATCGCCCCCCTCTCCAATGGGGAGGGGAGGGCGAGGTTTATCAGGTCCATGAGGGGCTGGACGCCGATCAATCTGTAAGGGGAACCGCAGAGCACCGGGGCGAACTTCCCCTCCTTCATGCCCTTCCTGAGGCAGCGGTAAAGCTCCTCGAGGGTGAGCTCTTCCCCCTCCAGGTATTTCTCCATCAGCTCGTCGTCCGCCTCGACCAGGGTCTCTATCGTCTTTATCCGCTCCTCCTCGACCACCGAGGCCATATCCGAGGGGACATCCTCTCGCTTGAACCGACCCCCTCCGTCCTCCTCGTAGATGTAAGCCTTATTTGAGAGAAGATCTATTACTCCCCGGAAGTCCTTCTCCTGGCCGATGGGGAGCTGGATGGGCACTGCCTGAGGACCTTCCAGGCTTTCCCTGATGTCCTGGAGGGTCTCCTGGAAGCGGGCCCTCTCCATATCCATCTTCCCGATGAAGATGATCCTGGGGAGGCCCCGATCGTTGGCCTCCCTCCACATCGCCTCGGTCTGGACCTTCACCCCGGAGTTGGCCCCGATCACGATCACTCCCCCCTCCACCACATACATGGAGCTCTTCGCCTCAAAGATGAAGTTGGCGTCACCGGGGGTATCTATCAGGGTGATCCGGTGCTTATCCCACTCGTACTGAGCGAGGGCGGCGTTGATCGAGATCTTCCGGTTTATCTCCTCAGGTTCATAGTCGAGGATGGAATTTCCCTCATCTACCCTGCCTAAGCGGGAGGTCACCCCGGCCAGAAAGAGGATCGCCTCGGCCAGGGTCGTCTTCCCATCGCCGCCGTGGCCGAACAGTCCGACATTTCTCACCTTCTCCCTCTCAAACCTTTTCATCCAACCCTCCCTTTTTGTCTTGTTAATCCTTCAGGAGTGCAGAAGTCAAAGTAAACCTTACTTTATTTCTCCGCAAAAAGTCAACCCTGAGGCCCTCACAACAAAATTCACATTATGCTTAGAATTTCTTTACCCTCTTCGATCACTTTACGCTAAGCAACCTCTTAAGCTCTTCAAAGCGCTGCTTTAATTCGGCGCCTTCGGGGGTGGTAAGAGCGAGTTTGTTGAGGGAGGGCTCAATGGAAGTGCGTACATGGTGCCAAAAAAAGTCCTGTTGCTGTCCGCATTCTGCAAGCCGCTTCTCGTACTCCTGCAGGGTATCGCGTAACGCCTTTATCTCCGTGCGTAGCTCCTCTACCAGCTCCTTCTCTTCCCTCTGCCGCCTATAGTAAGCTATGGCGTCCCGGATCGCCTTCTTGAACTCCTCCTCCGAGTTCCACGGCTTGGTGAGGTAACGGAGCACATCCCCCTCATTTATGGCTGCAAGGAGGGTTGGCACCTGAGAGTATCCGCTCAGCACGACGCGGACGATATCCGGCTTCCTCTTCTTCACCTCCTTAATGAGCGCGAGGCCGTCCATCTCGGGCATGCGCAGATCCGTGACCAGGACGTGAACCGGCTCTTTGTCGATAATCTGCAGGGCCTCTTTGGCACTGGAGGCAAAGAGCTTACGGTACCTTTCGCGCCGCAACATCCTGTTTATGGCGGCTAAAATCCTGAGCTCATCGTCTACGAACAAGACCGTGGCATCCAGTAGCTGTTCCATCTTTGGCCTTCTTTACCGATTTTCTGAACTTGTAGTGATCTCGAAAAAACCGTTCAATTTTGGCCTCGATCTCCTCTGCTTTCACATTGACGATGGCAAAGGCTTCATCCTTCAGCGGAGAAGAGGGTCGGCATTTGGACATGCTGTGAGAATAGAAATCGGCTATGTGTACGAGAGCAGTGATCTCAGGGCTCATGATCCCTGAAGCGACAGGTTCATGATGATACATGACCGCCTCGATGATGGGATAGGGGAAGTTCCACCAATTGAGGAGGTAAGCTCCCAATGAGCTGTGGGAAATGCCGAGGACCTCTCGCTCCGCCTCAAGCCAATCTTTTCCGGGATCGTCCTTCACAACTTTTGTGATTTCACGAAATCTCTCCGATAAGCAGGTCACCATAAACATCTTTCCCACATCGTGGAGCAATCCCACGACGGAGAACTCCTCCGGCAACCTCTCGTGGAAGAGGCTTTCATACAAATAATTGACCATTCTGTTACAAATAATTGCATGCTCCCACAGCTCCTCGACCCCCCCTCGATCACCTCCCATTCTGACAAAGCTATCGAGGATACCGAGGGAAAGATCTTCGATCCCTTCTTCACCACCAAGGAGGTGGGAAAAGGCACGGGGTTGGGATTGAGCATCTCATATGATATCGTGGTCAACAAACACAAGGGGGAGATCTACGCGGAGAGTGAGGTCGGAAAGGGGACGACCTTCACCGTTAAGTTACCCATTAGGAGAGATTCAGGTGGAGATGGAGAGAAAAGTCCTCTTCGTTGATGACGAACCCGAGGTCATCAACGCCCTGAGGAGGGACTTCCGCCGGTCTCCGTATCAGACCTTCTTTGCGTTGAGTGGCAAAGAGGGGCTGGAAATACTGGATAGGGAGAGGGTAGATCTGGTGGTGGCCGACATGAAGATGCCCCAGATGGACGGCAGCGAGTTCCTGCGCAGGGTAAAGGCGAGTCACCCCGAGGTGATATGCGTTATCCTGAGCGGATATACCGAAAGCCATGAAGTCTACGATGCCCTGGCCAAGGGGTTAGCCAAGGCCTATTTCACCAAGCCCTGGGAAAGGGAGGTCTTGCACGAGTATCTCGATAATATCTTCAGGCTGAAAGAGCAACTGGAGGACAAAAAGTTGCTGGAGGTCGTCAACTCGGTGCCGAACCTGCCCACGCTCCCTGAGCGCCACCAGAGGATAC
>CBEVRB010000143.1:0-3965 GCA_965552155.1 uncultured bacterium
AAGCTCCGCCGTCTGAAGGAGAAGGCGGCCCTGGTGGAGACGGAACTCGGGGAGAAGGTCTTGCCTGTGCTTGTGACCCACTTTGCGGTGAGGAGGTTGCTCGAGAGGACGGGCCCTTCTCTTTGACAACCTCATTTTCTCCCTCTGGCTTCTATCACCTCCAGGCAGGCATCCACTACTTCAGGGTCATAGAGTTTTCCCCTTCCCTTTCTTAATTCTTCCTTTACTTCTTCTATACTGCGGGCGGGGCGATATGGACGGTGATTTATCATCGCATCCACCACGTCGGCTACCGCCAGGATGCGCGCCTCCCTTATGATCTCCTTTCCCTTTAAGCCCTGAGGGTAACCGGAGCCGTCCAGTCGCTCATGGTGCTGGAGGATGGCCTCTGCCACGGGCCAAGGAAAATCTATCACCTTCAGCACCTCATAGCTCGCCTGGGGATGTCTCCTGATGAGGGCCATTTCCGCATCTGTCAGTCGTCCCGGTTTAGCAAGGATCTCGACCGGAACTCCCACCTTTCCGATATCGTGGAGAAGACCTGAGATGTAAAGACCCGTAACATCCTTCTCGGGGAGCCCCATCTTTCGTCCTATAGTCATTGCAAGCTTGGCCACACCGAGACAGTGACCGCTGGTGTAGGGATCTCTTTCTTCAATGGCCCTCGCCAGTGCTTCGGCCACCCCGAAGAAGCTCTGGTACAAGGCCTCACGATATTCTTCGAGCGCCGCCTCGGCCTCTCTTTCCTTGGTGACATCGTGAAAGATGCCGAAAGCACCTCGATAAAGGCCTTCCTCAAGATATGCGGTGCAGCTCACCTGCAGATAGCGCTTCTGTCCCTCGACGTCTCTGAGAACGATCTCAAAGATGCCCCCCTTTCCGCGCCGACTTTTTTGGATCTGGCTTTCCCAAAGCTTCCTGTTTCTCTCATCGAAAAACTCCCCCAGGGGTTTGCCCTCCGGATGCAGGTCTGAGAGGATTTCTCTTATCTTACGGTTGCTGAAGCGGATAATCCCTTCCGGGTCTATGAAGACGAAGCCATCGCTTGCCCCTTCCAGGATAACGCGAAGTTCCTCTTCGGTCCTCTTAAGGACTTCTTGAAGTCGTCTCTCTTCCGTGATGTCACTGTACACATGGACTATAAACCTCAGTTTCCCTTCGGGGCCATATAGCCCATAGGCCCTGGATCTGACCCAGATCCCTAAAGAGGGGAACTGTAGCTGATAGCATGACCGGTCTCCTGCTCTGTGGATAACCCTCCAAAGACCACAGCGTTCTGTCCCTGCATGCGGGCACGCGAGGACATCCTCGCAACGCCTGCCGACGAGCTCCGCCGGTTCGATCTCAAGCCTTCTGGCCATACCCTTGTTGACCCTCTTGATCACCCCTTTAGTATCGGTGAGAAAGATCATATCATCGATGGCATCGAAGGTCGCCTCCCACTGCTGCTTGGCCTCGAAGATGGCCTCCTCGAGCCTAGTGCGGTCTGTAAGGTCTACCAATGTGCCAATGATGACCTTTTGCTCACCCAAGTTAACTGATCTGCCGTAAACCTCGCACAAGATGACAGAACCATCTCGTCGGAGCCCTCTGAGGGTATAAGAAGAGAACTCAGCCTTACCCGTCAGGCGTTCTTCGATCTTTCTGGCCACCCTTGAGCGGTCTTCGGGATGCGTCAGGTCCAAGGGCCCCAAACGGCCGATGATCTCCTCTGGACGATAGCCGAAAAGGTTCGCGAAGGCTTCGTTGACGTAAAGGAAGCGGTCCTGAGCCTTGATGTAAATCCCAACCAATGACTGTTCTGCCAGAGCGCGAAACCGGGCTTCCTTCTCCCTCAATTCTTCAAGGAGCCGTTCACGCTCCTCCAGTTCCCTGGCCTTTATCAGGGCCTTCTTCAGTTGACAGGCAAATAGGCTATAAAACTTTCGCTCTCTGCCCGTTATCGGCGAGGCTTTCTCCATCAGAAGTTCCCCGAGTTCTCCTTCTTCACCCAGGAACAGGCAAACTCGATTGGGTCCTGCTGTTCGCATCCGTTCCTTGATCTCCCCAGCATCCCTGAAACCCCATGAGGTGACGATTTTGCGATCGTTCTCGGGCCCAATGAGCAAACTACAGCGAGGTACCCCAAAGAGCCTCACGGCCTTCTTTATGGACTCATCGAGGAAGTCGGACAGCGCCGTCCTGGGGCCATCAAAACTCATGGAGGACACTTCGTGCAGAACGCTGAGTTCGGCGATGCGTAAATCGGTGCCCTGTCTCTGTACCTCCTTACCCTCAGGTCTCCCATCGCCACCTACGGCAATCGCCACGGTCTTATTGTGAAAAAGAGGGACTTCTTCCTGAGCACCGACTTCCCCAAAGGTCAGTACCCCTACGATGGGAACCTCCGGCCCTATGGAGGCTCTGATGGCCCGGAGTTCCTCCTCAAAAGCTTCGCCTAAAAGAAGGTATCGCGATATGCAGTCGAAGATAAGGGCAAACTTCGGCTTTACGCCTCGAGAGGCCTCTTCCGCTATGGCCCCTGCAGTCCCGATCAACTCCCCCTCGGTACCGATCATTACATAGCCCACAGCATCCCTGGGTACCTCTGTCACAAATTCGATGCTGCCATCAGGCTTCAAGGTCAGCGGGTCCCTTATGAGGTAGTTGCCCCAGATATCCGGGAAGCCCAGGGGGTGCCGCATTCCATATTGCTCAAATTGTTCCTCAGGAACTCCTCCAAGTCGTGCCGAATAGGCTTCAAAGGCTGCCGTACCGTCGATCTCAAAGACCCTCTTCCCGCTGGCCTTGGTCACGACCAGCGGTTCACCCTCTGGCTTCCAACCGTGGCCTATTGCCGTCCCTATGGCTACCCCGTCAAGCAAGGCTACTGCCAAGGCATCGCTCTCAAGAACTACCTCGGTGAACTGGTGTGTTTTGAAGAACCGCAGGTTGTCTCCGGCAGCACCCCCAACATATCTGAAGTCCGACCCCATAGTGTTGTACAATCCCCAAAGTGCCTCTGAAATATCCGTCCCAAAGCCATCAGGAAATACAAAAACGGTCCCTTTCCTGATGCCGCTCTTGAGGAGCTCTTCGCCCGTTGCACATCCTGCAGCGTAAGGGTCTTTGCTGAGATCCCTTTGTAAAGAGGTTGCTGCCCGGAGTCCCCTGCCACTCAAGGTCAGTACCGCTACGCCCTGCTCGATCACCGAGTCCCCTACAATGATGCCCCCTGCACAGAATCCCACCAGCCTTGAATTCCCCACCACCGCCTTAACGGCTTCCCATACCTTTTTCTGGTTGTATGAATCAGTAGTAAAGAGGAAGGTCAGGACGGGGCGTCCTGAAGATTTTAGAGCCTCTCTTGCTGCCTGTTGGCCGGCTCGGTGTGAGTCCGCTTGATTACTACAGCCAACTCCAACTTTCATGTAGGCCCTTCAGCGTCTCCTCCATCGTCACAGCCTTGCTCTTGCTCAAATAGTTTGAAGATGGCCTCAACTACATCAGCCTGCGAAGTCGTCCAGGACATGATCCTTCATCCCCCGAGTAAGTCGGAAAGCAATTTCTGGGCCATTGTAAGATGCTTATATGTATCTACCTTTAAGGAATACCCGCTCTGACAAATTTGTCAACGTGCCGACAAAAATTGTCACTACAGAGTCACTTGTCAGAGACCTTTGCAAAACTCCTTCTAACCTTTAATTGTTACAGGCGCTACAGCTTCGCCAGGGTGGAGGATGTATCGGGAAGGCTTCCAGAGGTGTACTGGACCCGGACATTCCTTTGCCAAAGCGGGGACATTTAGCTATAATTTGTTGCGATGCCTATCAGTGTCTCGTTCATAAAGAGGCTGGAGAGTGTCTCCCCGGAGCTGAGGCAGGTGCTCCTTGACCTTCTGGAGGAGGTGGAGCGCCAGAGGGAGGAGTCGGTCACCAGGCGGGAGTTCAACGAGCTGAAGGAGATCGTCAGGGAGCTGGCCCAGA
>CBEVRB010000144.1:0-3954 GCA_965552155.1 uncultured bacterium
GATAGGGGAACTTACTGGACCTTGGATGGGTGGGAAGGGTGATATGGGATCAGCCTTAGGGCTTAAAGAAGGCTATCCTTCCCTTCCCTCCCTTCCTTTCATACCCGATGAGGCCGAAGAGGAAGCGGAGGGAGAAATCCTCCCCTTCCCTCTCCCAGCTGAGGAGGAAGGCGAGACGAAAGGAACTTTTCCTGGGGGACCTCTTTGCGGTGAGCAGGCCCCAGAGGAAGTCGGTGCGGCTCTGCTGGCCGCAGGAGCGGTGGCGGAGGAACCAGAAGAGGGGATAGATGTTCCTCTCCATCCCCTCATCGTGGAAGGGGAGGAGCTGGAGGGAGTGAAAATATCCTTCCCCCGTGCTATCTCTGTATGCCTCGAAGAGGGGCCAGAGGTTCAGATAATAGCTCTCCCCTCCCTGCCAGGTGACCATCTGCTGACGGCTAAGAAGCAGGACCCGCTTCACCTCCTCCTCTTCCCCCCCCATACGATCCCACTCATAGCTATAGAGGGGCCAGAGGAAAAACCGCCTCCTTCGCTCCTCCTCGTCCCTCCTTCGAAAGAGAGGAAAGAGCTTGAACTCCCTCACCCCCTCGCCCCTCTCCCAGGCCAGTATCGGCCAGGGGACTTCCCACCTCTCCCTGAAGGGCTCCTTGCCCTCCCGGTGGAAGAAGAAGGGTGGCAGATAGAGATCACTCTTCTGAGAGGGGGTCCTTACCGAGGCATAAAAGGGGAGATAGAGCCTCGTGCTCTTCGGTTCATCCGTCCCCATGCCATCGTCCCGCCAGACGTAAAAAGGCCAGAGCACGTATCCCCGGCGATGCTCCTTCCCCCTGCTCGCCACGCCATAAAGGGGCCAGATGTAGTAGCCCTTTGCCCTTCCAGAGAAACGCTGGAAGAAGGGCCAGAGGAATTTCTGGGTCACCTCCCCCTCGTCTTCGCTGCGAACGTAAAGGGGCCAGAGGAGGAAGCGGATCTCGTCCTTCCCGAACCTCTTCTTGAGAGTCCCGTAGAGGGGAAAGACCCCACCGTAACGCTCCCCCTCGGCCGTCCTCCCCCAGTAAAAGGGGAAGAGGGCGAAGTCCTCCCCTTCGGAGGGGTCTTCCCTGCGGAGGCTCAGCGGCACGAGGTAGAACTTCTTCCTTTCCTCCCTCGCCTCGTATTTTCCCAGGGGATAAAGAAGATCATAACGGCTCCCCTCCTGGGTGTGGGAGAAGGAGAAGAGGGGCCGAATCCCCCACCGGAGTCCCTGGGAGTCCTTCTCATAGAAGAGAAGGGGGCCGAGGGCCTGCACCTCCACCCTCTCCCCCTCCTGAGACAAACTGAGGAGGGGCCAGAGGGAAAAGCCTTTTCCCTCGCCGCTCGCAGGAAACAGGAGGAGGACGCCGATGAGGAGGAGGACCCTGCCCTTTTCTCCCATTCCCTTAGAATAAGAGGCCTGCAGCGGTCCCCATGATGGTTATGGGGGTCTGCTCCTGGATTCCCTCGGCGGCCTTCCGGACCTTCTTGAGCGTCCGCTCCGCCTCGCGATAGAGGCTGTCGTCCTTCAGGAGCCTCCCCAGGGTCCCCTGCCCTGAGGTCACCTCCTCGCTGAAGGAACGGAGGTTCGCTACCGTCACCTTGAGCTCGTCATAGAGGGTCTCATCGGCCAAAAGCTTCCCCAGGGTCCCCTCCCCTCTGGCGATCTTCTCGCTGAAGGACCGGAGGTTGGAGGCCGTGGCCTTAAAATCTTCATAGAGGCTGGTATCGGAGACGAGTTTCCCCAGGGTCCCTTCCCCCTGCTGGATCTTTCTGCCCGTCTCCTCAAATATCCTCAGGGCCCTCTCCGCCCTCTTTGCCAGGGGGGCGAGGTCTTGGGAGAAGCGCTCAAGCTGCACGAAGGTCTCATTCACCCTCTCCCGGTTCTCCTCCAGGAGGCAGCGGAACTCAGAAGTGGCATCCCGGAGGTTGAAGATCGCCTCCCGGGTGGCCTTCTGCAGCTCCTTATCCCCCAGGAACTCCTGGAGGGTCTTCCCCACACCCTCAAGCCCTCTGGTTGCTTCCCTTAAGGCGGAAAATAGCTGCTCCATATCGGCAGCGGAACGGGTCTTCGCTATCGTCCCCCCGGGCGGGAGCTCTGGTAACTGGGGACTGCCCGGCTTAACCTCAATGAACTTGTCCCCCAGGACCCCATGGGTCCTCAGGATCGCCTCGGCATCCTGGTGGAGCTTTACCTTCCCTATCTTCATCCAGACCTTGGCCTTCCCCCCCTCCAGGTCTATCCTCTCCACCCTGCCCACGAGCACCCCAGCCACCTCCACATCGGCCCCGACGACGAGACCCGAGACATTGGGGAAGAGGGCAGTATAGATCTCCCCCCTCATCATCTCCATCCTGCTCACACGGAATGAGAGGTAAAAGAGCAGGATGATCCCCACGAGTACCAGAATACCCACCTTTGCCTCTGCGCTCACCCCGGCCCTCTTCATCTCTCCTCACCTCCTTCCATCAATGAAGCGGGGTCTCCTCCCGGCTGAGGAAGGCCCTCACCATCGGGTGGGAGGAGCGGAAGAATTCCTCAGGACTCCCCTCAAGCACGATTCTCCCCTCCTCTAAGAGGGCCACCTTCGAGGCGACCCTTCGGGCAGTGCGGATGTCATGGGTTATCACCACGAAGGTCTTGCCCAGGCGCTGCTGGGTCTCCAGGATGAGGTCTTCAATGGCCGCTGCCACCAGGGGATCAAGCCCCGTGGTGGGCTCATCGAAGAGCACGATCTGGGGATCAAGGGCCAAGGCCCTGGCCAGGGCGACCCTCCTCTTCATGCCACCGCTCAGTTCTGAGGGCATCTTCTCCCGGGCTTCCTCCAGACCCACCTGGGCAAGCTTCTTCAGCGCCCTCTCCCTTATCTCCCTTTCGGGAAGATCGGTGTGCTCCCTCAGGGGGAAGGCCACATTATCGAAGACGGTCATCGAGTCAAAGAGGGCTCCTTCCTGAAAGAGCATCCCGAACCTCTTTCGGAACTCGTTGAGCTCCCTTCCCCTCATCCGGGTGATCTCCTTCCCCATCACCACGATCTCGCCCCTGTCGGGTTTCAGCAGGCCGATGATGTGCTTGAGCAGAACGCTCTTGCCGGCACCGCTCTTTCCCAGGATCACCGTTATCCCCCCCTCCGGGACCCGGAGGTTCACCCCTTTGAGGACCTCCTGCTCACCGAAGGACTTATAGAGTTCCCTTATCTCGATCATCTCCTATGGGAAGATATCACGGGAGTCCTGGAGCTTCAAGGCGATCTCCTATTAGAAGAGGAGGGCCGTGAGGATGTAGTCCATCATGAGGATCGCCACCGAAGAGAAGACCACGCTCTGGGTGGTGGCCCTTCCCACCCCCTGCGCCCCACCTTTTACGGTGTAGCCCTTGTAGCAGCATATAAGGGAAAGGAGCAAGCCGAAGACCACCGCCTTTATGAGGCCGTTATAAATATCGCTCAGTTCCACGTACTTCTGGATATTGGCCACAAAGGGGCCGGCGTTGATCCGTAAGAGGATCACCCCCACGAAGTATCCCCCTGCGATCCCCACGAAATCGGATATCACGGTGAGGATGGGGACCACGATGGAGGAGGCGAGAACCCTGGGCACGATCAGGTATTTTACCGGATTTATCGCCATCGCCTCCAGGGCATCTATCTGCTCCGTGATCCTCATGGTACCCAGTTCCGCTGCCATGGCAGAGCCGGCCCGGGCCGTCACCATGATGCTGGTGAAGACTGGCCCGAGCTCCCTGGTCATCCCCAGGGCCACGGTGACCCCCACCATCGTCTCCGCCCCGAACTTCCTCAGGGCGTAGAAGGATTGCAGGGCAAAGACCATCCCGGTGAAGGCACCGGTGAGGAAAATGACCAGGGTGGACCTCACCCCGATCACCTCCATCTGCTGGATGAGCAGGTCGAGGCGGAAGGGGGGAAGGATGGCCCAGCGGAG
>CBEVRB010000145.1:0-3901 GCA_965552155.1 uncultured bacterium
GGCACATGTGAGACACACGGCGGTCTGTCCAAAGGGTTGGCTCTCCCCGGCAGGTTGGGGTCCACTATGGGTAGATGTTATAATCACCTCAGGAGGTATCAAATGGAGGAGAGAGGAAGATTTAGTTCGGTGGGGAGAAGCATCCCCCGGATAGAGGCTCGCGAGAAGGTCACCGGGCAGGCGGAGTATGCGCCCGATCTGAAGATGAGGGGGATGCTTTACGGGAAGCTTCTGCGCAGTCCCCATCCCCACGCCAGGGTCACGTCCATAGACCTCTCCAGAGCCAAGAAGCATCCCAGGGTAAAGGCGGTGGTCACCATCTTTGAGGTGCCGAGGATCGTGGGCTACTGGTGGAATCTCCGCACCGAAAAGGGGCTAAGGAAGCTCTTTCTGCGGGATGATGTGGTGAGGTTCGTGGGAGATCCGGTTCTGGCGGTGGCCGCTGAGGACGAGGAAGGGGCGGAGGAGGCCCTTGGTTTGATCTCTGTAGAATATGAGCCCTTGCCCGCCGTCTTCGATCCTTTGGAGGCGATGGACTCGGGGGTAAAGATCCATGAGGGGGGGAACGTCGCCTTCCATGTGCTCAAGGAGTACGGTGACGTGGAGGAGGGGTTCAGGAAGGCCGATCTGATCCTCGAGAACACCTTCAGGACCTCCAAACAGAAGCACGCCACCCTTGAGCCCATCGGCACCTGCATAGCCGACTTCGACCCCACAAGCGGTCACCTCACCGTCTACTCCTCCACCCAGCTCCCCCACTGGAGTCAGATGTACCTGGCCGAAGCCCTCGGGCTACCTTACAGCAAGGTCCGCATCCTGAGGCCTCACACGGGCGGGGCCTTTGGCGGCAGATGCGGCCTGATCCACGGGCTGGAGTTGATGTGCTGCCACCTCTCCATGAAGGCGGGTAGGCCCGTGAGGATCTCCTTCGACAGGGAAGAGGACCTCTCGGCCACCGAGGCCCGCCATCCCTTCATCGTGAAGCTGAAGACAGGGGTTACGAGGGACGGAACCCTCACGGCCAACGACATCAAGGTGATAATGGATGTGGGGGGATACGGCACCCATTACATCGGGGTGCTCGCCGATGCCCTCTCCACGGGCGTGGGCCTCTACCGGATACCCCATGTGAGGTTCGAGGGCTGGTGCGTCTACACCAACACCTCCCTGAATGGGGCCTTCAGGGGGTATGGAAACCCCCAGATCAACTTCGCCCTGGAGTCACAGCTCGACATGATAGCCGTTGAGCTGGGGATGGACCCCGTGGAGCTGAGGCTCAAGAACTACCGGGGCCTCGGTGAGGTGGACCCGGTCTTTCAAGAGGAGATACGGAGCGACGGCATGAAGGAGTGTCTGCTCAGGGGTGCCGAAAGGCTCAACTGGAAGGAGGCGAGGATGGGTAAGGCGGGACGGGGTAGCAAGAAGAGGGGGGTGGGCATGGCGTGCCTTATGCACGGCACCGGGGCCCGCTTCGGCCTGCCCGATCCCGCCTCTGCGGTGGTCATGGTCAATGCCGATGGCTCCGTCACCCTCGTAACCGCAGCGGCAGACGATGGCCAGGGGAACCGGACGGTCCTGGCCCAGATAGCTGCTGAGGAGCTGGGGGTAGAGTTTGAACGGGTATCCCTTCCGCCCCTGGACACCTCCTCCGCTCCGCTGGATGGGGGTACCCACGCCAGCCGTCAGACCTACTGCGGCGGGATCGCGGTGAAAAGGGCAGCAGCCCAGGCGAAGGAGGCTTTGTTGGGGTTTGCCGCCAAACACCTCGGCGCAGACAAGGAAGCTCTCACCATCGACAGGGGCATAATCTACGACAGAGGGAACCCCCAAAAGTGCATCTCCCTGGGGGCCCTGATGAGGAAGATACAGATCGAAGACCTCGCTCTCTGTCAGCAAATTGTGGGCGTTTCTTCAGGGGTTGCCCCCTCCATGCCTCCGACCTTCGGGGCCTATTTCGCAGAGGTCGAGGTCGATGAGGAGACGGGGCAGATCCGCATCCTCAAGTTGATCGGCGCCTTTGACATGGGCAGGGCCATAAACCCCCTCAACGTCGAGGGGCAGATCGCGGGTGGGGCCGTGATGGGGATGGGCTGGGCCCTGAACGAGGGATTGATGCTGAAGGACGGCATGGTCCTGAACCCCAACCTCTTGGACTACAAGGTCCCCACGGCTTCCGATGTCCCTGAGATAGAGGCCGTCATGGTCGAAAGTCACGAGCCGACAGGGCCTTTCGGCGCCAAGGGGATTGGAGAGGCCACCATGATCGGGGTGGCCCCCGCTGTAGCCAACGCCATCTATCACGCCACCGGCGTGAGGATAAAGGAACTGCCCATTACCCCGGAGAAGGTCTTAAAGGCCCTTCACGACAGGAGGGGCTGAACCTCCTTCACCCCCTGTGACGACCTCGTATCTCCCCAGGCCGAAGCTTGTGCCCTTGCCCACGTGGATGTGTTCCCCTAAGAGGAGAAAGGGCCAGAACTCCTCAAGATCCCCGCGGAAGGTCACCTCGCCCAAGAGACCTCCGAGCTTGATCCTGCTCCGCTGGCGATGGGAGTAACGGGTCCAGTCGTGCCAGCGAAGTGAGCTTTTCCTGACCTCCACCCCCTTTGACCTCTCGATCATTCCCCGGAAGTCGAGTTCAAGCTCCCCTCCGCAGTGGAAGAAGAAAAGGAGGGAGATCCTCCTCAGGAGGGCCCGAAAGAGGATGTGGAATTGGAGTTCGTCCGAAAGCCTCTCCCCATACCTCACCCGCAAGGGTGTGACGAACCTGAGGGTGACCTCTTCGGGGGGTTCCCCCTGAAGGAGCTCCTTCCAGCTTGTGGGCCGGGGGACCTTTATCTGCCCCTGGACGAATATCTCCCTTCCGTCTCTCTCCCTCACCCCCTCCAGGGTATATCGCCCTCTGCCTTTCCCGATCCCCGCCTTTCCCATCTCCTGGACGGTGTAGAGGAAGTAGGGGAGATACTCGATCCCCTTTCCGATCAGGGTGAGAGAGAAGGTGATCTGCTGCCCTGGTTCATAGCGCTCCCTGTCCTCCAAGGGCGGCACCAGCACAAAAGGGTGGGGGGCATAGGGATATTTTCGCATCTTGGAGGCCCCTTCAGGGACAGGGGTCTCGAAGACATAGCTATAGGGACACCTTTCCTTGAGGAGACACCCCTGGCAGTTCCCCTTCTTTATGACGCAGACCACCCTCCGGAAGGTCGCCCCGAAGGCTCCCCTGAAGGTCGAACCCTTGTAAGCGGGAAGGCGGATGGGAGTGAGGGCCTTTAAGATGAAGGTGAGGGGGAGGAAGGAGAATCGCTCCAGATGGTCGATCATCCTTAGCCCTGTTCAGGAGGCCTCAAGGGCATTTCTAAATCGTTTAACCATCGCTAAGGCAACATGGGAACACCCGCTTCCCTGGCAGCTTATTAACAAGCCTCTCAACATCCCTCTTGGCCTCATAGCCACTCAATATCAATCAGATCTTTCACAGAGCTGAATTCAGGATCACCGGTAAGCACGCAACCGGAAACCCTCCTGGTTAAGGCGATGCAAAAGGCATCTGCATAGGCCACAGGATATTCAGACTTAATCTCTGAGGCCTCTTTAACTAATTCGTCATCAATAGAGATTATCTCTATGGGAAGTTGCTCAAGGAGGGCAATGCTTTCTTCTGCCTTGGTCTTACCAAGTCTTCTTCTTATAATGTAGTAAAACTCTCCCCAGTTTATTCGGCATAAAAGCCCCTTTTCATCCTGAGACTCAAGCCCTTTCAAAACATCTCTAACCTTCCTCCATCCTCTTTCTTTATGGAAAAGGGCCAAAAGGGCAAAGCTATCAAAGACTATGGGTTTATTCAGCATCTAACTCTTTTTGATGCTCCTTAAGCAGGTCTTGAGTGAGGGAAAAGTCTCCT
>CBEVRB010000146.1:0-3894 GCA_965552155.1 uncultured bacterium
GAGGGGCTATAAAGGGCCTTGAGGCGTTCATAGGCTTTCCTTATCTCCTCCGTTGAAGCCTCAGGGGAGATCTCGAGGAGCTCGTAGTGGTTTTTGGCGAATATCAGGCTCATATCAACTCCACCTCCCTTCGGATAAGAAGGCGCTGGGAGATATCGCGGAAGCAGAGGGCGGTTTCGGTATCTGGATACTCGTGGAGGAAGGGGCGTCCCCTCTGTATAGAGTAGAAGACCTTCGGGTCGTAGTAGATATAGCCGAGGAAATGGAAGTCAATGCCGAAATACTGCTGGCAGACGCTCTTTACGGAGAAGCCGAGTTTTGCCTCCTCCCTCGATCGGACCTGATTGATCACCAGGAGGGGACGGAGGTGCCGCAGGGATTCCGTCAGCCTCTCCCCTATCCTTCCATCCAGTTCCCTTACCTTCTCCAGGAGCTGATAGGGCGTCTTCAGCGCCGGATCCAAGTGGTTCATGGCCAGGGTTATGATCCTTCGGGCCTCAGGCAAGGTGACCGCCTGGCGAAACTGCCGGAAGAAGGCGGCCCTCATGAAGCGATAAACGTTCTCCAGGGAGGTGGACTCTGGGGTTATGAGGAAAAGGCCCTCGTCCGCTGCGATGAAGAAGTCCAGGACATGGGAGGAGGTTCCTCCTCCCAGATCGAGGATGACGTAGTCGGCCTTCAGGGAGCGGATGTGGCGGAGGAGCTTCTGCTTCTGGTAATGCTTGATATTGCTCGCAGAAAGGTGTCGCAGGACGCCGCTGACGATCCTCAGGTGGGGAGTCTGGGTCTCCAGCAGCAGGTCCTCCATCTTCCTCGCCTCTTTCCTGAGGAGGTGATCGAGGCTCTTCTTCGGGTAGCTGATGCCGAAAAAGGTGTGAAGGTTCGCTCCCCCCAGATCGACGTCCACCAGGATCACTTCCTTCCCCATCTCCGCCAGGGCCACCCCCAGGTTGGCGGCGACGAAGCTCTTCCCTATCCCTCCTTTGCCCCCTCCTATGGCCAGTACAGGGCTCACTTTCCCTCCTTCAGATCCCCACACCGTCGATCTTCGCCCCGCAGAAGGAACAGCGTCCATCCTTCAGGTTCCTCTCCAGTACCTGAAAGCCCCATCTCCTGATGACCACCCGATGGCAGTTATGGCAAAAGGTGTTCTCCCCTTCCTCCCCGGGCACGTTCCCCGAGTATACATACCTCAATCCCTCTTCTAACCCTATCTCCCTGGCTCTCCTTAGGGTCTCTACCGGTGTACGGGGCTTATCCCACATCCTGTAAGCGGGGTAGAAGGCCGTCACATGCCACGGGACATCCTGGCCGACTGAGAGGATGAAACGGGCGATTTCCCTCAGCTCCTCTTCGCTATCGTTCAGGGTGGGAATTATCAGGGTGGTCACCTCCACCCATATCCCCTCCTCCTTCATTTTTTTTATGCCCTCGAGGACCGGGCCAAGCCTCGCCTTGCAGACTTCCCTGTAGAAGCTCTCCCTGAAGGACTTGAGGTCCACATTGGCGGCGTCCAGATATGGGGCGATCATCTCGATCGCCTCAGGGGTCATGTAACCGTTGGTGACAAAGGCGTTCTTTATGCCCCGCTCATGGGCTATCCTTGCGGTATCGTGGGCATACTCGAAGAATATGGTCGGTTCCGTGTAGGTGTAGGATATGCTCTCACAGCGGTTCCTCTCCGCCATCGACACGATCTCTTGAGGTGAGATCCTCTCTCCCACGATCCTTCCTTCATCTGCAGGCATCTGGGAGATCTCGTAATTCTGGCAATGAAGGCAACGGAAGTTACAGCCCACCGTGGCCACGGAAAAGGACCTGCTGCCGGGATAGAAGTGGAACAGGGGTTTCTTCTCTATGGGATCTACATTGGCCGATATCAGCCTTCCGTAGACCAGGGAATAAAGGACCCCTTCCCGATTCTCCCTGACGTGACATATCCCCTTTTTGCCGGGGGCGATCAGGCAGCGGTGGGAGCAGAGATTACACCTTACCTTTCCTCCTTCAGACTTTTCGTAGAGATACGCTTCTTTCAAAAAAACCTCCTGTTTCCTTTTATTTTTACCACATTATCCCCTTTTATCCAACAGGGATTCATCTTGAAAACATTACGGATATCAATTAATCTGTGAAAGATGGCCGAGGAGAAGCCAGAGGGGCTTGAGAAGCTGGTCTGGATAATGGGGCGCCTGAGGGGGGAAGGGGGGTGTCCCTGGGACAGGCGGCAGACCTTTGAGAGCCTGAAGCCCTTCCTCATTGAGGAGGCCCACGAGGCGGTGGACGCCATAGAGAGGGGGGACTTCGCGGGGCTGGAGGAGGAGCTGGGGGACCTCCTTTTCCATATAGTTTTCCTATGCCGCCTTGCGGAGGAGAAAGGACTCTTCGACATCTGGAAGGTGATAGATCGGGTAGCTGAGAAGATGATTTCCCGTCATCCCCATGTCTTCGGCTCCCTTGAGGTTTCGAGCCCCCAGGAGGTGGAGATCAACTGGTCCAAGCTGAAGCAGAGGGAGAAGGGACGCTCCTCTGTGCTGGAAGGGCTTCCCAAGAGTCTTCCCGCCCTCATGCTCGCCTTCCGCATGGGCAAGAGGGCTTCGAAGGTGGGATTCGACTGGGAGGATCCCTCAGGGGTGTGGGAGAAGCTGAGAGAGGAGATGGAGGAGCTCAGGGAGGCGGCCGAGGAGGGGGAGAAGGGGAGGGTGGAAGAGGAGCTGGGGGACTTCCTCTTCACCGTGGTTAACCTCTCCCGCTTTCTCGAGGTGGAACCTGAAGGGGCCTTGAGGGGCGCCTGCCGTCGGTTCGCTGAGAGGTTCAGGTTCATCGAGGAGGAGCTCAGGAGGATGGGGAAGACCCCTGAGGAGGCCTCCCTGGAGGAGATGGATGAGCTCTGGGAAAGGAGCAAAAGGGGCTGAAGGGGTCCTCTATTTGGTCGCTACACCCATCGGTAATCTCAAGGACATGACCATAAGGGGGCTTAAGGTCCTAAGGGAGGTGGACCTCATCGCCGCCGAGGACACCCGGGAGGCGAGGAAGCTCCTCGGCAGGTACAGAGTAAAGAAACCCCTTTTGAGCTTTCACGAGCACAACGAGAAAAGGAGGATCCCCGTGCTGATAGGGAGACTCCAGGCCGGCGAGAAGGTCGCCCTCATCTCCGATGCCGGCACTCCCGGGATCTCCGATCCCGGCTATCGGTTGGTCCGCAGGGCCCACGAGGAAGGGATAAAGGTGGTGCCGGTTCCCGGTCCCAGCGCTGTGATAGCGGCCCTCGTCGCCTCTGGCCTCCCCACCGATTCCTTCCACTTCCTCGGCTTCCTCCCCCCCAAGGGAGGGAAGCGCCAAAGGAGGCTCGAGGAGATAAGGGGGCTTCGGGGGACGGTGGTGCTCTTTGAGGCCCCCCACCGGATCCTGAGGACCCTGGAGGACCTGCTTGAGGTCTGCGGCGACAGGGAGGTCGCAGTGATGAGGGAGTTGACCAAGTTGCACGAAGAAGTTATAAGGGGTAGGCTTAAAGAGGTGAAGGAGGAGATAGAGCGGAGGGGGCCAAGGGGGGAGATGACGATAGTCCTTGCGGGAAGAGGTTTCGGAGGGGATGAAGGAGGAGCTGAAGATTGATTTTTCCAAACTGGGGGGGTTGGTCCCGGTGGTGGTCCAGGATTACCTGAGCGGGGAGGTCCTCATGGTCGCCTTCATGAACGAGGAGGCCTGGGAGAGGACCCTTTCCACCCGAAAGGCCACCTACTGGAGCCGTTCCCGGAACAAGCTCTGGGTGAAGGGGGAAAGCTCCGGCAACTTCCAAGAGGTGAGGGAAATATATGTGGATTGCGACAACGATACCATTTTGCTCAAGGTGATCCAGCGAGGAGGGGCGGCCTGTCACACGGGCCACCGGAGCTG
>CBEVRB010000147.1:0-3853 GCA_965552155.1 uncultured bacterium
TGCTTGCCCGCTTGAGCGTGGAGAGGATTGAAGAGCTGGAGGGGGACGAGGCCTTCATCGCCTATATGGAGCGCGTCTATGAGGGCTTCAGGCGCTATCTGGAGCAGCCCCAGTTCGCCCCCTACAAGAAGAAGGAAGGGTTACTCATCGCCTATTTCTCAGCCGAATACGGGATCACCGACTGTTTGCCCTTCTACCACGGTGGACTGGGGGTGCTCGCC
Source organism: uncultured bacterium (assembly GCA_965552155.1). Taxonomy (GTDB): domain Bacteria; phylum Desulfobacterota; class B13-G15; order B13-G15; family B13-G15; genus CAYRAR01. The sequence continues at coordinate 222 of CBEVRB010000147.1, forward strand.
GGAGACTTCCTGAAATCGGCTTCTGATCTCAACATCCCGATGGTAGGTGTGGGGCTTCTCTATCAGTTCGGCGCCTTTCGCCAGGAGCTGACCTTTGAGGGAGAGCAAGTAGAGAGGGTCCCGGAGCTCGACTTCTACCACATGCCCCTGCAGCTCGAGAGGAATGAGGAGGGGGAGCCGGTCATGGTCGAACTCCAACTGGATGCGGAAAGGCTCTATGCCCAGATATGGAGGGCCGATGTGGGAAGGGTCCCCCTCTACCTCCTGGACTCCAACGTCCCTCAGAACCCCCCTCACCTACGGGGTGTGACTTCCCGTCCCTATGTAGATGACAGAAGGCAGCGGCTGATGCAGGAGATGCTCTTGGGGATAGGAGGAGTGAGGGCCCTTACCCTTCTGGGGATAAAACCGACCGTCGTCCACATGAATGAGGGTCACTCCGCCCTTGCCGGCCTGGAGCGGATAAGGGTCCTGCGCCAGGAGCAGGGGATGAGCTTCGATGAGGCCCTCCTGATGGTGAGGGCGAGCAGCATCTTTACCACCCATACCTCCGTGCCAGCGGCCATAGACCTCTTTGATCCGGGGCTGATCGAGCGGTTCTTTTCACCCCATCTTCCTTCCTTGGGGATTGCGCTGGAAAGGCTCCTCGGGCTGGGGCGGAGGAACCCCCGGGATTCCTCAGAGCCCTTTTGTATGAATGTTTTGGCTATCAAACTCTCGGCCAATGTGAACGCCGTGAGCCGACTCCACCAGCAGGTCTCCCAAAGGCTATGGCATGACCTCTGGTCTGCTGTCCCTGAGTGGGATGTTCCCATAAACTACGTGACCAATGGCGTCCACACCCCCTCCTGGATCTCAGCGGAGATGTTCGAGACCTATCTCCGTTACCTGGGACCCAATTGGGCCGAGGATCCGGATAACGTGAAGGTCTGGAGCAAGGCGACGGAGATCCCCGATGAGGAGCTCTGGGCGATTCACGAAAGGAGAAGGGCGCGACTTATAGCCTTCTGCCGCCGTCGACTGCGGGAACAACTCATCAGGCGAAAGGCCCCTTTGAAGGAGATCGAGGCGGTGAACGAGGTCCTCGACCCCCGGGCCCTGACGATGGTCTGGGCGAGGAGGATGACTGCCTATAAACGTCCTACCCTAATTCTTAAAGATCTTGACCGCTTAGAACGGATACTCAACGACCCCGAAAGGCCTGTCCAGCTCATATTTGCCGGCAAGGCCCATCCCAACGACCGAGAGGGGAAGGAGCTGATCAGGAAGATCATCACGATCGCCAGGGGCGAGAGGTTCCGGCGTCGAGTCGTCTTCATAGAGGACTACGATATGGATGTGGCCCGCTATATGGTCCAGGGAGCGGACCTGTGGCTCAATACCCCGAGGCGTCCGAACGAGGCTTGCGGCACCAGCGGCATGAAGGCCGTGGCCAACGGCGCCCTGCACCTGAGCACCCTGGACGGATGGTGGGACGAGGCCTACAGCCCAGAGGTGGGATGGGTAATAGGGAACGCAGACGTATATCAGGACCTCAATTATCAGGACGAGGTGGACAGCAACTCCCTTTACCATGTCTTAGAGAACGAGGTCATACCCCTCTTTTACAAGAGGGGGCCCGATGGGCTACCGAGGGAGTGGATCGCGAAGATAAAGGGCTCGATGGCCAAGCTCGGCCCCTGTTACAACTCCCACAATATGTTGGAAAGGTACATGGAAGATTACTACCTCGAGACCTTTCGCTACCTTCAGGACCTCACTTCAGGGGGAAAGGAAGGGGTTAAGGAACTTGCCGATTGGTACAATCGAATAGAGCGACATTGGTCCGGGGTGAGGGTAAAGGACGTCTTTCACGAAAGCAAGGGGACACTGAGCGTGGGGGAGAGGCTAAAGATAAAGGCGGTGGTCTCCCTCGGGGAACTGACCCCTGAGGACGTGAAGGTGGACCTTTATTACGGCCCCCTTGATCCCTGGGGAAAAATGAAGGAGAGAGATGTGCTTCCCATGAAGTTGGTAGAAGAGGGGGAAGGGGATTACCTCTTCGAGGGCGAGCTTGTGTGCCAGCAGAGCGGCCGTTTCGCCTACCGCTGCCGCATCACCCCTTCTAACCCGCGTCTCCTCCCCACCTATTACTCCCTGGGGGCATTGGTCACCTGGGGATGAGAAAACCCCATCTTTCTGGCGAGACGCCAAATCCGCCTCTCCTCCTTCTGCGACTTCAATATGTCCCAAAGGAGGTTCTGGGCTTCATACAGATCGGGATGGGGAAAGATCCTCCCATAGAGAGAAAGGGCCAGCTCTGCCTTCTCCAGGGCCTTCGGGTCTCCCTCGGAAATCCTCCCTATCTCTTCCTTCAGCCTCCCTTGCAGGGCGCGCTCCACCTCCCCTGAAGCGACCTCCACCTTCCAGAGGCGAGTCTCCTTCAGGATCGCATCGATGGCTTCCCTGCTCATCCCCTCCTCCACCTCTCTCGTCAGCCGTAAGCGAAGGAGATCGGCCATCGACTCCCGGAAGGAAGTAGGTAAGGAAATGCCCCATGTCCTCAGATCCTCTAAAAGCCTTCCGTTACCCTCCAGGAACCCCTCCCAAAACCTGAGGTATTCCCCGCGCAGGTGTCCTTTTAATCTCTCCGCGATCCTCTGGGCGACAGGAGAAAAAAGCCCTTTGAACGTCAGCTTGCAGGGATGTCCTTTCCCTTCCGGGTCCGCCTCCCCTTCGAGGTCCAAGCCGCCCCTCCAGTAGACCCTGACCCTCTGCTTAAGCCTTTGCCCAGTCCTCAGGTGGCGAAGGCCCTGCCTCTGTTCAACGGTTATTCCTTCAGGAGTAGGTTCTCTTTTCTCCTCCAGGAGATCGATCTCCACGGAGAAGTAGCGCCTTCCCCGTGAGGAGTTCTGGGCAGACTCGATGGCGAAGTGGATTCCTACCTCTGAGAGGGAGAAGAGCTTCGGGAGAATCCTTTCCCGGTATATGCGGGCTCCGTCCCCATATTGGGGGAGGTTGCTCTTTGCCCCTTCGAGGATCTTTATGAATTCCTCCTCCTTATCCCAGCCGAAGGCCTTGGCTATCTGTATGGCCCTGGCGGCATGAAGGAGGTTCTGTCGAGTCTCAATACGGGAGAGTTCGTCAAAGTACCAGCCACAACTGGTTAGGGCCAAAAGGCGATGATATTCCATCTCCATAAGGAGGAGGGCAGAGGTGCGTTCCCTCTCTTCGAGTCCCCTTTTTCCGAACTGAGAAAAGAAACTTTCCTTCACCTCCTCGGATGGGTCAAGCACCAAATCTATATATCCGTCCCTCGCCTCCCACGGGTCGCGGAAATAGGCCTCCCCTTCCCTTTCGAGCACTCCTGTCAATTCCTCCATCAGCCAGTCCATGGCCTCCCTCAAGGGGGTACGCCACCTCTGGTTCCACTCCGGATGAGACCCGATCCGGCAGCCGCAGTCCCTGAACCATCTATCCACCCCGTGGGCGCACCCCCAAGAAGTCCTCTCCCTGATCGCTACTTCATCTTGGGGAGGGTGAAGTCTCAGGAAGTGGGCGAAATTGGTGACCTCGATATCGGGGCGCCCCTCGAGCGCCTTTAGGGCAAAGGCAAGGGCCATCTCACCGAATCGGTGATGGTGCCCGTAGGT
>CBEVRB010000148.1:0-3819 GCA_965552155.1 uncultured bacterium
TTTGAGCTCTTGGACCATAGCAATTCGTAAGTCTTAGTATGGTTGTTTTTAAACCGTATATATCGCCCGCAGGATGGTCCAGTTCGCCTCAGAGGACGTGGGCCTGGCCGATCCCCAGGCCCTGGTGGTGGCGGTGGCTGCAGCCCAGGCCTTTCAGTTTCTGGGACAACCGGAGGGGGAGCTGGCCCTGGCAGAGGCGGCCGTCTATCTCGCCACGGCCCCCAAGAGCAACTCGGTGTACCGGGCCCTCGGGGAGGCCCAGCGGGATGCCAAGGAGAAGGGTAGCCTGCCCGTGCCCCTGCACCTGCGGAACGCCCCTACCCGGCTGATGAGGGAGCTGGGATACGGAAGGGAGTATCGTTATCCCCACCGGTTTCCAGGGGCCTTTCTGCAGGAGGAATACCTGCCCGAGGAGATCAGGGACAGGAGATATTATCGGCCGACGGATAGGGGGTTTGAGAGGGAGGTGAGGGAGAGGCTTGAGCGCTGGTGGAAGGGGAGGAAGGGATGATGCGGAAGGGCCTCTTGGTGGCGGCCCTCCTCGTGGGCGCCTTCTTGACATACAAGATCCTCTTCCCTTCGGATGAAGAGAGGATAAGGAGGACCCTTTATGCAGGGAAGGAGGCCATCGAGAGGGAAGACCTGGAGGGGGTGATGAAGCACGTCTCCTTCCGTTATCGGGACGGGAACGGCTTTACCTATTTGAGGGTTAAGGCGATCTTCGCCCGGATTTTTGAAGACTTTGACGAGATCAAGATCCACATCCGAAAGATGGAGGTGGAAATCCCAAAAAGGAGGTTGGGTAAGGCCATTCTCCTCGCCTGGGGGACCGCCAGGGGCAGCGACGGGGTAGGTTATATCGTCGGCAGTGTGCAGGAGCCCTCCAAGGTGGTGATCTTCCTTGAGAAGGGGAGGGGTGGGTGGAAGGTGATAAGGGCCGAGGGGGTGGAACCAGGGGAGGTCTTTCTATGAAGCGCTTCATCGCTGACCTTCACGTCCACTCCCGTTACAGCCGGGCCACGAGCCTCCAGATGGACCTGGAGCACCTGGCCCGCTGGGGGAAGTGGAAGGGGATAGAGCTGGTGGGAACCGGTGACTTCACCCATCCCACCTACTTCGCGGAGATAAAGTCCAAGCTCGAGCCCTTTGCCGACGGGATCTATCGGCTGAAGGAGGGGGAGAGGTGGACGAAGTTCATGCTGACCGCCGAGGTGAGCAATATCTTTGACAAGGACGGAAGGAACCGCCGGATCCACACGATAATCTTCGCCCCGGATATGGAGACGGTGGAGAGGATAAATAAGGCGCTGTCCCGCTACGGGAACCTGCAGGCCGACGGACGTCCCACCTTCACCTTTCCGGTAAAGGATCTGGTGAAGATGGTCCTCGATATCTCGGAGAGATGCCTTCTGGTGCCAGCTCATGCCTGGACGCCCTGGTTCTCCCTCTTTGGGGCCAATTCCGGCTTCGATTCCATCGAGGAGTGCTTCGAGGAGGAAGCGAAGAACATTTATGCCATCGAGACGGGTCTCTCATCGGACCCGGAGATGAACTGGCGCCTTTCCGCCCTCGATTCCATAACCCTCATCTCCAACTCCGACGCCCATTCCCCGAACAAGTTGGGGAGGGAGGCCAATGCCTTCTGCTGTCCGATGGAATACGGGGAGATCATCCGGGTCATCAAGGAGAAGGACCCGAAGGGGTTTCTCTTCACCATCGAGTTTTATCCCGAGGAGGGGAAATACCATTACGACGGCCACCGTTCCTGTGGTGTCCTCTTCTCACCGAAGGAGACCCGGGAGCACAACTACATCTGTCCCCGATGCGGCAGGAGGCTCACCGTGGGGGTGATGCACCGGGTGGAAGAGCTGGCCGATCGGCCCGAGGGATACGTCCCCCCTTCGGCCATCCCTTCCATCCACCTGATCCCCCTGGAGGAGATCATCGCCGAGGCCCTGGGTACGGGGACGGGGACCAAGGGGGTGGAGAGGGAGTACATGAGGCTCATTGAGGCAGGAGGATCGGAGTTTGCCATCCTTCTGGACCTCCCTCCGGAGGAGATAAGGAGGATAGCCCCTGAGCGGGTTTACGAGGGGATCATGAGGGTGAGGAGGGGGGAGCTTCAGATCGTCCCGGGCTACGACGGGGTCTTCGGCAAGATAAAGATCTTTCCTGAAGGAGGTGAGAAGGCCGAAGAAGAGAAGGAAGAGGCCCAGATGAGCCTCTTTTGAGTCAAAGGACTTGGGTGAGGACCAGAGAGGATCTCTTCACTCCCAGGTATTCGCAGATGGTCTGGCACTTGGCCTGAAGGAGGAAGAAGACCCTGGGCTCTTTCAATTCGTCCAGTGTTTCAAAGTTCCCCTGCCCCTTGGCGAGGATGAGATCGGCCCGAGCGAACCGTTCCCTGAACTCCCGAGAGCAGTCCTCAAGGATCACCCCAGGGGCATCGTCTCCTGTGCTGATCACCTCGCACACCTTCCTCATCCCCACCTCTTCCGCATCCTCGAGAGTGGCATCGTTTATCGCCGCCCCTCCCCTCACCGCGTAGGTGATCCTCAGGTGAGGGAACTCCTCCTTTATCCGCTCCGCCAGGAGCCTGTCAAGGACGATCTCCCCGGCGTTATCCCCAACGATGAGGAGGGAGGAGGCCTTCTTAAGCCTCTCCTTGAAGTGAGGGCGGCCATCTCGGGAAAAACGTCTTTCAGAACGCCGGAGTTCTTCCAAAAGCCTCCTGGGATCTATCCTCTCCTTCACCGCTATCGAGTCGATGATGTTCCCCGCCGCTGAGAAGGCCAGGGCCTGGTCCAGGGTGGCCTTACCCCCCAGCATCTCGTATAGCTTCATCCCCATCCGGTTCTGTTCCTCTTTCTCCTTCCTGTAGGGATCCTCCACGCCAGTTCTCCTTTTGGTCATCTGGATGATCTCCCTGGCCACCCGGGGAGGGGGGAGATCGAGGCCGAACTCCCTTATTATCCTCAAAGATTCGAAAAGAATTTCCCCTACCATCGCCTCATCTTCAGTGGCCCTTTTGGCCATCTCCAGGGCAAAGGTCACCTGGCAGGGGATACATGCAGGCCTCGCCTTCATCCTTCCCGAAAGACGGCTCCGGTGCTCGAGGAGGTCACCATCCGGGCGTAACGGGCCATATAACCTTTGGATATTTTTGGAGGGGGAGGACTCCACTGCTTAAGCCTCTTCTGTATCTCCTCCTCCGAAAGTAGGAGCTCGAGTTTCCTTCCCGGTATGTCTATCCGGATGGGATCTCCATCTCTAACGATGGCGATGGGGCCCCCTTCTTGGGCCTCGGGGGAGATGTGGCCTATGGCTGCCCCCCGGGTTCCCCCTGAGAAGCGTCCATCTGTGAGGAGCGACACCTCCTTATCCATCCCGATCCCGGCGATGGCCGAGGTGGGGGCGAGCATCTCCCTCATCCCCGGTCCCCCCTTTGGTCCCTCGTAGCGGATGACGATCACTTCCCCCCTTCTGATCTTCCTTCCCAGAATCGCCTCCAGGGCCTCCTCCTCCGATTCGAATACCCGGGCAGGACCCTCATGGCGGAGCATCTCGGGGGCGACGGCCGAGGCCTTGACCACTGCCCCATCCGGGGCCAGGTTCCCGAAGAGGGCGACGAGTCCCCCTGTGGGATGATAGGGGCGATCCAGGGGCCTTATCACCTCGGGATCGAGCACCTCTGCCCCCTCTATGTTCTCCTTCACCGTTCTGGAGGTCACGGTGAGGAGGTCACCGTTGATCAGTCCCCCATCGGCCAGCACCACATCAGGGCCGGAATTCCCCCTGCCCGGTGAAGGTCCTCGAGGT
>CBEVRB010000149.1:0-3809 GCA_965552155.1 uncultured bacterium
GGCTTTAACCGAGGAGGCAGCGAAGGTTTCGGGAATTCCATATGTAATGGAAGCTTATAGGGAAGAGGCAGAAAAGATTTTGGAAGGCGGAAGTTGATGGTAAAGTCATTGAGTTACGATGTGAGCCATCCCTGGATCATGAAGAATGAGGCTCCTCTCGGGCTTCATTAACACATGGCCCCAGCATCTCGGACTTCTTGAGGCCCTCCAGACCCCTGGGAGTACCTGATAGAGAACCCCCGAGGTGTCTTATATCTACTGGACCCGCACAATCTCTTGAAGTCAGTGGGTGAAAGGGGTATAAAAATGATTGGTGGGGGATGTAGCTCAGGGGGAGAGCATCACGTTCGCAACGTGAGGGTCGGGGGTTCGAATCCCCCCATCTCCACCAGGGAAAAAGAGAGGGGAGCATCGCTCAGCTCCCCTAAACTTGTTCAGGGGAAGAGGGATGATCGAGCAAAAGGGCTTAGGCGTGATAGGTGCGGGGAAGATGGGGGAGGCCATCCTCCAGGGGCTCATTCAGAGGGTCCCTTCCCGACTCCTCCTCGCCAGCGATATCCTTTCCTCCCGCAGAAAGGAGGTGGAGGAGAAGCTCGGCGTAAAGGTCATAGCCGATACTCCCTTGGTGCTTAAGGAGAAGGAGGTGGTGATCCTGGCGGTGAAGCCCAAGGAGGCGAGGGGGGTGCTTCAGGAGATCTCTCCCCTCTTCGGTCCTGATCATCTCCTCATATCGATTGTGGCCGGGCTTACCACCAGGACCATCTCCACGATCCTCGGCGAGAGGGCGAGGATCATAAGGGCCATGCCCAATCTGCCCCTCTCGGTAGGGGAAGGGGCGATCGCCCTCACGAGGGGGGAGGGGGCGAAGGAGGGGGACCTGGTGATCGCCGAGGAGGTATTCTCCTCGGTGGGGAGGACGGTGGTGGTTCCCGAAGGACTGATGGATGCGGTCACGGGCTTGAGCGGGAGCGGTCCCGCCTATGTGGCCCTCTTCATCGAGGCCCTCGCTGATGCCGGGGTGAGGGAGGGGTTGGACAGAGAGACCGCCCTTCTGCTTTCGGCCCAGACGGTCCTGGGAGCGGCCAGGATGGTCCTCGAAGGACTCTCCCCCTCCCGTCTTAAGGAGATGGTCGCCTCTCCGGGGGGAACCACCATCGAAGGGCTCTCGGTCTTGGAAGGGGCAGGGGTGAGGGGGGCGGTGATGGAGGCGGTCCATGCCGCCACCAGGAGATCCAAAGAGCTGGGAGATGGGAAAGATAAGGGTGGATAAGGAGGGGAAGTGGTACTATGAGGGGAGGGAGATAATCCGCAGGGACATCCTTTCCCTCTTTTATCAAGGGCTAAGAAGGGATGAGGAGGGCCGATATTTCCTCCAGATCGGGGAGGATAAGGAGTTCATCGAGGTTGAGGATACGGTCTTTGTCGTGGAGTGGGCGGAGTTGCGGAAAGAAGGGGGGGAGGAATTTTTCCTCATCGGTCTTAACGACGGAAGCTCGGAGAAGCTTGATCTCTCCACAATTCGCATCTCAGGGAGGGACATCCCATACTGTGATGTGAAGGGAGGCTTTCCTGCCCGTTTCCGTCCCCTCTCCTTTTATCAGGTCGCCCAGCACGCCCAATATGATGAGAGAGAGGGAGAATACTACCTGCTCCTTAACGGAAGGAGATATCGCCTCGGTCCTGAAAAGGTGTAGAGCGCTGCCCCCTTACCATCGCTGATGAAGGTAATGGCCCCGTCAAGGTCGGTCCTCAGGATCTTTATTCCCAACATCCTGTACCCCTTCAGGACATCGGGATGGGGCAGGTGGAAGGGGTTGTGGGCCCCGACGGAGATGACCGCAAAGGAGGGGGAGACCTTCCTGAGAAAATCCAGGGTGTTCGATGTCTTACTCCCGTGATGGGGGACCTTAAGGAGGGTGGCCTCGATATCATCTCTTGTCCTTACCAGATATTTCTCCGCTTCTCTTTCTATGTCTCCGGTAAAGAGGATCCCCCAGCCCTTCCAGCCGATGCGCACAACCAGTGAGGAGTTGTTTAGATTCCCTCTCCAGCCGTAGGGCGGATGGAGCACCTCTACCTTCACCCCTGAGATGGTGCGGACAAATCCCCTCCCCACCCTTATCAGCTTCACCCCCTCCTCTTTCAGCGACTTCAGAAGGTCCCGATAATCCGGGTAAGGGGGCATGCGGCCGTTGTACCAGAACTCAATGGGGTGAAAGTGGCGGGCGATGAAGAGGAACCCTTTGTAGTGATCCGGCTGGGGATGGCTCAGGACGAGGTAGTCCACTTTCAAGAATCGCCTCTTCCAGAGGAAAGGGGCGATGATCTTCTCCCCGGTGTCGAAGTCACCGAAGAGTCCTCCTGCGTCGATGAGCATCTTCTCCCCGCCGGGAAAGTGGACGAAGGCCGCATCTCCTTGTCCCACATCGAGGAAGACCACCTCAAGCCTTCCGTCCCCCTGCACCTTCTGAAACCAGTAAAGGGCATCCGCTGTCAAAAGGAGGAGTATCAGGGAGAGGAGGACCCTCCTGTGAGGTATCCTCCTCCAGAGGGGAAAGGAAAGGAGGGCGAAATAAAGGGCTATCTCTGGATGAGTGGGGGAAGGGAGATAGATGGATGAGAGGGGGAGGGCGGCGAGCTTCATCACCGCTTCGGTGCAGAGGATTGCGAAGAGGCCGCTCAGCTTAAGCAGAGGTGAAGCCAACATCGGTGAGAGGGGTATGAGAGAAAGCCCCAGAAGCCCCAGGGGAAGGATGAGGAATCCCACCAGGGGGATGACCACGAGGTTTGAGAGGGGGCCCAGGAGGGAGAGGCGATGGAAGTGAAAGGCGAGAATGGGGGCTGTGGTGAGGGTTGCCGCGAGAGATACGAGGATTGAGGCCCTGATCCATCGTCGCACCCCCTTTTCCCTCTCGAGGAGGCGAAGTCCCAGATCCGCCTTCCCCCCGAAGCGGGAGAAGGTAGGGGTAAGGAGGAGGATTCCGGCCACTGCCCCGAAGGAGAGCTGAAAGGAGACCTCCCAGAGGGAGTCCGGGGAGAGGAGCAGGATCCCGATGGCGGCCAAGGCGAGGAGATTCAAGGGGTCCCTGTACCTCCTGATAAGGAGAGAGAGGAGGAAGGCCCCCACCATTATCCCGGCCCTCACCACAGAAAGGGGAGCACCGCTCAAAAACACGTAGAGGAGCAGGGGCGGGATGCTTCCTATGGCGGCTACCCTGTCCCTATCGAGCCGAAGGAGCAGCTTTGCGCTCCTCTTTATTGCTCCCTTGACAAGGAAGAAGACGAGGGCGGCTATTATACCGAGGTGAAGTCCTGAGATGGCCAGGACATGAGCGACCCCGGCCCGAATGAAGGCCTCCTTCACTTCCTTCGAAAGGGCGCCCTTCTCCCCGAGCAGAAGGGCCAAAAGGACTTCTCTGCCCGGGGATGGGACCTCCCTCCTGAGGAAGCCCTTCATCTTTTCCCTTATGCCGTCAAGCCATCCCAGAGGAGAGGAGCCGCGCTGGATGATCCTGATCCTCCGTGGGTCCTTCAAGTATCCGGTCATCCATATCCCCCGACGAAGGAGGTAACCCCGGTAATCGAAGGCGCCCGGGTTGAGGAAGTTTCTCGGCCTCCTCACCTTGAGGGTCACCTCCACCAGGTCACCGCGGCAGAGGGGGAGGTCCTCTGCTGGCACCGTCACCCTCAGGCGTCCGGAGGCAGGAAGGAGCCCCTGCTGGGTTACGATCCCTTTGACATCCAAGATGAGATATAGCCTCCTCCCCTTGGGATAGGGGGGCCTGACGACCTTCCCCCTGAGGGTGTAG
>CBEVRB010000150.1:0-3764 GCA_965552155.1 uncultured bacterium
GAGGAGGGGGTGGATGGGGTGTATGTCGCCGGGTGCCTGGAGGGGGAGTGCCATTACTTAGTGGGGAACCTCCGGGCGAAAAAGAGGGTCCAGTACGTGAAGGAGATCCTGGCCAAAATAGGCATAAACCCTGAAAGGCTCCAGATGTACAACCTCTCCGCTGCCATGGGTTCCAGGTTCGTAGAGATAGCCAGGGAGATGACGGAGAAGGTTCGGGAGCTTGGCCCGAGCCCTGTAAAGACGGGCTCTGGAAGGGAGGTGTAAGATGATCGTCGCAGAACAGAAGCCCTTAGAGGAGATCCTGGAGATGATAAAGGACTATGAGAAGATCATCCTCGTGGGCTGTAAGGGGTGCGTGGCGGTCTGCGCAGCAGGGGGAGAGAAGGAGGTCCAGTTTCTTGCCTCGGCCATAAGGACGGCGCGGAAGGCCGAGGGGAGGGATATCGAGATAAGGGAGGTAACCCTTGAGCGGCAATGCGATCCCGAATATGTGGAGCAGATCCGGGGGTTTGTAGGCGAGTATCAGGCCATCCTCTCCATCGCCTGTGGCGTGGGGGTCCAATACATGGCGGAGCACTATCCGAGGATCCCCGCCCTGCCCGGGCTCAATACCTTCTTCATGGGAGGGGCAGAAGAGCAGGGGATATGGTCGGAGAGGTGTCAGGGCTGTGGTCAGTGCGTCCTTCACTTAACCGGGGGGATATGTCCCATAACCCGCTGCTCCAAGAGTCTGCTTAACGGCCCCTGTGGCGGGTCTACCAACGGGAAGTGCGAAATAAACCCGGAGGTCCCCTGCGGTTGGCAGCTGATCATCGATCGCCTCAAGGCCTTAGGGGAGTTTCCCAAGCGCTACTTGGAGAACAACCCGCCCAAGGACTGGTCCACGAGTCGTGACGGTGGGCCGAGAAAGATCATCAGGGAGGATTTGAGGAGATGAACACCGAGAGCCGCTTAGAGAAGGTCTTGCGAGCCGGACACTTTGCCGTGACATCGGAGTGCGGCCCGCCCCGGGGGGCAGACCCCGAAGCGATAAGGAGGAAGGGGGAACTGCTCAAGGGAGTGGTGGACGCCGTCAACGTGACCGACTGCCAGACCTCGGTGGTGAGGATGTCAAGTCTCTCCTCTTGTCTGATCCTGAAAGAGATGGGCTTTGATCCCATCCTGCAGATGGTGACCAGGGACCGGAACAGAATCGCCATCCAGAGCGACATCCTGGGGGCAGCTGCCTTAGGGATAAACAACATCCTCTGCCTCTCCGGGGACCATCAGCGTTTCGGCGACCACCCCCAAGCGAAGAACGTCTACGACCTCGACTCCATCCAGCTCATCATGACGGTGAAGAAGATGCGGGATGAGGGGAAATTCTTAAGCGGGGAGGAACTGACCAAGCCCCCGAGGCTCTTCATCGGCGCTGCGGCCAATCCCTTTGCCGATCCCTTCGAGATAAGGGCCCTGAGGCTCGCCAAGAAGGTGGCTGCCGGGGCCCAGTTCATCCAGACCCAGTGTATTTACAACCTGAAGCGATTCGAGGAGTGGATGAAACAGGTGGTGGATATGGGTCTTCACGAGAAGGTCTATATCCTCGCAGGGGTCACCCCGATGAAGTCGGTGGGGATGGCCAGATACATGCAGAAGATGGTCCCGGGGATGGACGTGCCAGAGGAGATCATCACCAGGCTGAAGGGAGTCCCCAAGGAGAAGCAGCCCGAGGAGGGGATAAAGATCTGCATCGAGACGATCCAGAGGTTGAAGGAGATGGAGGGGATAAGAGGAGTTCACATCATGGCCATCGAATGGGAGGAGAAGGTGAGGGAGATAGCCGAAGGGGCTGGATTGCTGCCCAGGCCTGATGTTTAGTAAAATGGCACAAGAGGGCGAATAGATGGGAGTACTGGTAGAGCGGATAAGGCTTAGGGGATCAAAGGGTTCAGCGGAAAGGGAGGCCCTCTTCGACACAGGAGCGACCTATTCCTTTGTGCGAGCAGAACTTGCGGAAGAACTGGGAATAGTGGACAGCCTCCCTGAGCCGATGGAGTTTGAGGCGGCCAAGGAAGGGGAAAAGCTCTTAATCCAGAAGGTGGTCCATTTGGAGTTCTCTCTCGAGGGGGAACGGCTTAGCGATGAATTTTTAGTGGCAGAAGACGCCCTGACGGAGGAGGTGATCATCGGGGCGAAGACGATGCAGGCCTGGGGAATCGTCCTCGATATGGAGGAAGAGAGGGTAGTCCTTAAACCCAGAAGAAGGAGGCTGATGCTAAAAACATACGAAAGGAGGGGAAAAATGGCGAAGAAGATCCTGATCGTAGACGATGATCCTGATCTGGTGGAGGCCGTATCCACCATCCTGGAGAGCAAGGGCTACGAGGTGGCGGCTGCCTATGGGGGGATCGAGGGCCTGGAGAAGGCCAAAACGGAGAACCCCGATCTGATCGTCCTCGACGTGATGATGCCCGACAAGGACGGTTACCAGGTATGCAAGGAACTCAAAGGGGATCCCAAGTACAGCTCCATCCCCATATTGCTCCTGACGGCGGTGGTCTCCAAGATCCCCACCACCCGTTACACCCAGCAGATGGGGATGGAGACAGAGGCCGACGACTACATAGATAAGCCCGTGGAGCCCGAAGAGCTGGTGAAGAGGATAGAGGCCTTGCTCAGCAAGTGAACAGGGGCGGAAATTTGGAGTCAAAGGGCAAGGTGCTGGTGATCGACGATGAGGCCGTGATCCGGGAGGGATGTAAGAGGATCCTCTCGAAGGAAGGCCTTGAGGTGATTACGGCCTCGGGGGGGGAGGAGGGGCTTGAGGCGATCGAGGGGGCCTCCCGTTCCATAGATGCGGTTCTGCTCGACTTGAAGATGCCGGGGCTCAGCGGCATGGAGGTCTTAGAGAGGGCCCTTCAGATCGAACCCTCCCTTCCCCTCATCGTGATAACGGGATACGCCACCGTGGACTCCGCGGTGGAGGCGATGAAGAAGGGCGCCTATGACTTCATCCCTAAGCCCTTCACCCCCGATCAGCTCCGCTTAGTGGTCAGGAGGGCCTTAGAGAAGAGGAGGCTCGAGCGGGAGGCAGAGCGCCTTAAGGCAGAAGCAGCCCGCACCCTCAGGGACGTGGCCACCGAGAAAAGCAAGGTGAGGACCATCATCAACTGTATGGCCGATGGGGTCCTGGTGACCGATAAGGAGGGAAGGGTGGTCCTGACCAACCCCGCTGCGGGAAGGCTCTTGGGAATCGAGGCGGAAGCCCAGGTGGGAAAACCCCTGAGAGAAGCGATCGGGGAGGAGAAGCTCGTTGAGGCGGTGGATGGGGTCCTGAGACAGCAGAACCCTGAGGTGGCCACCATCTCCCAGGAGATCCAGAGGAACGATACCCTGATAAGGGCCCATACGGCAGCGGTGAAGAGCGAAGAGGGGGAGGTCCTGGGGACGGTCACCGTCCTTCAGGACATGAGTCATCTGCTGGAGCTTGACAGGATGAAGGGGGAGTTCATCGCCATGGTATCCCATGAGCTTCGATCCCCCCTTTCGGCCATCGAGCAGAACATAACCCTGATCCTTGAAGGACTGGCAGGGGAGCTGACCGAGAAACAGCGTCACCTCCTCTCGAGGGCCAAGGAGCGGACGAAAGGGCTTTTACAGCTTATCGGTGATCTCCTTGAGCTCTCGAGGATAGATGCGGGGATGGCGGTGCAGAAGAAGGAGCCCTTGCAATAAAATTGCTGGTTGTGGATGATGATGAGAGCATAAGGGAAATCATAAAGGTT
>CBEVRB010000151.1:0-3720 GCA_965552155.1 uncultured bacterium
CAGGAGGGAGGCCCCTTTCGGGAAGGAGACGATGCGGAGGGTATCCACCGGCTCACCATCCACCAAGACATCCCCCTGCTCGTTCACGACGAAGACCTTTCCCTCCACCATGATCCTCCCGTTCCTCCCCATCACGTAGTGTCCATCGGCGGTGACGAGGTACCCTTCCGGGTCGAGCCGGAAGGAGCCCTTGCGGGTGTAACGGATCCCCTCAGGCCCCTGGAGGACGAAGAACCCCTTCGACCCTATCGCCATATCCAGGGGGTTGCCTGTGGACTGAAGGGGGCCCTGCCTCAGGTCGAGCTCCCCCTTCATCTCCACCAGCAACGTACCTTGAGCAAAGGGACGGGAGCTGAAGACGGCTATCCCCTTTTTGTAACCAGGGGTGTTGATGTTGGCGACGTTATCGGCGATGATCTTCATCTTCTTCTCGATCGCCAGGGCCGCCATGACAATCCCTGAGGCAAACTCTATCTTCATCTGACCCTCCTGTTGAGGTTTGAGCAAATTACATGCCAGAAGAAAGGCGAGCCCCTCCTCTCCTCTCTCCCGAGGGATGAGGAAGAATTTTCCCCTTAGATCACGATGTCGACCTTTCTTTTCCTCTTCTGCGGCTCCTCCCTGAGGGGAGGCTTCCCGGGGTTAGTCCTCCGCCTCCCCCTTCCCCTTTGTGGGCCCCTTCCCTTCCGGTCCGAGGGCCTCTGCGTCAGGGGATATACCGGCCGCAGGGGGTCCTGGAACCCGGTTACCTCCGCCATGGCGCTCTCCTTCCGAGAGGATCACTATCTCCACCCTCCTGTTCCGCGCCCTGTTCAGCTCCGTGTCGTTGGGAGCAATGGGCCTGTACTCCCCGTACCCGATAGCAGCGATCCTCTCGGGCGGAAATCCATGTTTTTCTATCAAGTACCGTACCACCTCCGTGGCCCTGGCCACCGAGAGCTCCCAGTTGGAGCGGAACCTCTCGTTGTGGATCGGCTTGTTGTCGGTGTGTCCTTCGACCTGCACCTTGTTGGGGAGGTCCTTTATCATGGGAGCGATCTCATCGAGAACCGCCTTCATATCGGGGGTGAGGTCCGCCTTCCCCTCCTCGAAGAAGCTGGTGGTCATGATCCGGATCACGAGCCCCCTCTCCTCTATCATCGCCTTGACCCACCCCTCGAGCCCCTTCTCCTTTATGTAGCTTGAGACCCGTTCCTTGAGGTCGAGCAGTCCCTCCCCTGGGGCGCGTCCGATCTCCCCGGTGAAGATGTTCCCAAGCTCCTTCGACAGGGAGCGGAATCTCTGGGCGTCGGAGATGGAGAGGGTGTACATCATGATGAAGAAGGCGAGCAGCAGGGTGATCAGGTCAGCGTAGGTGAGGAGCCACCTCTCCAGGTTTTCCCTGCCGTACTCCCGACGCCACCTCATCGTCTCTCTCCTACAGGTTCCTGAAGGAGAAAGGAGTAAAGCTTTGTCCTGATCAGACGGGGGTTCTCCCCCACCGAGAGGGAGATGATCCCCTCAAGGATGATCTCCCTGGAGCGCATTTCCTCCTGGTAGCGGTTGCGGAGCTTGTCGCAGATGGGGAGGAAGACCAGGTTGGCCAGGCCCACCCCCCAGAGGGTGGCGATGAAGGCGCTGGCGATGTGTCGGGCCATGCTGTGGGCGTCGGAGATGTTGGAGAGGGCGTGGATGAGACCCAGGACCGTCCCGAGAATCCCCATGGTGGGAGAAAAGCCCCCCAGCTTCTGGAAGAACATCGCCCCCGCCTCCTGGCGCTCGGACAGGGCCGCCATCTCCGCCTCCAGGATCTCCCTGATCTTCTCCACCTCGGTCCCGTCCACCACGAGTTGAAGGGCCTTCCTGAAGAAGGGGTCCTTGGTCCTCATCAGGTCGTACTCGAGGCTCAGGAGCCCTTCCTTCCTCGCCTTCTCGGCCATCTCGCAGATCTTCTCAATGAAGCGAGTCGGAGGGATCATCTTGCTGAAGAAGGCCTGCCTGAGGAGTCTGGGGACGGAGAGGAGCTGACCCATGGAGGTGGTGGCGGTGGCAGCACCGATAGTGCCGAGCACCACCAGGAGGATGGCGGGAGGGCGGATGATCGCCTCCAGATGGCCTCCCTCCCAGATGAAGGAGACCATCACCGCACCTATCCCCATGAGCAGACCGCCGGCGGTAGCGATGTCCATAAAGTTTCCCTTACCGCTTTTTTAACTGATCGGCAAAAAGGGGGGATATCTTTAAAAAGGAAGAGGGGGACTGGAGCCCCCCTCTTCAAGGCCCGCTCAGGGAATTTTACCGCTTGATGTTTATCAGCTCGGCCATCATGTCATCGGTGGTGGTGACCACCCGGCTGTTGGCCTGGAAGGAGCGCTGGAAGATGATCATCTTTATGAACTCGTTGGCCAGATCGACGTTCGACTGCTCGAGGCTGTTGGGAGCGATCCTCCCGAGGCCTGCCGTTCCAGGAGGTCCGGTGACCACTTCCCCTGTCCGGTTCGACTCGGAGTAGAGGTTACCTCCCTCCTTGAGCAGTCCCCAGGGGTTGGCGAAGTTGGCCAGGGCGATCCGGAACAGCGGCATGATCTGGCCATTGGTGTAGTGGCCGTAGATCACCCCGTCGGTATCGACCGAGACGGTCTGCAGGAAACCGGAGCTGTAACCGTCCTGAGTCTGGTAGATGGTGGCGAAGGGGGCGGCGAACTGGGTGGTCTTGCTGACCGCCCCTGGCTGAGTGCCGAAGTAGATGAGGATCTCCTGATCCGGGGCCGCACCGCCGGAGAAGTCGAAGTCAGGAGGGCCACCGCCAGGGGCCTGCCCTCCTAAGGGGCTCTCGTTTATCAGGATCCCGTCGGGGTTGAAGGTGAGCACCCCCATGGAGCAGACCGTGTCGTTCCCTGAGGCATGGTCCGCCCCTGCCACAGTGGCGTACCAGTTCCACTGCTTGTTCCCGGAGTCATCCATCCCCTCATAGCGGAAATAGACGGTCAGCGCATGTCCCTGCCCCAAGGAATCATAGACAGTGAGGGAGGTATGGTAGTTGGAGCCGTCGAGCCAGGTGGAGGAATCGGTGATGTCGAAGGGAACGGCAGGGGTCTCGGAGGAGGCATCCAGGTTGACCGCTATCTGAGCCTCGTTGGTGGCCCTCGGGTCAGAGGAGGTGGAGGGGATCACGATGTCGGTGATCGCCCCGACGATGTCCACCCCACCGGCAGCGTTCCTCTGGACCCGCCATCCCTGAACGATGTAACCCTGGGGGTTTACCAAACGGCCGTCCTCGTCGAAGCGGAACTGACCTGCCCTGGTGTAATACTGCTGGGGGTTATTGGGATCGCGGACGATGAAGAAGCCCTTCCCGCCTATGGCCAGATCGGTGGGTTCACTGGTCGTCTCGAAGGAGCCCTGGGCGAAGAGCATGCTGATGTCGCTCACCGCCATCCCCCGGCCTATCTGGGAACTGCCCGCCGAGGTGGCCACCAGCTGGCTTAAGGCGTCCTCAAAGGTGATCCTCGAGGCCTTGAAACCGATGGTGTTCACGTTGGCGATGTTATCCCCCACCACTGACATCGCCATACCATAGCCTCTCAGACCGCTTACCGCCGAAAAAAGGGAGCTCGAAAGAGACATCTCTCATCCCCTCCTTCCTTATTTTATTTTATTCCGTCTCCCTCACCTCCATGATGGAGGAGAGGGAGATGGGGAGATTCCCCATCAGGAGGCATACCTCTCCGTCCTCCACCG
>CBEVRB010000152.1:0-3677 GCA_965552155.1 uncultured bacterium
GCTGATGGCCCATCAGCGATACCTTCTCCACCACCTCCCTGAGCTGATTGAGCAGCTTCTCGGTCAGGCGGGGATCGAGTATGAAGAACTCCCCCTGCTCCGTCTTCTGAACCGCCTGGAGGATCGCCTCCTCCACCTTCTTCTCCAGGGTGATGACCGGGATCACCCCCTCCTCGTTCTGGTAGAGCCTCGTTATGGTCCGGGAGAGGGCCTGACGCACGTACTCGGTCAGCAGATAGGGGTCCTTGGTGTAATTGGCGTAATCGGCCAGGGTCTCCACGATGGTGAGCAAATCCTTTATGGGAATCTTCTCCTGGAGGAGGTTCTGCAGCACCTTCTGGACCGTTCCTAAGGGGAGAAGGTTGGGGACCAGCTCTTCTACCACCTTGGGGTAACGCTGTCCCAAGGCGTCGAGCAGCCTCTGGACCTCCTGGCGGCTCAGCAGCTCGTGGGCGTGGGTCCTTATCACCTCCATCAGGTGGGTTATCAGGACCGTGACCGGATCGACCACCGTGTAACCCAGGTTCAGGGCCTTCTCCCTCTCCGAGGGCTTTATCCAGAGGGCAGGGAGACCGAAGGCCGGTTCCTTGGTGGGGACCCCCTCGATCTCCTCGGTGGCCCCGCCCGGGTTCATGGCCAGGTAATGGCCGAGCATGAGCTCCCCCTTGGCCACCTCAGCCCCCTTGATCAGGATGGAGTAGGCTGAGGGCTTGAGGCGAAGGTTGTCCTTATGTGAATGGGGGGGACGATGATCCCCAGCTCCTGGGCGAACTGGCTCCTCATCGCCCTTATCCTGTCAAGGAGCTCTCCTCCCTGCTCTTTGTCCACCAAGGGGATGAGTTCGTAGCCGATCTCCAGTTCCAGCAAATCCACATATAACAGGGGCTCCACCCCCTCAGGGGGCGCCTCCTCGGGCGGGGCCTCCTCCTTTTTCGGCTCCTCCTGGGCCTGCGAGGTCACGTAGGCCACCGCCCCGGTCACAAAGGAGAGGAGAAAGAAGAAGAGCTTGGGGAATCCCGGGACCAGGGCGAGGGCGAAGAGCACCCCTGAGGCGATGGCTATGGCCCGGGGGTGGAGGAGGATCTGGCGGGTGAGGTCCACACCGAGGTTCGACTCGGCGCTCGCCCGGGAGATGATGATCCCCGCGGCGGTCGAGACGATGAGGGCCGGTATCTGGCTCACCAGACCATCGCCCACCGTGAGGATGGTGTAGGTCTGGGCCGCCGCCCCGAGGGACATCTTCTTCTGCAGCACCCCGATGACCAGTCCGCCGATGATGTTTATGAAGACGATGATCATCCCGGCGATGGCGTCCCCCCTCACGAACTTGGAGGCCCCGTCCATGGCGCCGTAGAAATCGGCCTCCGCAGCGATCTCCTCCCGTCGCCGCCTCGCCTCCTCCTCGGAGATGAGCCCGGCGTTAAGATCGGCATCGATGGACATCTGCTTTCCCGGCATGGCATCCAAGGTGAACCTTGCCGCCACCTCGGCGATGCGGCTCGCCCCCCTGGTGATCACCACGAAGTTGATGATGATCAGGATGGCGAACACGATGAGCCCCACCACCTCGTTCCCCCTGAGGAGGATCAAGCGGGTGGAGGCGACGTTGATGGAAAGGCGGTAAAGGGTAATCACCAGCAACAGGGAGGGGAAGACCGAGAACTCCAAGGGTCTGGTGGCGTACATGGCCACAAGGAGGATCAGCACCGAGAAGGTGATGTTCAGCGTGATGAGGAAGTCGAGCCCGACAGGGGGGATGGGCAGGATCATGATCGCCAGCACCCCCACCACGGCGATCGCCACCGTGATGTCGCTCGAGCGGCCCTTCAGGCTGAGGGGTAACCTGTCCATCAAGACCTTCTCCATCTCCCCTTCAGAGCCTCCTTCCCTTGATCCGGTAGACATAGGCCAGGATCTCGGCCACCGCCCGGTAGAGGGCCTCGGGGATGAGCTGGCCTATCTCCACGGTCCGGAAGAGGATCTCGGCCAGGGGCTTGTTCTCCACGATGGGCACCCCAGCCGCGGTGGCGATCTCCCTTATCTTCTCGGCGATAAACCCCCTCCCCTTGGCCACCACCATCGGGGCCGCCATCCTCCCCCGTTCGTATTTGAGGGCCACGGCGAGCCTCGTCGGGTTGGTGACCACCACGTCGGCCTCCTTCACCCGCTGCATCATCCGCTGGCGGGCGATCTGCCGCTGCAGGGAGCGGAGCCTCGCCTTTATCTGGGGGTCTCCCTCCCGCTGCTTCAGCTCGTCCTTCAGCTCCTGACGGGACATCCGCAGCTTCTTCTCGTAGTCCCACCGCTGGTAGAGGAAGTCGAGGGCCGCTATCCCCAGGAAGGCGATGGTCACCTTGAGCAGGAGGCCGAAGGAGGCATGGCTGATGTACTGGAGCATCCCTCGGGGGGCGGAGGAGAGCATCTCCGGGCAGCGAAAGAGCTCTCCCTTGAGGACCTTGTATCCGATGAACCCCACGGCCAGGACCTTGAGCCCCGACTTCAGGAACTCCATCAGGGAACTCAGGGAGAAGAGCCGGCGGAACCCCTCCACCGGATTCACCCTGGAGAACTGGGGCTTTATCGGTTCAGCACTCAGGACGAACCCCTTCTGGAGGACGTTGGCCGAGACCGCCGCCACCACCACCCCCAGGGCGAAGGGGGTAATCATGAAGGCGGCATACCTGCCGGCGAGGGTGAACGTCCCGTAATCGATGCTAAGGGAGGCCAAATTCCCGAAGACCTCCCTCATCAGCCCCCCCATAAGCCCGATCACCCATCCCCCGGCAAAATAGAGGATGAGGAGTCCCACCGCCAGGATGAAGGCCGCCGGGAGCTCCCTCGACTGGGGGACCTGCCCTTTCTTGCGGGCCTCCTCCCTCTTCTTCGGGGTTGCCGGTTCTGTCCTTTCGTAGGCCTCCTCTGGCATCTCCTTCTCCTAACCCATCGCCTTAAGCAGAAGCCCGAGCTCCCGCCAGAGGCCGAGGAACATCTTCTCCATGTAAGAGGCGATGAAGGGCAAAGAGAGCATGAGCACTATGAGCCCCAGTCCCACCTGCATGGGCAGGGCGACGATGAAGACGTTCATCTGGGGCATCGCCCGGGCCACCAGGGCCATCACCACGTAAAAGAGGAAGATGATGGCCAGGAGGGGAAACCCGATCTTGACCGCTGCAACGAACATCTCCCCCCCTTCCCTGAGGAGCTCCCATCCCAACCTTCCGCTGAACCTCGCTTCCCCCATCCCCACCACCTCGTAGCTCCTCACCAGGGCGGCCAGGTACCAGTGGTGGCCGTTGGTCTGCAGGAAGATCAGGATCGCCAGCATGGTGATGAAGTGGGACAGAATCGGTATAGGGTAATGTCCCTGGGGGTCGAGCAGGTTGACCATGCTGAAACCCATCTGGTAGCCGATGATCTGGCCGGCGGTCTGGATCGCCCCGAAGATCAGCCGGATGGAGAAGCCGAGCACCATCCCGATGAAGGCCTCCCTCGCCACCAGCCCCCCGAAGGAGAGGAGATCCCTGAGCGGGGGAGCAGGGGGGACGAAGGGGGCCACTAAGGCCGTGCAGATGAGGGCCAGGGCGAACTTCAGCATCCAGGGGGTCCCCCTCGGTCCGAGCATCGGGGCAAAGAGCACGATGCAGCCGACCCTGAGGAAGACAAGCATATAGGTCTGA
>CBEVRB010000153.1:0-3627 GCA_965552155.1 uncultured bacterium
CTCCTCCCAATAGCGCAAGCGCTTACTGGAAACACACTCGCCGTCAGGCGATGGATCTTCCCATCATAGGGGTCGCCATGATGCTGGCGGTAGAGAAAACTGAGGCCCCCGCCCTTAAGGAGGCCTTCGGCCGTGAGGCCCCTCTCGAGGAACTCCTTGGGGCCTTAGATGAAAGTGAGCTCGTCTGCCAGGAAGTGAGGTTGGCCCTCGGGGTCGCTGCCCCCACACCCATGAGGGCCTCCAAGGCCGAGGAGTTCTTACGGGGCAAAAGGGTCACCCAGGAGGCCCTCCTTCAGTTTGGGGAAATTGCCTCTTCTGAAGCGACGCCCAGGGATACGGTTCGAGGGGCAGCCTGGTACAGGAGGGAGATGATAAAGGTCCTTCCCAAGAGGCTCGCCCTGAAGTGTCTTGAGAGGATCCTTCACAAAAACCAAAAGGAGGGAGGGAAATGAGAAAGCAGATATCCTTCCTTTTGAACGGAGAGAAGGTAGAGGTGGAGGTAGAGCCCCATTGGACCCTCCTCTACCTGCTACGGGAGGTCCTGGAGCTTACCGGTGCCAAGGAGGGTTGCGGAATGGGGGAGTGCGGGGCCTGTACGGTCATCGTGAACGGAAAGGCCGTGGTCTCCTGCCTCTTTCCTGTCATGGAGGTGGAGGGGGCGGAGGTATGGACCGTGGAGGGGCTTGCCGAGACCTCACCTGGGGGACTTCATCCCATCCAGCGGGCCTTCATCGATAACGGGGCAATCCAGTGCGGGTTCTGCACCCCAGGGATGATCATGTCGGCCAAGGCCCTGCTGGATGAAAACCCCAACCCCACCGAGGAGGAGATAAAGACGGCTATAGAGGGCAATATCTGCCGTTGCACAGGCTACATCCAGATCATAAGGGCTATTGAGGCCGCAGCCAAAGGAGGAAGCGATGAAGGAGGAGTTCGTTAACGTCGGGAAACCTGTTCCTAAAAAGGACGCATATGAGAAGGCGATAGGCCGTGCCACCTACATCCACGACCTGAGACTTCCGGGGATGCTCTACGGGAAGATCCTCTACAGCCGCTATCCCCATGCCAGGATCGTCCACATAGACACCTCGAAAGCAGAAAAGCTCCCCGGGGTGAAGGCGGTCCTCACCGGTTACAACATCCCTGAGATCCGCATCGGCTTTTACAAGGACAACACCCCCCTGAAGAAGGGGAAGGTCTATGCGATGCGGGACGAGGTGGCGGCGGTGGCGGCCATAGATCCCGAGATCGCCGAGGAGGCCCTGGAGCTGATCGAGGTGGAGTACGAGCCCCTCCCTGCTGTCTTTGACCCTGAGGAGGCGATGAAGGAGGACGCCCCACTCATCCACGAGGAGCACAAGACCAACGTGCTAAGGCTCCCCTGGAAGCTCGTCGCTGGCGATGTGGATGAAGCCCGCAAGAACTCCGCCTATGTGGTGGAGGACCAATTTCGTGTCACCCGGGTGACCCATTGCTGTATGGGCACGAGCGGCTGTGTGGCCGTCTTCGACCCTCAGGACAACCTCACCCTTTACTCGATCACCCAGATCCCCTACCTCGCCCAGAGGGACTTTCAGGAGGCCCTCAAGGCGATGGGCCTAACGGGCAAAAAGGTCAGGGTGATCCAGACGACGATAGGCGGGGGCTTCGGATCAAAGCTCGACACCCACTGCTATGAGTACATCGCGATCCTTCTTGCCCACAGGACACGCCGTCCTGTGAAGATCACCTTCACCAGGGAAGAGGAGTTCAAATACACCTCACCGCGGCAGCCCGCCATCATCCGTATCGCCCAGGGGTGCGATCGGGAAGGGAAACTCACCTTCAGGGATGTGCAGATGATCCTCGATAACGGGGCCCACACCTCTTGGGGGGCTACGACCCCTTCCGTGATGATGATGCCCATATCTTCCCTCTATAAGGTCCCCAACGTCCGGTACACGGCCAAATGCGTTTACACCAACAACACCTATTGCCAGGCGATGCGGGGGTACGGCAACCCCCAGGCGACCTTCGCCATCGAGTGTTCCATGGACCAGCTGGCAGAGGCCGCAGGCATAGATCCCATGGAATTCAGGTTGATGAACGCCAACGAGCCGGGAGAGGTCACCCCCCAGAGGTTCAAGATCTCCTCCTGTGCCCTCAAGGAATGCATAGAGGCGGTGGGAAGGATGCTCAACTGGAAGGAGAAAAGAGGGAAGAGGGACGGCCGTGGAGTTGGAATGGCCTCTCTGATCCACGTGGGCGGAGGTGCCCGGGTCTACAAATCGGATGGATGTGGCACCATCATAAAGGTGGACGACTTCGGCAAGGTGGACGTCTTCACAGGGGCCTCGGATATAGGCCAGGGAGCTGATACGGTAATAGCCCAGGTTGTAGCAGAGGAACTGGGAGTGAGGACAGAGGATGTCACAGTGATAGACAACGACACCGATGTATGTCCCTGGGATGTGGGAGTTCACGCAAGCAGGACCACCTTCGTCGCCTGCAATTCCGCCCTGGGGGCAGCCCGCAAGGTGAAGGCGGAGATCCTGAAACTCGCTGCCTTGGCTCTGGATGAGCCGGAAGATCAGCTGGTCATGAAGGACAGGGTCATCTATTCAAAGAGAAATCCGGAGAAGAAAATCGAGCTGGGCAAGCTCCTCCGGGGTGCTCATTACACCCGCCGGGGCAAGATGATCATGGCCGAGTACTTCTACGATCCCGACAACGAGATGCTCGATAAGGAGTTCAAGGGCAACTTCTCCATGGCCTATGCCTATGGTGCCCATGGGGTGGAGGTGGAGGTGGATAAGGAGACAGGCCAGGTGAAGATCCTAAAGTACGTGGCAGCCCATGATGTGGGAAAGGCCATCAACCCGATGCTTCTCGAAGGGCAGATCTACGGCGGAGCGATGATGGGCATAGGCTATGCCCTTACTGAGCAGATGATCTTCCAAGACGGCGAGATGAAAAACCCCAACTTCCTCGATTACAAGATCCTCACCGCCAAGGACGTCCCACCCATGGAGGCGGAGATCATCGAACCCTGGGAGGAATATGGCCCCTATGGGGCCAAGGGGATAGGGGAGCCGGGCTGCGTCCCCTCTGCCCCTGCCATCGCCAACGCCATCTACGACGCCATTGGCGTGAGGATAAAGGACCTGCCCATAACCCCTGAGAAGATCCTCGCGGCGTTGAAGGAAAAGGAGAAATCCTAAGACCCCTTTCCCAAAGCATTTCTCGGCCCCTTCCGTTTAGGAAGGGGCTTTTTGTTTTGCCTTGTATTTTCCAGCTTTATTTTAAAAATATTTGACTTTTTGTTTGTTTTTGTTATATATTTTAGTTGTGATGTTAGCGGAAGGTCTGCTTTTTGTAAAATGGCAAGGGAAGGCAAAATCTCCGTCATGAAAATTGGGTTCGGGGAAAATAAGGTTATAATTCGTGTTCCTTACGATCTTTATACTCATGTCCAGAGGGGAGTATATGCGAATGGTTCGCATATACTTTTTATTGGAAATATAATCCGAACTGTTCGGATATGAACGAGTTGTCCGAAATTCAGAAGTGCGCTGAATCAGTTATAATGGAGGAATATATTGAATAATGAGAACAATATTGTAAATAAGAGAGCTGCTTTATTAGTTG
>CBEVRB010000154.1:0-3621 GCA_965552155.1 uncultured bacterium
AGCTCCGTGATCTCATCGTCATCGGTGAGCAGCACGCTCAGCTCTTTATCTTGTAGCCCCAAGGCGTCTAATATCCTTTCTGCCATTCTCCTTACGTCTTTGGGGCTTATCCTTCGGCTCTTTTGGCGATCTTGGACCGTTACCTCCATCGGCGGCTTCCTGCTCCGGGTATTTGATCCGGTGGTGGTAGACGGCGTTAAGGATCACGTTGAAGCTCTTGGCTATCTCGTGAAGGTCCTTCAGGGTGAGCTCGCATTCGTCCAGCTGCCCGTCTATGAAGATGTCGTTGATGACCCTCTGCACCAGTCCCTTGATCCTGGCAGGGGTGGGGTGTTCCATCGCCCTTGAGGCCGCCTCCACCGCGTCGGCGAGCATCACAAGGCCTGCCTCCCGGGTCTGGGGTTTGGGGCCGAGGTAGCGAAATTCGTCCTCGTTCACCTCCTGGTGATTCTCCCTGGCTTTCTGGTAGAAGTAGGTGATTAGCCGGGTGCCATGGTGCTGACGGATCACGTCGATTATGCGGTTGCCGAGCCTGTATTTACGGGCCAGATCCACTCCCTCCTTCACGTGAGAGATGAGGATCAGGCTGCTCATGGAGGGGGTGAGCTTTGCGTGCCGGTTTGCCCCATCCATCTGGTTCTCCACGAAGTACTGGGGCTTGGTGATCTTGCCGATGTCGTGGTAGTAGGCGCTCACCCGGGCGAGGAGGGGGTTCACGCCGATCGCTTTAGCCGCCGCCTCCACCAGGTTCCCCACCACCATGCTGTGGTGATAGGTGCCCGGGGCCTTGAGCATCATCTCCTTGAGGAGGGGATGATCGAGGTTGGCCAGCTCGAGCAGCTTTATGTCCGTGGTGTAACCGAAGATGTACTCCACTATCGGGGTGATCCCTACCACCGCGACCCCGGCGGTCAACCCGCCGCTGAGCCCGATGGCCATGTCCGCCGCCGCCCTCAGTCCTATCTCCTGACCGCCCATAAGCCTCTCCAGTAGCACCATGAACAGGTTCGCTGCTCCCACCCAGAGGCCGCCTTTAATGAGGGTGGTCCGCTGAGTACAACGGGCCACGCTATGGGCCCCGATGATCCCCCCGATCATGTAATAAAGGGCCAAGAAGGGGCCGCTCGAAAGGAGCAGGGCGGTGATCACCCCTGCGGAGATGGCGTAAAAGAGGGCCATTTCCGAAGAGAGCATGATTCTCACGAGGATGGCCCCGGCGGCTACCGGAAAGAAATAGAGGTATGAGGAGAGGGGAATCTCCTGGACCCTCTCTGAGAGGATCTGGGCGAGAAGATAGGCGCCCTTGGTAATGGCGGAGGAGCCGAAGAGGGTGATCGTCAGGAAGAAGAGGTCCTTCACCGGGATGTTCACCTGAGGGAGGTTCCTGGTAAAGAAAAAATAGAGGGTTGTCAGGAAGAAGGCCATAAAGAGGGCCGTTCCCCCCATCCCCTCGAGGTTCCCGGAGGGGAAGAGGAGTCCCAAGCTCGTAATCCCTGCAGCCGCGATGAGGCTTTTCTGGAACCAGGGAAAGCCGAAGATCCTCAGGGGGGCAGAGGCCTTAAGCCTCCTCAATAATATGAAAGGGGGTGATACCCCCCTTTTTTTCTTGCGAGGTCTGACCCCCTCTTTCCTCTCAGCCTTCAGAGGCCCTTCCCTCTTTTTCTGCCTTTTCATAGGCCTTTATTATGTCCTGGACCAGAGGGTGACGGATCACGTCCTTCTCGCTGAAATATACGAACTTTATCCCCTCTATGTCCTTGAGTATGCGTTGAATCTGCACAAGTCCCGAAAGCATCCCTTCTGGCAAATCAACCTGGGTGATGTCACCGGTTATCACTACCTTAGACCCGAATCCCATCCTGGTCAAGAACATTTTCATCTGCTCGGGCTTGGTGTTCTGGGCCTCGTCGAGGATGATGAAGGAGTCGTTGAGGGTTCGACCCCGCATGAAGGCCAGGGGGGCCACCTCAATGATCCCCCTCTCGATGAGGCGGGAGGCCTGATCGAACTCCAGCATGTCGTGCAGGGCATCGTAGAGGGGTCTCAGGTATGGGTTGACCTTCTCGTAGATATCCCCCGGGAGGAAGCCGAGTTTTTCCCCTGCCTCCACCGCCGGCCTCACCAGCACTATCCTCTTCACCACCTTCTTCATCAGAAAGGAGAGGGCCATGGCCATGGCCAGATAGGTCTTTCCCGTCCCCGCCGGTCCTATTCCCACGACGATGTCATATTTGCGAATGGCGTCCACGTACCGCTTCTGTACCACGGACTTGGGCGTTACGGCCCTCCTCTTGGAGGAGACGAAGATAGTATCGAGGAAGATCTCCTCGAGCTTCACCGAGTTGTCGCCCGAGAGGATCCTTATGGCATACTCCACGTCGTTTATGTAGAGGGGGTAGCCCTTTTTGATGAGGTTGCGGAGCTCCGCCAGGGTTTTAGTGGCAAGTTTTACCCCCCCTTCGGTCCCCTCGAAGGTCACCTTGGCCCCTTTGGTGTAAGCCTTTACCCCTAAGGACCTCTCGATGACCCGCAGATGCTCGTTCTGAGGGCCGAAGAGATACTTCGCTTCGTTTATGTCCTCAAACTCCAAGGTGGTATTTATCTTTTGTAGCCCTTCCATCATCCATCCCAAATAAAGCTACCCTCCCCACTGGAGGGAGGGCATCCATCAACTATGATTTTTGATAAGTATATCACCCTCCTGCAAGGGGTTCAACAAGGAAGGTCCTCCTCAGTGCATCCCCTCCCTTACCTTCTCGACGATTCTGGGGAGGATCTCCCCAGCCTTCCCTTGTAGGAGATAATCGGAGATAGAACCGGTGAGGACTGTGCTCTCCTTATTTATCTCCACCACCTTTGCCCCCCGTCTCTTGGCCACTATGGGGATCTCTCCCGCCGGAAAGACGACGGCCGAAGTCCCTATCACCAAGACCACATCACAGGTCCTCGCCTCCTCGAAGGCGCGCCTCTGGGCTTCGGGAGGGATGGGCTCGCCGAAGAAGACCACGTCGGGTTTGAGGATGAAGCCGCACTTTTCACAGCGGGGCGGTATTTCGTCGAAGGAGAGGTCCTTTGATTCCCTGCGCCACCCACAGCGGATGCATACCAGGTAATCGTTGGTGCCGTGGAACTCGATGACGTTTTTGCTCCCTGCTCGCTGGTGGAGCCCGTCCACGTTCTGGGTGATCACGGAGCTCAAAAGTCCCATCTCCTCCAGCTCGGCCAGGGCACGGTGGGCGGGATTGGGTTCGGCCCCGAGGGTGAGTTCCATCATCTCCTTAAGCATCCGCCATACCTTCTCCGGGTTGGCCCTGAAGGCGCTGATGTGGGCGTACTCGTCCGGGTCATAGCGGCTCCAGAGGCCATCGGCGCTGCGGAAATCGGGGATACCGCTCTCCACCGATATCCCCGCTCCCGTGAAGGCAATGGTCTTCCGGGAAGAGAGAATATCTTTCGCCGCCCTATCTATAAGCTGGCTTAGGCCCTCCATTCCCCTCCTCTTGCAATTTTATCTCACGGTGTTTAAAATAACACAGCTTCCCCGGTAGCTCAACCGGCAGAGCGGCGGGCTGTTAACCCGTAGGTCGCAGGTTCGAGTCCTGCCCGGGGAGCCATTTTGAT
>CBEVRB010000155.1:0-3599 GCA_965552155.1 uncultured bacterium
CCCTCCTCCTCGATGTGATCCTTCAGAGGCGGAGGAGGAGGGCCTTGAGGAGGGTCAGGAGGCGGGGGCTAAAAAGGGTCCCTACAATTCCCTTTATGGCCGAGGGCAGCCTTCCCCCTTCCTTCCTCCTCAGCGAGCCCCGGAACCAGCGGGATGCCCTCCAGAGTAATCCCCCCAGAAAGACGAGAAGGGCGAGGTATATGAAGACAGAAAGGGTCATAGATCCGTTCAGGCCCGGGCCTCATCGAGGAT
This sequence comes from uncultured bacterium, assembly GCA_965552155.1. Taxonomy (GTDB): domain Bacteria; phylum Desulfobacterota; class B13-G15; order B13-G15; family B13-G15; genus CAYRAR01. The sequence goes on from CBEVRB010000155.1 coordinate 253, forward strand.
GGCGGGCACCTTGTCCTCCCATCCTATGGGCACGATGTTCACCCCCTGACACAGTCCCCTTATCCCCCGGATCGTCTCGGCCGCTATCTCGATGGAGGCGGCGATCTTATCGGGGGCCTTCATCAGCTTAGTGATGATCTCCTCCGGGATCATCACGCCCTTAACATGCTTGTTTATGTAGCGGGCCATCCCCGCGGACTTAAGGACCATGAGCCCTGCGATGATAGGCACCCCCAGGGGTTGAGCCCTCTTTGTAAAGGCCTCAAGCTGCCTCAGGTCGTAGACCGAGGTGGTGATGAAGAACTCCACCCCCAATCCCGCCTTCTCCTCCATCCCCCTTAGCTCCTCCTCGAGAGCATCTCCCCTGAGGCTGGCGTCCACCTTCGTCCCCACACAGAAGGAGGGAGTACCTTGGACATCGCCCCCGCTCATATCGTACCCCTCTTGAAGTCTCTTTATTCCCCCCAGGAGCTCCAGCACCCCTATATCGAACACTCCCTTCGATTCGGGATGATCCCCAAGGCTGGGGTCATCCCCCTCCACGGCCACCACGTTCTGAAGCCCCAGGCTCCAGGCGCCGAGGAGCTCCGCCTGAAGGGCCACCCGGTTTTCGTGGGCGCAGCTCACCTCAAATATGGTCTCGTAGCCCCGCTCCTGGAGGTACTTGGCCGCAGCCCAGGAGCTCATCCTCATCACCCCTCCCTGCAGAGAGGGGAGGTAGACCGCCTCCACCCTCCCCTTCATAGGCACGAGCTTCTCCTCCCATCCCCCAAGGTCGGTCCCCTTGGGAGGGAGGACCTCGGCGACCACCAAAAAATCATCCTTTTTCAGTCGCTCCCTCCAGGCCATGAAGCCCCTCCTTTCCATTCAAAAGGAAATTAATTTTATCAACTCGTGTTTGAAATGCAAGGATTTTCCCCTCCCCCATCTTCCCTACTCTTGCACGAAGGTCACAGGCAGGACGATGCGGAAAGTACTCCCCCTCCCCACCTCAGTATCTACCTCTATCCTCCCCCCATGCTCCTTGACGATCCCGTAGGACATGGAGAGCCCCAAACCGGTCCCCTTCCCCACCCCCTTAGTGGTGAAGAAGGGATCGAAGATCTTGGGAAGAACGTCCTTGGGAATTCCCTCCCCGGTATCGGTGAACTCTATGATGACCTCCTTTTCGTCCTCGGAGAGCCGGGTCCTTATCGTAAGGGTCCCCTTCCCGTGCATGGCATCGGCGGCGTTGATCATGATGTTCATGAAGACCTGTTTGAGTTGCCCGGCGTTTCCCTGGATCTTCGGCAAAAAGGGATCGAGTTCCTTTACGATTTCGATGTTATGGAAGGTCGCCTGGTTCTCTAAGAAAAGGAGAACATCGGTGATGGCCTTGTTCACATCGGTCGGCTCCATCTTGGGGCCGCTCTGCCGGGCAAACTCTAAGAGGCTCTTCACGATCTCCTTGCAGCGGGTCGTCTCCTGGACGATCTTCTCCAGGTCGGCCCTCTTGGGGTCGTCTTCAGGGAGGTCCTCCATTAGGAGGCTGGCGTAAATGAGGATCCCGCCCAGGGGGTTGTTTATCTCGTGGGCGACCCCTGCTGCCATCTCCCCCAGGGCCCTCAGCTTCTCGGACTGAAGCAGCTGCATCTGGGTCTCCTGGAGCTGCTTCTCCATGGCGATTTTGGGCCTAAGATCGGTGAAGACCCCTACGGAGCCCACCTCCTCGCCGTCCCTATAAACGATGGCCGCCGAGAGGTGGATGGGAATCTCCTCCCCCCATTTGTTCATCACCGTGAACTCCGAACCAGTAAACCTCCCCACTCCCCCATAATCCGAACTCCTCAGCTTCCTCATCACCTCCTTGGCTATCCCGGGAGGGTAAAGCTGGGTGATGTGGATCTTCCCCAGGACCTCCTCGGCCTTGTAGCCCAGGAGCTCTTCCGCTGCCCGATTGAAGACGATTATGTTTCCTTTGATGTCGGCGGCGATGATGGCATAAGGGGAGCTCTCGATGAGGCTCTTCAGAAAATCGTTGGTCTCCCTGAGCTCCCTCTCCAGTTTCTTCCTCTGGGTAATGTCTATGTTTATCCCCTCGTAGCCGATGATCCTCCCGTCCCTATCGCGGATCGCCTCGGCTGAAAGGAGAACGGTGATGCGGCTTCCGTCCTTCCTCTTGAACTCCACCTCCCATTCCTTCACATAGCCGTCTCGCTCCATCATCCGCTGGAACCGCTCCCTCTCCTTCGGGTCGGCATAGAGGTCCTTGGCAATGTCTATCTTGAGAAATTCCTCCTTGCTGCTATAACCCAGCATATCGAGGAGGGCCTGATTGCAATCTATGAACTTCCCCTCCACCGTGCTGATGAAGAGCCCCTCCCTCACCCGTTCGAAGAGCTCCCGGTATCTCCTCTCGGATTCCTTAAGCCTCTCCTCAAAGGTCTTGCGCTCGGTTATATCGCTAAGATAGGCGCAGAACCTGCTGCTTTCCTCGTCCCTGTCCACCAAGAGGAAACAGCAATAGGCGAATTTTCTCTTTCCCCTGGGGATCTCAACGGCCATCTCCTGACAGGTCTTGTCCCCTGGTTTCCTGAGTTCCTTGAGGATCTCCTTGGCTCCCTCCCCGAGGAGGGGGAATACGTTCTCCCCTATGAGTTCTCCCTCTTCCTTCTCGGTGAAGAGCTCGGCCATCTTGTTGACGTACTCTATCCTCCCCTCCTGATCGAAGACCAGGATGGCATCATTGCTCATCTCCACTAAGGCCTTGGTAAAACTCTCCTCTTCAGGAAGGGAGATGCTCCAGGCGTGCTCCTTCATCTCTTTCCTAATTTTAGAACGACTTTTTAACCCTTGCAACTCAGGCATCCAAAAGCGAGATCAGCAGATGCGGGGGAGTTGTTCTCCGCTCAGGGGTTCAAGGAGCCGGTGTCCCCCTATTCTGGTCTTAAGGAGCACCCTCCCCTTGGGTTCCTCCCTCACCTCCCCGATCATCGCCGCTTCCCTCCCCAGGGGGTGACTCCTCATCGCCTCAAGGACCCTGGGTGCTTCCTCCTCGGGGAGGATGGCGACGAGCTTTCCCTCGTTGGCCAGGTAATAGGGATCGTAGCCGAGGAGTTCACATACCCCCCTCACCTCCTCCCTTATGGGGATGCTCTCCTCCTCGATGACGATCCCTACCCCTGATGCCTGGGCCAGCTCCCATAGGACCGTGGCGAGCCCTCCCCTGGTGGGATCGCGCAGGGCATGGATTCTGAAGCTCTTCCTGAGCATCTCCTCCACCAGGCCGTTGAGGGGAGCACAGTCGCTCCTCACCTCCCCCTCTATGGAGAAATCCCCCCTGGCCAAAAGAACCGCTATCTCATGGT
>CBEVRB010000156.1:0-3548 GCA_965552155.1 uncultured bacterium
CCCGTGACTTCCCGGCAGGTCGTCTTGCTTCAGCAGGATGAGTCCTTTTGCGGCGAGCTCGCAGGCATTGTAGGCGGCGTCTATGGCGAGCCGGAGCCTTCCGCGGTCTAAGACCTCCTCTGCCGATTCCAGGTATTCCTCGGCCAATCCTTTTAACTCCCTGACAGCGGCCAGCTTCAGCTCTTCTTCACTCATTGAGTAAACCTCCCGCCCGTAATGGCTTATGTTGCGCAGGAAATAATCCGGTGAGAAGAAAAACTCCGTCACGCTTGAGGTAACGACCTCGAGGGATGCACTCTGTTCCGTCATGAATTCATAAACCTCGTTCAGGACGGACTTTTCAGCCTCCAGCCCGTCGGTGAGCACCAGGAGGATGTCGATATCTGAATCGGGCACTGCCGTTCCCTTGGCATGGCTACCAAAAAGAATGATTTTACCGATGCTGTCCTTTACTGCGGAACTCAGCAGATGCTTCTTAAAGCGCTCCAGGATAACTTCCAGATCAGGCACAGCTTAATCCCCAAAAAGATTCGGTACTTACAGTAAACAACAAACGTGAGCTGACGTCAACCTGCCTGCTCCGCCCTCATCCGCTAAATCAGGTGTATGTGAGTGCAGCAACAGCTTGGGAAATTTCTATCAAGAGAGCCTTAGGTAAACTGAAGGCCTCCGCGGATTTAGAGGGCATCATTGCCCACCATCCCGAGGCCTCATTTCGCCATCAACGTCACAGTTCAGGCGATAGACCGCCCGCCGTGACCGGCGGGTTGTAAAACAAAAAAGGCTATTGTATTTTGGAAGGGCCTTGAGATGAGGGTTCCGGGAGGACAGGAAGGAAAGGGATATCCCATCGTGATCTTGGCCGCAGGACGCGGCAGCAGGCTGAAGAAGGGGGATGGGGAGCCAAAGCCCCTCACCAGGCTCCTGGGGCTCACGTTGCTCGAGAGGGCCGTGCTCTCGGCAAGGGAGGCAGGGGTTGAGGAATTTTACGTGGTGGTGGGATACGGCAAGGAGGAGGTGATCTCTCATATCGAGGAGATAGAGCGTCGCCACGGCCTCTCCATCCGGGTCGTGGAGAACCCCCACTGGGAGGAGGAAAACGGCACCTCGGTCCTCGCCGCTCGGGAACACCTCTCCGGCCCCTTTCTCCTCGCCATGTGCGATCACGTCTTCGATCCCCAGATCTTAAGGCGCCTCATGGAGGCAGACGATGGGACTGATACCTCCCTCATAGCCGTCGATGAGGAGCTGGATCGGATATTCGACCTCGATGAGGCGACCAAGGTCCGCCTCGAGGGGGAAAGGCCTGTGGCCATAGGCAAGGAGGTCTCTTCCTTTGATGCCGTCGACACAGGCCTCTTCCTCTGCAAGCCCCCCATCTTCGATGCCCTGAGGGAGGCCCGCAAGGAGGGAGACAGCTCTCTCAGTGCGGGGATCCGCAAGCTGATAGAGAGGGGAAAGATCCAGGCAGTGAAGGTAGGAGGACACTTCTGGACCGACATAGACACCCCAGAGGACCTGGGGCATGCGAAAGAGGCCCTCCTCAAGGGACTGGGGAAGGAAGAGGAAGACGGCTTCATCTCCCGTTACCTCAACCGCCCCCTCTCCCGGAAGATGACGGCGAGGCTGGTGGATACCCCCCTCACCCCAAACGGGATCAGCCTGTTGAGCTTCTCGGTGGCCCTTCTGGGGGCCTTCCTCTTCGGGATAGGGGGATATTTCTGGACGTTGGTGGCCGGACTACTGGTTCAGCTCGCCTCGATTGCCGATGGTTGCGATGGCGAGGTCGCTCGCCTGAAATTCTCTTCAAGCCCTTACGGGGGGTGGATGGATACCTTGCTCGACAGGTACTCCGATGGGGCGATCGTGGCGGGGATAACCTACGGGCACTGGCTCTCCTTCCCGGAGGCGAGCACCTGGGCATGGGGGGTGATCTCCCTCATGGGTTTTGCCCTCGTAAGCTACACCAAAAAGGAGTTCTCGTTGCGGTATGGGCGAAAGTTGCCCCACGATATCTGGGATAAGGTGAGCAAGAGGGACCTGCGCCTATTCGGCATCTTCGTAGGGGCCATCCTCAACCGCCCCTTCGAGGCGATGGCCCTCCTGGGCCTCCTCTCCCATGGGGTGATCCTCCGGTATCTATTGAGCGAATATCGTAAAAAGACAATAAAATTAAAAGGGAGGGGAATTGCGGATGAAATTCAAAGTCGTACTGGAACCCAGTGAAGAGGGTGGACATACGGCTTATGTGCCCGCCCTTCCCGGTTGCATCAGCGAAGGGGAAACGATAGAGGAAGCGTTAAAAAACATAAAGGAAGCCATAGAGCTCTACCTTGAACCTGTAGAGGACGACTGGGTAATTGAGAAAGGGGCCTGGTAAAGGAACTGGTTTTGTGAGCAAAGTCCCAAGCCTCCCTTACACAAAGATAATTCGTGCTGTTATAAATAGTCCGTCCTAATTCACTATGCAGAAACGATGGGAGCTAAGATACTGAAGGCCACCCAGGAGGCGATAGCAGCGGCGGCGAGCTTAATAAGAGGGGGGGAAGTCGTGGCCTTCCCCACGGAGACGGTGTACGGCCTGGGGGCGGATTGCTTCAATCCCCGGGCAGTGGCCAAGATCTTCGAGGTGAAGGAACGCCCGCACTTTGACCCCCTCATCGTCCACATCGCCCAGAAGGAGGGTTGGCGAGAGCTTGCCTCCTCTGGGGACAGAAGGGTGGAGGCCCTTACGGAACGCTTCTGGCCTGGTCCCCTCACCCTCGTCCTCCCCAAAAGGGAGGTCGTCCCTGATATAGTCACCAGCGGCCTCCCCACCGTGGCCGTGAGGATGCCCTCTCACCCCGTGGCCCTGGCCTTAATAAAGGAGGCGAAGACCCCCATCGCCGCCCCCAGCGCCAACCTCTTCGGGCGCCTGAGCCCCACCTCGGCCGAAGAGGTGGCGGAACAGCTAAAGGAGCGGATCCCTTTGATCCTTGACGGTGGCAGGTGCCCGGTGGGGGTGGAATCGACCATCATCTCCCTCCTCGAGGACCCCCCGAGGCTCCTTCGCCCCGGTGGGGTCCCGGTCGAGGAGATAGAGATGACCATCGGGGAAGGGGTGAAAAAGGAATCTTCCTCATCAACCGCGCCCCAGAGCCCGGGACAACTCCCCTCCCATTATGCCCCCAGGACCCCCTTGCGGCTACTGGAGGAACGATGTGAAGCCCCCCAGGGGATGAGGGCAGGTCTTTTGGCCTTCACCCCTCCTGAAGGGGATCTGGGGTATGCGGCGGTGGAGGTCCTGTCGGAGAGGGGAGATCTGGTGGAGGCGGCCTACCGCCTCTTTTCCGCCTTGAGGAGGCTCGACAGGTCAGGGGTGGAGGTCATCTACGCCGAAAGGGTCCCAGAGGTCGGGCTGGGCAGGGCCATCATGGATCGGCTCCGGAAGGCGGCGAACAAATTCGAAGGGGATTGGGGATGATAAAGGTGGTGATCTTCGACTGTGACGGGGTGATGTTCGACTCAAAGGAGGCCAATATCGCCTACTACAACCACATCCTGCGAGA
>CBEVRB010000157.1:0-3483 GCA_965552155.1 uncultured bacterium
AGGACCCTCGCCTCCTCAAAGGTATCAGAAAAAATCAGAATGGTCAAGGAACCGCCCCTTGAGGGCTGCGACTCTCTTGGCGGCCTCAGCTATCCTCCCGGGAGGAAGTCCTCTACCCTCCCACGATCTCATCAGCCCTTCCAAAACCTCCTCCCCTTCCTCTTCCTCAGATACCAGGAGCATGTCGACCCCACCCCTTAAAGCGAGGAGGGCCCGCTCCACGAGGGGCCAGGCGGATAGGGCCCCCATGAGGATGTCGTCCGATATCACCGCCCCCGCAAACCCCAACTCCCCTCTTAGGACCTCCCCTATTGCCTCTGTAGAGAAAGTGGCGGGGTTTTTCGAATCGAGGCACGGCACAAGGATGTGGCCCACCATCACGGTGGCCACCCCCGCCCTGATCGCTTCCCTGAAGGGGAGGAACTCCCTTTTGCGAAGGAGATCCAGGGGTAGATCGAGGAGGGGGAGGGCCGTATGGCTGTCCTCCCTGCAGGCACCATGGCCAGGGAAGTGCTTGGCGCAGGCAGCGACTCCGCCCCCCTGAAGCTCCCTTACGTAGGCGGCCACAAGCCCTGCGACCCTTTCCGGGTCCGGGCCAAAGCTCCTTTCGCCGATCACCCCGCTCTCTGCGAGCAGGAGGTCGGCTACCGGGGCGAGGTTGAGGTTTATCCCTATGGCGGAGAGCTCTTTGGCCGTCACACGGGCCATCTCCCCGACCGCCTCCTCCCCCCTTGAGGCGAGTTCCAAGGGACTGGGAAAGAGGGTTACCCCTTTCTTTATCCTCGTCACCGGGCCGTGCTCTTGATCTACAGCGATGATCAACGGAGGTTGCCCTGCCCTACGAGCGATCCCCTGCAACTCCCCGATCAGGTCTCCAACTCGGGAGGCCTCCTCGCCGTTCCTCTCGTAGAGGATGATCCCCCCGATCCCCCTCTCGATGAGCCTTATCAGGCGAGAAGAGGGCCCTTTTCCGTCCATCCCCACGATCAGAAGCTGGGGGAGATGAGATGTCCCCATGATCGAGGTCTTCAGTATTCCATTATCTCGATGCTGCTGAAGAAATAGGGTATCTCGAAGGCGGCGCTTTCAGGGGAATCGGAGCCGTGGACGATGTTCTCCTGGACATTATCGGCGTAAAGACGCCTTATGGTTCCCTCGACGGCCTTCGCCGGATCGGTGGCGCCCATGATGGTGCGGACCCTCTCAATGGCTCCTTCCCCCTCCAGCACCATGGCCACCACTGGACCCTGAGACATGAAGGTGGTGAGGCCCTCAAAAAAGGGCTTTCCCCGGTGCACAGCGTAAAAGCCCTCCGCCTCAGCCTTGCTCAACCGGAGCATCTTCATCGCCACCACCTTAAGCCCTTCCACCTCAAACCTCCTTATGACCTCGCCGATCAGCCCCTTCCTCACCCCGTCTGGCTTGACGATGACAAGGGTCCTCTCGGCCATGCCGTCAACCTCCCTCCACGATCTTCGTCATTATCAGGGTGTTGCCCTCCTCCGAGCTCCTGTACTGGACCTCATCCATGACCTCCTTGATGATTTGAAGCCCCAATCCCCTCTCCGGTAGCTCCTCCACCTTGGATAAGTCTGGGGCAGGGGCATGGAGGTGCTGGGGTTCCATCGCCCTTCCGGTATCGCTCACCTCGAAGACTACCCTATCGGGGAAAATAGTCAAGAGGACCTTTACCCTCTTCCCCTCCCTCCCCTCGTAGGCATGTCTTATCACGTTGGTGCAGGCCTCCACAACGCAGAGCTCCATCTTGTGGGGGTCGATCTCCGGCAGGAAATGATAGCAGATCTCCTTGACCGCAAGGCCCACCAGGGGGACGTTTTCGAGGCGACTCTCGATCTCAAGGGTTATCTCCTTAACCATGCTTTTCAATTCCTCATCGGTCCTGACCATCGCAGGGCCAGAATTGAGGCATCATCGGCAAATTCCTCCCTTCCCTGAAACCCCTTTATCTCCTCTAAGAGGAGTCCCAGGGCCTCATCGAGGGGAGCACGGTAATGCCGGCAAAAGAAGTCTTTGATCCTCTCGTCCCCGAAGATCCCCTCCTCACCCCTGGCCTCTGATAGGCCATCGGAGTAGACGATGAGCTGATCCCCTGGAGAGAGTTTCAGGTGCTGTTCCTCGTGAAGCTCTTCAGACAATCCGAGGCCGACGGGAGGGCCACCCCCCTCCAGCTGCAGGCACGTGCCGTCGTTGTGGATGAGCAGGGGGAAGGTGTGGCCCGCGCGGCAGAATCGGAAGTCCCCGGTCTGCACGTTGAAGATGGCGTATATCATGGTGAAGTAATGGCCCTGCTGTTCCAACATCGTGTTGTACTCCCTTTCAAGGAGGGAGATTACCTTCCTGGGGGGGTTTATGCTGTAGTAGGGGGGCTCCTTCAGGGGGATCTTCAGGAGGCCGTGGGGTTTGAGGTCGTGGGAGAGGCGCTGGTAGAGGGAGATGCTAAGGAAGGCTGCGGCCACCCCATGGCCCGATACGTCCAGCTGATAGAGGCCGATGTGTTTTTCATCGAGGCGAAACACGTTGTAGATATCTCCTGATACGAAGCCGCTCGGGATGAACCGGGCGGCGAACTCCACCCCCTCGATCCGGGGGAGATCGGAGGGCAGCAGGCTCATCTGGGCCCGGGCGGCGGCCTCCAGATCCTTGCGCATCACCTCATTGGCTACCTTGAGCTGCTCGTTCTGTTCCTTGAGCCTCCTTTCGAGTTCGATGATCCGCCTCCCCCCGGCCACTCTTACCTGGAGCTCTGCCGGGTCAAAGGGCTTGGTGATGTAGTCGTCCGCTCCTGCCTCAAGTCCGGCGATGATGTCCTCCTTTTGTCCTTTGGCCGACAGGAAGATGAGGTAGACGTAGTGGGGGGTTTCCGTTTCCCTGATGCGGCGGCAGAGCTCTATGCCGTCCATCCCCGGCATCATCCAGTCGATGATGACCATCTGGATCCCCTCTTTCTGCTCCTGGAAGATCTCCCACGCCTCCTTGCCGTCCCCTGCAGGGATCACCTCAAGGCCGAGGTTTTCCAGGTGCCGCTGGAGGAGCCGCCGGGAGATGGCCTCATCCTCGGCTATCAGCACCCTCATCCCTTCCTCCTTCGAAAAGGACCACCCTGTTCCTTCCCTCCTCCTTGGCCCAATAAAGGGCAGCGTCTGCCCGCTTCAGGAGGGCATCGACGGCATAGTCGACCCCATTATAGTCCCCGGGATGGAAGGTGGCCACCCCTATGCTCACCGTCACCTTCAGGGGGCCGTGATCCAGGGGGAAGGGGTCCAGGGATACGAGCGTACAGATCCTCTCGGCAATCCTTACCCCCTTTGCGGAATCGACTCCCGAAACGTCTTTGGCCGCTACGACCCGATACCCTCGTTCGGAGAGGATCCTCAGGATCATCCTGGAGACGGGGTCATCGTCCACCACCAGGAACTTCTTATCGAACTCCGCCATCAGCTCCAGCCCCTCTCTTCTGCGAAC
>CBEVRB010000158.1:0-3472 GCA_965552155.1 uncultured bacterium
ATCCCCTATCCCTCGAGAAGGCAACGGATAAAGGGAGACGGGGACACGTTTCCAAAGGTAAAAACTGAAGATGAAGGAGAAAAAGACGACCAGGACGATAAGTCCTCGGTAGGGGTAGCCCTTCCACACGTGGGCACCTCCGGGGAGGAAGGAAAGTACCCGATTTATTCTCCTCTCTCTCTTCATATCCTCCATTATTTCGTTGAACTTCTTGGACTTGAGCTCCTTGGATGTCTCCTTTCCCCTCATGAGGAGGAAACATTCGCCACACACCTTGTTTTCCCCCTCTTTGTAGGAGATTCCATGGGAACTGATCTTCCCACAGAGAGCGCACTTCCAGGGACTTCCCCATTCCTCCCTCCTCTCCACCAAAAAGAGGATGAGGATAACGAGGAGGAGCAGGACGGGAGATAGCAAAGGGAAGCGATCGGAGATCGGCCTTCCCCATGCGCCGTAAATCCACCAAGGGAGCTCTTCCCTACAGTAATTTCCGAAGATCCTGCCATACAGATCCTCCCGAGAGGGGACCAGATCGATGAGATAGCGATTGGGATGGAGGGTCTCCTTCTTGAGGTGGTCAGATATCAGCTTCGGGGACAGGCTCTTTGCCTTCTGAAAGTTCCTGTCCGCCTCGTCGAGCAGGAGAATGGACTTCTTGCTCAAGGCCTTGCTCAAGTTGTAATAAAAGCTCCCCTCAGCGGGCGCCAGCTCGACGGCCCTTTTATAGCACCTTATGGCCTTGTCCACCTCCTCTGAGAGGAGGAGAAGGTTCCCCATGTTGTTCCACACTTGGGGGTCCCTTGGATTTAAGAAAAGCAATCTCTGGTAAAGGGTCAAGGCCTTCTGCCAATTGCCCTCTCTTTTGTAAACCACCCCTAAGGTGAGGAGGGAATCCCTGTCATAGGGGTTAAGGCCGACCCACCTCTCGAGTCTCTTCACCGCCTCTTCGTCCCTCCGCCCGTACAAGGCCTCATAGGTATCGAGGACCACTTGAGCCCTTCCGCTGCAGCAGTAAGAGGCCCACCTTTGAGGGAGGGGCACTAAGTAGACCAGAAGCAGGAGGGAGAGGAACAAGGCTCCCCTTTCCCGTCTTCGCAGGAAGGGCCAGAGGATGAGGGAGATGGCGAAGGCCCCCCATAAGAGATTGAGGTGGAGGATAAAGGGAAGGGAAAGGATCCCTATCCTGCTTAACCCCTTTATCAAATCCTTATCTTTTCCCTTGAGCTCCTCCTTTAATGGGTGGAGGAATAGGGGTACCCTTTTAAAGATCAAGAGCAGGCAGAAGAGGAAGATGCCGAATTGGATCCCTGAGCTCGCTATCAGACTCCACTTTCCCACTTCCCCCACGGCGAGGGCGACATTTCGACATCTTGCCTTAAGGCCATCTATGTAATTTTTGATGAGAACGGAAAAATTCCAGGGGGTCTTGAACCAGAGGAGCTCGCCCCGATAGAAGTAGAGATAAGGCAGATCAGGGGCGAGGGATACAGCTGCGCTGATTAACCGCAAGGCCCATTCCCTATTGAAGACCTTCGCCCTCTGGGCCTCCCGCAGCAAGAGGATGGCATAATCCCAGAGATTTTCTATCCCTTCATTTAACTTCTCCTCCTGTATCTCCTTGAGGACTACCTCCGCCTCCTTCAGCCTTCCGTTGAGGATAAAACTCTTCCTCTTTTGCCATAGGGTATGGAGATTATTGGGGAGGAGAGGAGCAGGAAGGACCAGGTTGAGGAGGACGAGGATAAAAAAATAATAGATTATCTTCTTCTTCCGCCACCTCTTGCGCTCCTCAGGCAATGTACTTCCTCTATTCGAGGCGATAGTTTGGAGCCTCTTTTGTGATTATCACATCATGGACGTGGCTTTCCCTGAGGCCTGAAGGGGTTATCTTGATAAAACGGGCCTTCTCCTGCAGCTCTTGGATATTACGACACCCCACATAACCCATTCCCGCCTTCAACCCGCCTATCAACTGATGGATGCAGAAGGATATGGAGCCCCGATACGGGACCCTCCCTTCTATACCTTCGGGGACGAGCTTCGTCTGATCGGCCTTGTCCCCCGCCAGGTAGCGATCGGCGCTCCCCTCCCTCATGGCCTCCATAGAGCCCATGCCCCGGTAAACCTTGTAGGTCCTTCCCTGATAGAGGACTATCTCCCCCGGGCTTTCATCGGTACCGGCGAAGAGATTTCCGATCATCACCGCGTCGGCTCCCGCTGCGATGGCCTTGGTTATGTCTCCGGAATATTTGATCCCCCCATCGGCGATGACGGGGACGTTGTGACGCCTGGCGACCTGGGCGGCCGCCATGATGGCCGTTATCTGGGGCACTCCGATCCCTGCCACTATCCTGGTGGTACAGATGGAACCGGGACCAACCCCCACTTTTATGGCATCGGCCCCTGCTTCTATCAGGGCCTCTGCCCCTTCTGCCGTGGCAATGTTTCCCCCTATCACCTGGCACTCAGGATAGGCCTCCTTTATCCAGCGGATGGCCTCCAGGACCCTATGGGAATGCCCGTGGGCGGAGTCGACCACTATTACGTCTGCACCGGCCTCGATCAGGGCAGCGGTCCTATCCCTCAGATCCTTCCCGACCCCCACGGCCGCCCCCACTCGCAACCTGCCCAAATAGTCCTTACAGGCGTTAGGGTATTTCTCCATCTTCTCTATGTCTTTTATGGTGATAAGCCCCTTCAGGTTAAATTCATCATCTACCACAGGGAGCTTCTCAATCTTATGGCGGTGGAGGATCTCCTTTGACTCTTCCAAGCTTATTCCCTCTTTGACCGTTATCAGCTTCTCCCCTTTGGTCATCACCTCAGAGATGGGGGCGTCGAGCCGCTTCTCGAAGCGCAGGTCCCTGTTGGTGAGGATCCCCACTAACTTCCCCCCCTTCGTCACCGGTACTCCTGAGATCCCGTAACGCCTCATCACCTCTATCGCTTCATATACCTTCTGTTCCGGCTCCATCGTTATAGGATCGATGATCATCCCGCTTTCGAACTTCTTAACCTTCTCCACCTCAACTGCCTGCTGATCTATGGAGAGGTTCCGGTGAATGATGCCGATTCCCCCCTCCTGGGCCATGGCGATGGCCGTCCTGGCTTCAGTAACCGTATCCATCGCAGCGCTTATCAGGGGGATGTTAAGGGGGATGGCATTGGTGAGACGGGTGGTTACATCGACTTCCGTGGGCAGGATCTCGGAAGCATCCGGGAGGAGCAACACATCGTCAAAGGTAATACTTTCGCCAACGATCTTCTCATCCATCGTCTTTCGCTTTTTAGGAAATATAACAGACCCCTTGAAGAGGAGTCAACCGTCCCCCGGGCCTTAAGCCCTGGATCCCTGTAAGGTTCTCCCTTCCTCAGGATCCAATAGGCCACCTCGGCAAGGTGTCTGCCAACAGCTCCCAGCCTTCCCGTGCCCCTTCCGTACACCTCATCCTGCTGCCCGATTGCTCAACCC
>CBEVRB010000159.1:0-3438 GCA_965552155.1 uncultured bacterium
GCATGAGGCAGATGTCCCCTGTGCCGATGTAACGGGTGGACATACCGGGGAGGGCCGCGGTGGAGGAGACCATGAGCTTGGGGAGGCCGAAGGGCAGGGCCCTCATCACATCTGTAGCCATCAACGACCCCGTGGACCCCCCTATGCCGATGACCCCGTGGATCTTTCCCTCGGCTGAGAGCTCCTTAGCGATTTCCATGGCCCCGCGGGTCATCACGGTGGTGGACTGGGCGCGGTCCCCCGAGGAACGGATCTCCTCGAGGGTGCTACCTCCGGCCCGGGCCACCTCCTCCGCGGGGATGTCGGCCTCTCGGCAAAGGGGCCCTTCCCTCATGGAGATGTCTATGAGGAGGGCTTCACATCCGAGGTCCCTGACCCTCTCCTTGAGATAAAGGGCCTCCTCACCTTTTGTATCAAGGGTCACCACAAGAAGTACGGTCTTCCTCATCTCGGCCTCCGTAAAGGTCTGGCTATTTCGCCTCTTCAGCCATCTTCTTCTCAAGCTCTGCCCTAAGGACCTTCTTGTCGATCTTCCCCGAATCCCCCACTGTGGGCAGCGCATCCACCACCTCGAGGCGCTCGGGCAGTTTGAACTTGGCGAGCTTCTTCTCGAGGAGGAACTCGGTGATCTCCTCCAGGGTGATGGTCTCTCCCGGCCGAAGGACCACATAGGCACAGGCCCGTTCCCCCATCTCCTTGTCAGGATATCCCACGATGGCCACGTTCTTGATCTTCGGGTGCTCCTGAAGCAGCCCTTCGATCTCCGCAGGGTAGATGTTCTGACCGCCCCGGATGATCATGTCCTTGGCCCGGCCCATGATCCAGAGGCAGCCCCTGTCCCACTTGACGATGTCCCCGGTGGTGGCCCATCCCTGAGGGTCGAAGACCGTGGCGGTCTTCTCAGGGTCCCGGTAGTAGCCCGCTGGCGAATGGGGTCCCCGGAACCAGAGCTGACCGGGCTCCCCTTCAGGAACCTCCTTCCCCTCATCATCGAGAAGCCTTATCTCGTTTCCGGGAAGGGGCCTACCCACTGTCCTTCGCCTAAGGTCCGCAGGGTCATCCACCCGGCAGCCGGAAATGGAGCCCACGTCCTGGGTGCCGAGGTCGCTGGTGATAACGCCGCCCAAGCGCCTTTCTGCCTCCTCGGCCACGTCCGGGGCCAGATAGCCCCCAGCAGAGCGGATGAACCTGAGGGAGGAGAGATCGTACTTTTCCACCTCCTGCTCGAGCATCCTCACCAGGTGGGTGGGGACCACCCCGATGCAGGTCCCCCTCTCCCTCTGGATCAGCTCCAGGGCCCCCTCGGGGGTGAACTCCTCAAGGAGCACCGTCCTCGCCCCTGCGAGGGGCGCGGCGAAGTAGGTGAGGGTTCCCCCTGCCCCCCCGGCAAAGGGGGCTATGGCCACGGTGGTGTCCTCCTCGGTGAGGTTCCAGATGTCCACCCGGGCCTTGGCGGTACAGAGCCTCGGGGCGATGTTCCACTCCACGAGCTTGGGAAGCCCCGTGGTCCCCGTGGTGCTGGTGAGCATCGCCACATCCCTGAAGGGGTTAAAGCGCCGTTCATCCAACGCCTGAAGCTTCTCCTCGGGTACCGGCTCCTGGGCGAGCTGGATCAGGGAGTAGGTGTTCTCCGGCGCCCCTGAGGGGACCTCCTCGGTGAGGAGGAAGATGTACTTGAACTTGGTAGAGAGTTCCCGAAGCTCCTGGAACATCTCCAGGTAGTTGAACTTGCGGTATATGTAGGGGCAGACCACAGCAGAGGCCTGGGTGGTCTCGATCATGTAGGAGAGCTCCCTGTGGCGCATGTAGGCGTAAACGGTGAGGGAGATGAGCCCTGCCCTTTCGGCCGCGATCCTGGCCAGGAAGGCATAGACCTCATTGGGGGCCTGGATGATGATCCGGTCATCCTTCTCCAGCCCCATCTCCGCCCACCGGTAGGCAATCCGGTCTATCAGCTCCTTCGCCTCTCTCCAGGTGATCCTGTAGCTCGAGTCCGCCAGGGCCTCGCGGTCCGGACGTTCCTTGGCGTTCTTCGCCCAGAAGTCGTAGAAGGTCTCCTCGGTCCAGTATCCCTTCCCCCTGAACTCCTCAATCATCTCATCGGTGTACCTGATCACCCTCATGACCCTTCACCTCCCTTCCTCAATCCAGTCCCAGCTCTCCCCAGCGTTCCCTAACCCTCTTGGCCATCTCCTCGTCGAGGAAGATCTCCTCGGGCTTCCGCTCCCACTCATAGGGGATGGTGGCGTCCATGATGATCTTCGAGGAGATGTCCCGAGCATCTATGGGGAGGGCCGGGTCCAAGGGCGTGGAGCGGGCGCGTTTTATGATCTCGGTGCTCCTGTAAGGGTCGTACCTGACGCTTAAGGCCCACCAGACCCTGTCCAGGTCATCGGCCTTTATGTCCTCATCGACCACTATGACCCCCTTCATCCCGTAATGGCCCGTGGTGGTGGCATGGGCCGCCATCGCCGCATGGATCGAGTGCCCGGGGTACATGGTCTTAAGGGATATTATGGCCCAGAACCTCCCCGTGGTCTGGGGCGGGATGAAGACCGACTTGATCCCCGGCACCCTCATCGTCTCAAGCTCCGTGTCCAGAGGGTGGCGGTCCGGTTCAGGGACTGGAATCATGTGGGTGTCAGTGACGGGTTTGCCCACTGTGGTGACCCAGAATATGGGGTCCTTCCTCATGTAGATCCGCTTAACGTGCAACACCTGCTTGGGCCACTCCTCGCCCCGCTTGCCGGAGTAATAACCCGTGTACTCCCCGAAGGGACCCTCCTCCCTCAGGTCCTTCGGGTCGATGAACCCCTCAAGGATGATCTCCGCATGGGCAGGCAGGGGCAGCCCGGTGAGCTCCCCCTCGAAGACCTCGATCGGCTCCCCCCGGAGCCCCCCGGCCACGTCGTATTCGCTCACCTGGGCAGGGACCAGGGTGCTCGAGCAGAGGAAGAGGATGGGATCGCAGCCGATAACCGCCGCAGCGGGCATCGGCTTCCCCGCCTTCTCGTACTGCTTGAAGTGCATGTCGGCGTGTTTCCCCTTGATGATCTGCACCCCGGTGTGGTTCCGATCGTGGACCATCATCCGGTAAGTACCCAGGTTCACCCACCCCGTCTCCAGGTCCTTGGTGATCAGAAAGACCGCCGTGCCGATATACCTCCCCCCATCTTTCGGGTAGATATAGGGGACGGGGAAGTCCCTGAGAAGGTCTATGGCGTCCTCCTCCACTACCTGCTCAGTAACAGGGCCCGAGGGGACCTCTTTGGGCTTGATCAGCCCCTTTTCGGTTATCACCTTCATCCACCAGCGGGCCATCTCGCACATGGATGTCCCGGGCTCAAGTCCCAGGGTGATGGCCAGACGCTTCTCGCTGGTTAAGGCGGAGGTCAGGACCGGAATAGTGTAATCCTTCACATTTTCGAACAAAAGAGC
>CBEVRB010000160.1:0-3387 GCA_965552155.1 uncultured bacterium
GATAGCTGGGCAAAGGCCCGAAGCAGAAGCTCGGTGTTTCGGTACCGTTGAAACCGGGCCGCAATCCCCACGACAGGGGCCCTTCTTTCTATCCCAAACAGGGAACGCATATCCTTCCACTCCCGCCCAGTGAAGCGATCGAGGTCAAGGGCGGGATTTATCTTGAGGACCCTCTTTGAGGGAAACTCTTCGGCGATCCTCTTCTTCCCTCTTTCAGAGAAGGTTATGAAACCGTCCGTTAGGCGCCGAAAGGGATAACGGCTGAGGAGACCGAAATTCAGGGAGTCCGCTTTATGATCCGTCCTCACAACGGGAGGCCTCACCTTTGAGAAGATCGCGGCCATCCCCCCTACAATATGGTCATGGGAACTGTGGACGTTCACCACCTCTATCCCCTCCTCATTTATAAAGGAGGAGAGCCTCTTCAGGTCGAGGGCCAGCTGCCAGAGGCGGCCCAGTTGGTAGGGCTTGGAAAGGGGAGCAAGGGAGAAAACCTCTGTGCCCTTAAGGCCCCTCTTTCTAACTTCAGACCTTATGCTCTTTCTGGTCCCTTCAGGGGGACGACGGTAAGCGAGGGTGACATCATGCCCCCTCTCCTGCAATGCCTTACAGAGGTTAACTACTGGCTCCGCAGGCCCTGTCCACTTCCAATCGGAGAAGAGATGAAGTATCCTCATCCTTCTGAATTACCCCAGTATCTGTCCCTGTACTTCCGATAAAACTCTATGGTCCGTCTAATCCCTTCTTCCAAGGAGGTTTTGGGTTCCCAGCCGACTACCCTTTTGATCTTCGAGATGTCGGTGTAGTAATCTCCGGGCTCCACCTCTTTTCGCTCCTTGGAAAATTCTGTAAAGATCACCCGGCCGCTTCCCGCTATCTGGACGATCTTTCGGGCTAATTCGGCAAAACTTATAGGAATGCCTGTGCCCACGTTGAAGACCTCTCCATAGGCTTTCGGGCAGGTAGCCACAGCTAGGAAACACTCAACGAGGTCCCCTACATATAAAAAATCCCTTAAGATGCTCCCGTCCCCAAAGACAGGCACGGCATCATCGTCCAGGGCCTTGCGGATGAACCAGTTCAGTACCCCGAACTCATCGTGCTGCATCTGGTGTCGTTCGCCGTAGGTATTGGTAATTCGGAGACATACCGCTTTGATCCCGTGAATCTGGTGGTAGACCAAGATCATCTTCTCCGCCGCCAGGTTGGTGACGGCATAGATCCCCTTTGGATTGGTGGGATGATCTTCAGAGACGGGAAGGATGGCGCTTCGACCATATTCTCCCCGCGTCCCCGAGTAGATAATCTTGGCCTCTCGATTATATTTACGACAGGCCTCAAGGAGGACCAGGGTCCCCCGACAGTTTATGTCCAGGTCCTGCAGGGGGTTTCGCACACTCTCCACGTGATTGACTTGCCCGGCGAGATGAAAGATATAGTCCTTCTCCCGGACCAGGTAGTTCATGGAACACTGGTCCCTGACATCGCTGAAATTCACATGGACCTTATCGGCTATCGGCTCAATGTTGAAGAGATTGCCTCCTTGGCGAGGCATCATGTTATCCACCAGGGTCACCTCCGCCCCGAGCTCTACAAGCTTTATCGCCAGATTGCTGCCGATAAAGCCGAGTCCCCCCGTGATGAGAACCTTCTTTCCCTCAAACTCTTGGCGGTAGTCCATCGCCCTCTTTTAACCCCTTTTCTATTTCCCATAGCTTAGCGTACTTTATAAACACATAAAACATCGTGAGGACCGCTATGATTAGCCCTGGAAAGCCGTCAAGGAACCCCCTTTTCAGGATGAAGTCCCTGAAGAAGCGGAAAGGGGGACGGAGGAGAAGATCGAATAAACTGAATCTCTTCCCCTCCTTCCACATATCAGAGGCGGCCACTTCGGAGTAACGGTCGATCGTCCTTAGCTGATCGGATATGTCCTTATAAGTGTAGTGAAAGTAAAAGTTCTTTAAGACCTTCACTTCGCCATCTACCTTCACCTTGGCATGTAACCCCCCTTCCCATTTCCCCCTGCTGCGGTCGTAAAGCCTGATCTCATAGTCAGGGTACCACCCCCCGTGCTTGATCCACCTGCCCAGATAATAGGTACGTCGATGAGCTATATAACCCGCCCAACGTCCATCGTTTTTGGCTATCTCCTCCTGAATCTCCCGGGCCAGCTCCGGGGAGACCTCCTCATCGGCGTCAACAAACATGATCCACCGGTTGGTGGTCTTGTCGGCAGCAAACTGGTACTGTTCCCTGTAGTTCGTCCACCGGCGCTGATAGATCTTGTCCGTATAGCGGCGACATATCTCCAAGGTGCGGTCAGTGCTGTAGGAATCCACCACGACGATCTCGTCAGCCCACGTTACACTCCTCAAGCACCTCTCAATGGTCCGTTCGTTGTTGTAGGTGATGATGTAGACCGAGACCTTATTCCCCTCCATCATAGCATCTCCAGTACCGCCTCTGAGACCTCCTCTACCGTCACCACCTCCATACATCGGTGATGACCGTAGGGGCATGTCCTCTTCAGGCAGGGGCTGCACGGCAACCGGCGATATATGACCCTGTGTCCCTCGCCCAAAGGGGAGGTGACCGCTGGATCGGTGGAGCCGAAGATGGCCACCACCCTGGTCCCCACGGCTGCAGCGGCATGCATCGTTCCCGTATCGTTGGTCACGAGGAGGCGGGCCCGTTCAAGGAGGGAAAGCAGTTGCCTTATGGTGGTCCTTCCGGTTAGATCAAAGCATCCCTCCCCGATCTCCTGCGAGATCCTCTCGTTAAGCTCCTTCTCGGGCAAGGTCCCAAAGATGACCACCTTTATTCCCTCTTTGATCAGTCTTTTCCCCAGCTCCGCAAACCTCTCCGGGAACCAACACTTCGCCTCCCCATAGATCGCCCCTGGGTTAAATCCCACAAAATCTCCCTCTATCCCCAGGGATCTTATGGTCCTCTCCGCCCATCTCCTCTCCTCTTCCGGGACCTCCAAGGGGACTGGAGGGGGTTTGGACACCTCGCCCAACCTCCTTATCAGCTGCATGTAGTAATCCGAGCGGTGGATGCGAAGGACGCCATCATCTCTTGGCACACTCTCCGTCAGGAGCCATCCCCTCCCTTCTGAGCTGTATCCCACCCTTACAGGTATCCCTGCCCAGAAACCTATCAAGGCCGAGCTGAAGGACCGGGGAAGGGCCAGATAGATATCAAATCCCTCCTTGCGGAGGCCCCTCCCCAGGAGGAACTCCATCCCGACCCTCCTTATTCCCGAGGGGACCTGATACCCGATCACCCGATCGACGGCGGGATGAAGTCCCCACAGATCGTCGAGAGGGCGGCGGGTAAGGACTTCCAATCGGGAAGCGGGAAAGAGGGCCTTAAGGGCCGAGA
>CBEVRB010000161.1:0-3376 GCA_965552155.1 uncultured bacterium
ACCTCCACCTTTCCGCCGAAGAGCTGCTTCGAGTGGTAGAAGGCGAATTTCACCTCCCCGTTGGTCCTCACCTCCACCCTCTTGATGAACTTCTGGGTGATGGGGACCCAGTAGTAGCTGGTAGGGAACATGGTGGAGAAGGTGATGTTAATCTTCGGCCTCGCCCATACTCTCCCCCCCATCTGAAAGGCAAGGGTCGCAAAGCCCATCTGTTTTAAAAATCTCCTCCTCGATATCCTCTCCATCTCTCCCTCCCTTTGTTTTTCTTTAGTCTGACCTTATAAAGAAGCGGGTATTATTTGTCAACAGCCATTTTAACTGATTGATCGCAGGGGTCCGGAGTGATAATATCTCTTGCCATGGCGGAGCGGGAACTCCTCAGTGTAAGGGGATTGAAGACCTATTTCTTCACCCGCAGGGGAGTGGTCAAGGCCGTCGATGGGGTGGACCTCTCCCTTGATGAAGGGAAGACCTTAGGGCTTGTGGGGGAGTCGGGGTGCGGTAAGAGCGTCACTGCCCTCTCCATCCTGCGCCTGGTCCCCAGGCCGAGGGGGAGGATCGTGGGAGGGGAGATCCGGTACCAGGGTAAGAATCTCCTCGATTTCCCTGAGGAGGAGATGCGTCGGATAAGGGGAGGGGAGATAGGGATGGTCTTTCAGGAGCCGATGACCTCCCTGAACCCCGTCTTCAGCATCGGGGATCAGCTGCTGGAGGCGATAACGGTCCATCACCGGATGAGCAGGAGGGAAGCGAAGGAAAGGGCGATAGAACTCCTTTCAGCCGTGGGGTTTCCCGATCCTGTGTTGCGCCTGAAGAACTATCCCCACCAGTTGAGCGGTGGGATGCGCCAGCGGGTAATGATCGCCATCGCCCTGGCAGGTGAGCCCCGGGTGCTGATAGCCGACGAGCCCACGACGGCCTTGGATGTGACTATCCAGGCCCAGATCCTCGATCTGATCCAGCGGCTGAAGGAAGAGAGGGGGCTTTCGGTGATCTTCATAACCCATAACCTGGGAATCGTCGCCTCCTTCGCCGACGAGGTGGCAGTGATGTATGCGGGAAGGATCGTGGAGCGGGCCGAAGTGGAGGCGATATTTCACAGCCCCCTCCATCCTTATACCCGGGGGCTCCTTGAGTCAGTCCCCCGGCCTTTCAGTGATCATCTGCATCCCATCCCTGGGAGCGTGCCCACGGAGGAGGTCCCTGGCTGCCCCTTTCACCCCCGCTGCCGGGAGGCGATGGAGGTCTGTCGTGACACCCTACCCCCCCTTCTGACCTTGCCAGAGGGGCGGGAGGTGAGGTGCTGGCTGTATGGATGAGGGGGAGGAACTGGTAAGGACGGAGGCCCTGACCAAATATTACCCCTGGCAACGGGGTCTCTGGAGGGTAGCTAAGGGGACGGTCAAGGCCGTCGATGGGGTGGACCTGGCTATCAGAAGGGGAGAGACCCTGGGGCTTGTGGGGGAGTCGGGGTGTGGAAAGTCCACCCTGGGCCGGCTGCTTCTGCGCCTGGAGGACCCCACCGGCGGGAGGATCTTCTTCTCGGGGAGGGAGATCACCCGCACCAAGGGGAAGGAACTGAGGGCGCTGCGGAGGAACCTCCAGATAGTCTTTCAGGACCCCTATTCCTCCCTCAACCCCCGCAAGAAGGTCTCCTCCATCCTGGAGGAGCCCTTTCTCATCCATAAGACCCTGCCTGACAGGAGGGCGAGGAGGGAGGCAGCCTCAGAGCTCCTCGAGGTGGTGGGCCTCAGCAGGGAATACCTGGAGCGTTATCCCCATGAGTTCAGCGGCGGACAGAGACAGAGGATCGGGATTGCCAGGGCCCTGGCCCTGAGGCCCTCCTTCATCGTGGCCGATGAGCCCGTCAGCTCCCTCGATGTCTCGGTGCAGGCCCAGATCCTCAACCTCTTCCTTGAGCTTCAGGAGAAGTTCCATCTGACCTATCTCTTCATCTCCCATGACCTGAACGTGGTCAAATACGTGAGCCAGAGGATAGCGGTCATGTATTTGGGGAGAATAGTAGAGGTGGCAACAAAGGGAGAACTCTACTCCCATCCCCTCCACCCCTACACCCGGGCGCTCCTTGAGGCTGTCCCCCAACTGGAACCGAGAAAAAGGATCGTCCCGAGCCTTTCAGGGGATCTGCCCAGCCCCATAAATCCCCCTCCCGGCTGTCCCTTTCACCCCCGCTGCCCCCGGGCCGAGAGGAGGTGTAAGGGAGAACCTCCTCCCCTTCGAGAGGTCTTCCCCGAACATCAGGTAGCCTGCCACCTCGTTTAAAAGGTCGCCCTCCCGGTGTCCCTGTAAGTGGCTTCAAGCTGCCAGAGAAGCTCTTCCCTCGGAGGTGAGACCTCATCGGCGTACTCTGTGGGCTGTGTCCCGAGCTTGAAGCACTCGAAGAAGGCCCCTTCCTCTGTGGGACGGGCTAAAAGCCCTGTCTTGGGGTCTATCCGCACGAAGATGATCCGTTCGGGGACGGGGAACTCCTTGGGTGGAACCCCCTTCAGGGCCTCCTTCATGAAATCGATCCAGATGGGACTGGCCGCACGGGAGCCGGTCTCGTTTTTTCCCAGGCTCTTCTTCTCGTCAAAGCCCACCCAAACCCCTGCGATCAACTGAGGCGTGAAGCCGATGAACCAGGCGTCGGTGTACTCATCGGTGGTGCCGGTCTTGCCCGCGCACGGACGGCCCAGGGCCTTGGCCCTCCAGCCCGTCCCCTCCTTCACCACTGACTGAAGGAGGCTGGTCATAAGGTAGGCCGTCTCCGCGCTTATCACCCTCGGGCAGTAGCTTCCTTCCTCAAGCTCCTTCCCTTTCTCCCTCAGCTCCCCCTCCAGAGGAAGGGGCTTTCTCTCCTCGAGGGCGTTCCCCCATGCGTCCTCGACCCTGGTGATATAAATGGGCTCTATTAGGTGGCCACCGGTGGCAAAAACCGCGTATGCCCGTACCAGCTCCTGGAGGGTCACCTCGGAGGAGCCTAAAGCGAGGGAGAGATCGTGGGTAAGGGGGGAGGTGATCCCAAGCCTCCGTGCGTATTTTATGATCTTGGACACGGAGACCCTCTGAGCGAGTTTGATGGTCGCCACGTTTATGGATTTCGCCAGGGCCACCCTGAGGCGGACCGGCCCGTAGAACCTCTCCTTGAAGTTCTTCGGACGCCAGTATCTCTTGTGGGCGACATCGTGGTAGATGACGGGCGAGTCTATGAGAATCGAGGCGGGGGTAAAGCCGCTCTCCAGGGCCGCGGCATATACTATGGGCTTGAAGGCCGACCCGGGCTGCCTCCGGGCCCGCAGCGCCCGATTGAATTGACTCTGCAAAAAGTCCCATCCCCCCACCATCGCTCGCACGTATCCCGTGGGGAGCTCCATCG
>CBEVRB010000162.1:0-3369 GCA_965552155.1 uncultured bacterium
CTACTTTCGGGAGACGAGGCCTCAGTTCCTTCTCCTCACCCCGGTCTGTTTCTTAGTGGGGTTGGGAAGTGCGGCGGTAACCCTCGGTGGGGTGGAGCGGGTCCCCTGGGGGTATGCCATTTTGGCCTTCCTCGGTGCCCTTTTTGCCCACGTGGCCACAAATGTGCTCAACGACTATTTCGACTACAGGAGCGGCCTTGATCTGCGGACCCAGCCGACCCCCTTCAGCGGCGGAAGCGGCATCCTGCCCAAGGGGATGATGGCCCCGGAGAAGGCCCTATGGATGGGGCTGGGCTCCCTCGCCATCACCATAGCCATCGGCCTCTACTTCATAAAAGTGAGGGGATGGGGCCTCCTTCCCATCGGGCTTCTTGGGGTGCTGGTGATCGTCCTTTACAGTCCCTTTGTCACCAGGAGGCCCTTCCTCTGCCTGCTCGCTCCGGGGCTCGGCTTCGGTCCCCTCATCGTCATGGGGACCCACTACGTACTGGTGGGCCGCTATGACTGGATCGCGCTGTGGGCCTCCTTCGTCCCCCTCTTCCTGGTGAGCAACCTCCTCCTCATAAACCAGTTCCCCGACCTGGAGCCTGACAGGGAGAGCGGCCGTTATCATATCCCCATCATGATCGGCCGCAAGAGGAGCTCCTACCTCTACAGCGCTATCGCCCTTTCGGCCTACCTCTGGCTCGTCCTCGCCTGGGCCGGGGGGCTTCTGCCCGGGGCGGCTCTCATCGCGCTGATCCCCTTTCCCCTTGCCCTGGTGACGATAAAAGGGGTGCTCCGGTACGCTGAAGAGATGGATCAGCTCCTCCCCTTCCTGGGGAAGAACGTCCTTTACACCCTGCTCACCCCGCTTCTGCTCGGCATCGGGCTGCTGGTGGCGGCCTGAGGGGTGGGTCTAATGATGAGCCTCCCTTCCTTGAGGGAAAGCGCCACTCCCTCTACCTCCTCCCCGAGGGGGAGGTCTCCGTCTTCGAGGAGACAGAACAGGTAGTTGCGAGAAAGGCCCCTAATGCCTTCCCTCCTTCTTCCCTCGATGAGCACCTGAAGCCTCCTTCCCACATGGCGGGAGTAAAAGTCAAGGCGCTTCTTCTGCCCGAGGCGTCTGAGCTCAATGACCCTCTCCTTCTTTACCCCGTCGCTCACCTGATGGGGAAGGGAAGAGGCCGGGGTCCTCGGCCGGGGGGAGAAGGGGAAGACGTGGAGGTAGGTCACGTCCAACTCCTCTATCAGGCGGTAGGTCCTCTGGAAGGCCCCCTCATCCTCCCCGGGGAAGCCCACCAAGAGGTCTACGCCGATGGCCGCATCGGGCATCTTGGACCTGACCGAGGAGATGAGGTCCCGGAAGTATCCGGGGCTGTACTTTCTCCCCATCTCCCTCAATACGCGCTCGTCCCCGCTCTGCAGGGGGAGGTGAAGGTGGGGGCATATCTTCTGCGAGGAGGCGATCACCTGAAGGAGCCCCTCGTCCACCTCGTCAGGCTCTATGGAGCTCAAGCGGATTCGGGGTGGGGTAGGGGCCTCCTCGAGCAAAAGCAGAAGCTCCTTCAGGCTCATCGGAGGGGAGAGGTCCTGGCCGTAAACCCCGAGGTGGATCCCCACCAGGACCACCTCTTTTACCCCCTCCTCCTCAAGCCCCTTAAGCGCCTTTAAGACCTCCCCAGGGGGCAGGCTCCGCTCCCTCCCCCGCACCAGAGGAACCACGCAGTAGCGGCAGCGGGCGTTGCATCCGTCCTGTATCTTCAGGAAGGCCCGGGTGTGAAAGCGGGGCCGCCTGATGGGAAGGGAGAAGATCTCCCTGGTCTTCCTTATCTCCCCTACTACTTGGAAGGGAACTCCCTCCATGGTGGCCTGGGCCGCTTCCCTTATCGAGGCCTTCTCTCCGTTTCCGAGGACGGCATCCGCCCCTATGGCGAGGGGGGCTTCGGGGTCAAGCTGGGGCCAGCACCCGGTGACGATCACCTTTGCCCCGGGGACCTTCCTCCTTATCCTGCGGAGACCCTTGCGGCTGTCCGCCTCGGCCTTGGCGGTCACCACACAGGTGTTGAGCACCACCAGATCCGCCCCCTCGCCGTAGGGGACGATCTCCCATCCCCCCTCCCTTAAGAGTTCGGCCATCGCCTCGCTTTCTGCCTGATTCACCTTGCAGCCCAGCGTGACGAAGGCGGCCCTCACTCCACCACCTCCTCGATCCATCCCCCTCCCAGGAGAACTTCCCCCTGGTAGAAGGCGATAGCCTGACCCGGGGTGGGGGCCTGCTGGGGTTCCTCGAACTCGCAGAGGAGACTTTCCTCTTGGGGTATGATCCGGCAGGGGGCAGGGGAGTGCTGGTAGCGGATCCTCCCCTCCACCTCCATCTCTCCCCTGAGGGGTTCGGGGTGGAGCCAGTTTACCCCCTTCACCCGCAGGCGACGGCGAAATAGATCCTCCTTTTCGCCAACTACGATCCGGTTCCCCTCCGGCTCTACCCTCAGGACGTAGAGGGGGCGGCCCCGACGGACCCCCAGACCCCTCCGCTGTCCCACCGTCACCGTGTGGATCCCCCCATGGCGACCCAGGACCCTCCCCTCCTTGTCCACGATCTCACCCGGCCGGGGAGGCTCCTTCACCCTCTCCTCGATGAACTTCCTGTAATCCCCGCGGATGAAGCAGATCTCGTGGCTCTCATCCTCGTCATGGAAGGGATACCCCGCCTCTTTGGCCTTCTCCCTCACCTCTTCCTTTCTCATTCCCCCGAGGGGGAAGTGGGCGAAGGGAAGGAGCCCCCTGGGGAGCCCCCAGAGGAAGTAGGACTGATCCCTCTTGGAGTCAACCCCCCGCAGCAGAAGGTATTCCCCTCCTCTCATCTTCTTCCTCACGTAGTGGCCGGTGGCAAGTCCCTCGGCCCCGAGCTTCATCGCCTCACTCCAGAGGGCCCCGAACTTTATCCGGGGGTTGCAGAGAGCGCAGGGATTGGGGGTCCTCCCCCGGAGATATTCCTCGAGAAAGGGTCGGATGATCGCCTCCTCGAACTCCCTCCTCAGGTCCACTGGTACAAAGGGGACCCCGAGCCTCCTGGCCCCTTCCCTTGCCCTCCGAAAAGGGGCGCTCCTTTCCATCGGCCCCTCATCCACCACGTACATCCAGAGGGCGATCACCTCATAGCCCTTCTCCTTAAGGAGAAACGCAGCGGTGAAGCTGTCCACCCCCCCGCTTACCGCGACGGCTATCTTTTTTGACATGGGATCGATCAGAAGGTCGCCTTCATGGCCCTGACGGGGCAGGCCTTAACACAGATTTCACAGCCCACGCACTTCTCGGGGTCAAAGGCCACCTCCATCGTCTCTCGCACCACCGAGAGGGCCTCGGTGGGGCAGACGGCGGTGCAGG
>CBEVRB010000163.1:0-3343 GCA_965552155.1 uncultured bacterium
GGAAAGGAGGAGGCCCTTTTCCCTTATTTTCCTCGCCAGGGGAACTCTGGTGGCCTCCTCCTCGGTATAACAGAAGATATCTATAGGGATCCTCAGATCTTCGAAGTAAGGAAGATAATCGAGAGGACGGTCCAAAAATCGCTTCTCCGACTTCTGAAGGATTATCATCAAGTCCGCATCGCTTCCGGGTACAGCTCGCCCCTCGGCCACGGAGCCGAAAAGATAGATCTCTTCCACCTCTTCCCTTTCTTTCATCAACCGCTCGGCCCCCTCCCTGATCAGGGAGAGCAGTTTCTCCCTATCCAGCCAGAAGACCTTTACAGAACCGTAAGATCTCCTCTGCAGAACGGATGGCATCCTCCGCATCCTCTTCGGTGTAATAATCGTGGGGGGTCCCGCTATCCCATCCATTGGGATAGCGGGTAGGGGTATAAAAGCGGTCGAGTTTTCTCCCTGCCGAGATCATTTCGCCCGTCAAGTCAATTCCCTTCTCTTCCAATCCCCTCAGTAAATTGAATACCGAGTGACCTCATGCTTCTCCCCCCAGCTTTTGATAAACGTCCTTGATGGCCTTCTCCGCTGCTTGCTGAGCCACAAAGCAGGCCCACTCAAAATATCCGCCCTCCTTCTCCCAGCGGGCGTTCTCCAGGTCCTTTTCTGCCTGTCTCATCCAATCGTGGCTGCGCTCCGGCACCCTTACTCCTTCGGCACCTCGTACTCCAGCCTGACGGTGACGATGTTCCCCTTCTTGTACTTCCAGATCTCGATGGGGGTTATCACGTCGCCGTTCTCATCGAAGTCCACCGACCCTGCGGCCCCCTCATAGTTGATGTCCTTCCCCTCCTTAAGGAGCTCGAAGGCCTTTTTGAACTCGCCGGGCTTTATCACTTCCCCGGGAGGATTGGCCACAAAGCGTAGCTGATCCCTCACGTTCTTCGAGGTGATGGGAAGGCCCTTCACCTTGGCCGCATAGGCCGCAAGGCCGATTATTGCCGTGGCGTCATAGGCATTGGTAATGAAGGGAAGAGGAGGTAACACGCCATATTCCTCCTTGTAGTCGGCCACAAAGATGTCATAAGGTGCCCCCTTGGCCGCTCCAGGGGCGGTCCCCATCTGCCCTTCCACGTTCTCCGCCCCCACGGCCTTAACGATGTCGAAGGACTTGGTCCCGTCGCAGAAGAGGAAGCTGCGGAACTTGAAGAACTCGATCGCCTCCTTCAGGTAGACCTTGGCGTGCTCAGGGTAGCTGAAGGCGCAGAGCACATCAGGCTTCCCTGCCAAGGCCTTCTTCAGTTCGGCGGTGTAGGATTCGGCTGCCTTCTCATCGTGAGGGACCATGGCCAGGACCTTCCCGCCCCGCTTCTCAAAGGAGCGCTTGAACTGCTCGGCCAGCCCCTGACCGTAGGGGTTGTTCACGTAAAGTATCGAGGCGGTCTTATAGAGGCTTGCCGCAAGCTTTCCTGCCACCACCCCCTGTAAGGCGTCCGATGGGCAGGTCCTGAAGAGGAAGTCCTTTCCCTTGTCAGCGGGAAGGACCGTGATCAGCGGGGAAGTGGAGGCAGGGGATATCTGAATCACCCCCTTCGGGATGGTGACCGATTCGGCCACCGGGATGGTCACCCCGCTGGCCAGGGCCCCTACGATGGCTATCACCTTATCCACCTCCACCAGCTTCTTCGCCGCATTTATGGCGGGGATGGCCGAGGTCTCGCTGTCCTCATGGATCAGCTTGATCTTGAATCCCGCAGCGGCCATCTGCTTGGCGGCGAGCTCACAGCCGTTCTTCAGGTTGGGACCGAACTCCTTCAGGGGTCCTGTATGGGAGAGGAGGGTCCCCACCTTGACCTCCTGGGCGTAAGCCGTAAAGGCTATAAAAAGTACGAAAAGTAATACAAGAATAAAACCTCTCTTCATGCCTCACCTCCTTTTTGCCTTTTAATAACCTAAATCTTCGTTTACCAGCATCACGGTAAGATCGGTGAGCTGGGGTTTGAAGGCAAGGATCGTGTATATCCGGCAGATCCTCCCCGGCGAGCGACAGTCCACACATTCCCCTTTAGCGCAGGGGAGGTCCAGGTTGAGGCGGCGGGCGTTCCTGGGAGCGGCCACCTCTTTGATCCTCCTGAAGGCCTCATCCAGGTTCTCCACCACCTTGTTTCTCCCCACTACAAGGATCACCTTCTTGGGGCCGAAGGCCATCGCTCCTACTCGATTTCCTATCCCATCCACTGCCAGAAGCTCCCCTTGACGGGTCAAGGCATTGACGCTGCTGAGAAAGACATCCGCCAGGAGCTCCTTCCTTCTGATCTCAGCGATCTCGGACGCTGAAAGCCCCTTTTGCCAGTGGTCATAGACCTCATGTCCCCTTCTCTTCAGCTCCTCAACCACCCCCAGTTCCCTCACACTCACCGAGCCTCCCACCCCCACTGTGGAACCGGGAGGGATGAGTTCCAGGACCCTTTCCCTTGCCTCTTCTTTGGTCGCTACCAGTTCAGCTCCAAAGAAGCGGCCTCTCAGGTTCTTTATGACTTCCTCGAGCTTCTCCACCTGCCTCCTCCAGTAAGGTGACCTCTCCCCAGAGGGTCCTCTCGATCCTCCCCAGCAGGGGCAACAGGGTCTCCCTCTTTATGGCGGATATGGCCACTCCATCAAAGCGTTCGGCGATCACCTGGGCTATCTCCGGGGTCATCAGATCCATCTTGTTGAATACCCTGAGGGTTGGGGTGGAGGAGAGCCCCAGCTCCTCGAGCAACTTCTCCACCTCCCGCATCTGTTCCTCAAAGCGGGGATTGCTCACGTCTATCACATGAAGCAGCAGATCGGCATCGTGAAGCTCATCAAGGGTGGAGCGGAAGGCATCCAGTAGATCCGGCGGGAGGTTGCGGATGAATCCCACGGTATCCGTGATGATCACCTCCCGCTCCCTCGGGAAACGGAGCCTTCGGCTTGAGGTCTCCAGGGTGGCGAAGAGCTTGTCCTCCACCAGCACGCGGCTATTTGTGAGGGCGTTAAGGAGGGTGGACTTCCCCACGTTGGTATAACCCACAATGGAGATGATGGGTATCCCCTCCCGGCGCCGCTTCGCCCTCCTCTGCCAGCGTCCCTTGGCGAGCTCCTTGAGTTCCTTCTGGAGCCTATGGATCCTCTCCTTTATCCTCCTTCGATCTATCTCCAGTTTCGTCTCCCCCGGTCCCCTACCTCCTATCCCCCCCATGAGCCTGGACATGGCGGTCCCCTTTCCCACGAGCCTCGGCAGGAGGTACTTCAACTGGGCCAGCTCCACCTTCACCTTGCCATCCCGGGTGTGAGCGCGCCGGGCAAAGATGTCGAGGATCAACTGGGT
>CBEVRB010000164.1:0-3334 GCA_965552155.1 uncultured bacterium
AGGGGTCCACCCTTTGAGACCTGCGGGATCCCTCACGGCTGAGCAGTGGGAGGGGGTGGCCCATGCGGCCCGGGCCATCTTGGAGGAAGCCATACGCCTACGCGGTACCACCATCAGCGACTGGCGCGACCTTTACGGCCGTCCCGGTGAGTATCAGGATAGACTGAGGGTCTATGGGCGCAAAGGCGAACCCTGTCCTCGATGTGGTACGCCGATAGAGCGGGTGACCCTCTCTGGCCGGGGGACCTATTTCTGCCCCCGGTGTCAAAATTGAACATAGAGGAGGTGGGGAGATGGAGGACAAGAAGTCCCAGGTCCTCGAGGCGATGATGAAGGCGGGAAAGCCCGTCCGCCCCGGTGATGTGGCCAAGGCCACGGGGCTCGAGAGTAAGAAGGTCATACCGCCCAAGCGGTGCCATTACGCACCGGCCGAGGAATAAGAAATAAGAAAGGAGGAGAAATGCCGACTTTAAAAGGAACGCAGACGGAGAAAAATCTGCTTACAGCCTTCGCAGGGGAGTCCCAGGCGAGGAACCGCTATAGCTTCTTCGCCTCCCAGGCGAGAAAAGAAGGATACGAGCAGATAGCGGCGATCTTTGCCGAAACCGCCGAAAACGAGAAGGAACACGCCAAAAGGCTCTTCAAGTCCCTTGAGGGCGGGGAGGTCCAGATCCAGGCCTCCTTCCCCGCAGGGGTGATAGGCGATACGGCCTCGAACCTCGAGGCCGCTGCCAAGGGTGAGAATTACGAGCACACCCAGATGTATCCGGAGTTCGCCCGCGTGGCCCGGAAGGAGGGTTTCCCGGAGATAGCGGCGGCGTTTGAGGCCATCGCCGTGGCCGAAAGGGAGCACGAGCGGCGCTACAGGGCCCTGCTCGAGAATATCCGCGAGGGGAAGGTCTTCAGGAAGGATCGGCCCGTCAAGTGGCGCTGCAGGAACTGTGGATATGTGCACGAGGGGACCGAGGCCCCGGAGCGCTGCCCCTCCTGCGACCACCCCCGGGCGTATTTTGAAGTCCTGGCCGAGAACTGGTGATGCCATGGCCGCTGGACCTACAGGACCACCTATCACGACCTGAAGACCCTGAGGGAGACCCATTGGATTATCTCGTGTGATGAGCGCGGAAGCTGCATGGTCCACGACCTGGGGGCAGAGAGGAGGCTGGGAACTGGTCCAGTGCAGTTACCACCAAGGAGAACTCCTCTGCATCTGGAAGCGCAGAGAGGGGGAGGCATAAAATTCCGAGAAAGGAAGGAGGTATTGAGGTGGAAAGGAAAGGGTGTGTGGAACCTGCCAGGGGACCCATCATCGAGGTGCCCCCCTGAAGAAAAAGAAGGAAAGGAGAAAGTGATCATGGAGGTGTTGGCAAAGGTAGGGAAACCGGCTCCGGACTTCGAGGCCAATGCCCTCATCGGCGGCGAGTTCAAGAACGTGAAGCTATCCGATCACAAGGGGAAATGGGTAGTCCTGTGTTTTTACCCCGGGGACTTCACCTTCGTTTGACCCACGGAGCTGACGGCGGTCGCCGTCAAGTACAAGGAGCTCCAGGAGCTGGGGACGGAGGTCCTGGCCATAAGCGTTGACAGCCGCTTCACCCACAAGATCTGGCAGGAAACGGAACTCTCGAAAATGGTAGAAGGAGGGGTGCCCTTCCCCATGCTCTCCGATCCGGGGGGAAAGATCGGGAAGGTATACGGGGTCTACAGCGAGGAGGACGCCCTTGACATCCGCGGGCGTTTCATCATCGATCCCGACGGGGTGATACAGGCCATGGAGGTGCTGGCACCGCCCGTCGGCCGCAACGTGGAGGAGCTGATCAGGCAACTCAAGGCCTTCCAGCACGTCCGTGCCACCGGTGGTGCCGAGGCAACGCCCTCCGGCTGGCAGCCCGGAAAACCGACTCTTAAGCCTGGCCCGGATCTCGTGGGCAAGGTCTGGGAGGTCTGGAAGACCGATTACGCCTTCTAAAGGTGTTCTGTGGGGAGGGAGGCGAGGGCCCCTTCCCCTTTGGAAAGGGGGGAGGTGGTTATGTCCTTGAAGCAGAAGGAGGGGGAACCGTAACAATTTGAGACGGAGGAGGTGTAAGATGGCAGAGCCTTATGGGGTGTACAGGTGTAACGTCTGTGGTAACGTGGTGAGGGTGAACCTCGCAGGGGGTGGAAACCTAGTGTGCTGCGGGCAACCCATGATCCTCGCGAGGCCGAAGAGCGCTGAAGAGGGAAAGGAGAAGCACCTGCCCGTAGTGGAAAAGACCCCCGATGGCATCAGTGTGAAGGTGGGCTCGGTAAACCACCCCATGGAGCAGAAGCACTGGATCGTCT
Source organism: uncultured bacterium (assembly GCA_965552155.1). Classification (GTDB taxonomy): domain Bacteria; phylum Desulfobacterota; class B13-G15; order B13-G15; family B13-G15; genus CAYRAR01. The sequence continues at coordinate 2,323 of CBEVRB010000164.1, forward strand.
GGGTGGAAGTGGAGACCGAAGGGGGTTATCAGCAGAAGTTCTTAAAGGTCGGGGAGGAACCTGTGGCGGAGTTCTTCCTCAAGGAGGAACCAAAGGTCGTGAGGGCTTACTGCAACGTCCACGGCCTCTGGGAATACAGGCTCTGAGGATGCAAAAAAGGCGCTCTTTCGGCTAAACTACGGTCTCTACGTGGAGATGGACCATACCGAGTTTTGAAGGAATCCTTTGGAAGTTGACCGCCCTTTTGACCTGGATCAACGAAATCACCACAAAAAGGAGGTAAATAAAAGGGGAGAAAGGACGAGAAAGGGACGAAAGAGATGAAGATCCTGGCAATCGTTCAAGGGCACTACGGTGAGAGAATGGTCGAGACCTGGGAGAGACATGGGTCCAAGGAGTGGAGAATCCTTACGCTGAGGATCGAAGGACCCCTTCCCGCCATGATGGAGGACCCGGCGGAATACCTCCCGCGGGATATCCCGAAGGCGGATCTGGTGATAAGCCTGGGGGAGGAGCCGGGGGTGGCGGAGATGCTGCCCGACATCGTCAAGGCAGCAGGGGCCCGAGCTGTCATAGTCCCTGTGGACAACCGCGCCTGGGTTCCACCGGGGCTGGGCAAGCAACTCGAGAGGACCTTTGGCCGCATGGGGGTGGCGGCGGTCTTCCCCGTACCCTTCTGCAGTTTGAAGGAGGATGATTCGGACGATCCCCTGATAAAGGAATTTGCCCGTCATTTCGGCATCCCCGAGGTGGAACTCAAGGTAGAGGAAGAGAAGGTGGTCGGGGGGAAGGCCATAAGAAGTGCTCCCTGCGGAAGCACCTACTTTGTGGTCGAGGAACTGAAGGGTACCCGAATTCAGGACGCCGAGGAACGGGCAGGGATCTTGCATCACAACTATCCATGTCTTGCTACCATGAACGTGGACTGGCAGTTCAAGGACACCCTCATGCACCGGGCCGGATACTTCGCCAAACAGGCCGTAAAGTATGCCCTGAAAGGCCACATGAAGAG
>CBEVRB010000165.1:0-3276 GCA_965552155.1 uncultured bacterium
TGGAGGAGTTCCTGAGAAGGGTGGCCTTCAGGGAAGGTAGGCGATGCGAGATCTGCTATCACATGCGCCTTGAGGCGGCGGTTCAGGTGGCCCGGCACGGAAAGTTTGACGCCTTCACCACGACGCTCCTTTACAGCAAGCTGCAGAAGCACCGCCTGGTCCGCGAGGTGGGGGAGGCCCTGGGGAAGGAGTACGGGGTAAAGTTCTTGGGGAGGGACTTTCGTGAGGGGTGGAAGGAGGGGATCGAGACCTCCAAGTCCCTGGGGCTTTACCGCCAGCAGTACTGCGGTTGCATATACAGTGAGAAGGAGAGGTTTTACAAGGAAGGTGTTCAACAAGCCCATTTACAAGAGGATTGAGCCCCTTTTAGGGGAACTCGTCAAAATCTCCAAGCGTTATTGGGGAGGGGATCTCCTCTCTCTGGTGATCTTCGGTTCCTATGCCAAGGGAGAGATAAGCACCTCCTCGGATCTCGATCTCCTGGTGCTCGTGAAGAGGTCTCCCCTCCCTTTCAGGAGCCGAAGCATGGAATTTATGGATTTCCTCGAAAGGGAGATAGAGCTCCCTTTCCGGCTCAATTTTTCTCCCTTCGTCTTGACGGAGGAGGAGGCCCGCTGCTTTCATCCTCTACTTCTGGATATAGAGAGAGATCATCTGATACTTTATGACGAGGGGTTCTTTGAACGCCTTCTGAGGGCGATCAAGGAGATGTACAGGAAGGGTGTGGTAGAGGAAAGGAGGAGGGGAGGGAAGGTTTACTGGAGGATAGATTATGAGAAGATTGGTGAAGGATTACCTCTTCAGGGCAGCTAAGCGAATAGGGGTCCTGAAACAATTTCAAAAAGAGGGGGACTTCGCTGATGTGGTACGGGAGGCTCAAGAGGTGGTGGAGCTTTTGCTCAAAGCGCTGATCATGGAAGCCGGGTTAGAGGTACCGAAGGTCCACGACGTGGGAAAGTATATAAGGGAAAACCTTGAACTTTTTCCCGAAGAAATTAAGAGAACGATCGATGAAATCTCCGAAATTTCAAGGAGGCTCAGAAAAGAAAGGGAACTTTCATTCTATGGCGCGGCAGATTGGATTCCCTCTGAGGAGTACGGCCCTGAGGATGCCCAGAAGGCCATCTCTGATGCGGAGAGGATCTTTGAAATAGTCAACCGTTCCCTCGAAAAATGGAAGTGAAAATCCGGCAGAAGGGAGGTGAAGGGTGATGTCTCCCCTTGAGGATCTGGGAAAGCTCCTCCTGATCTTCGGTGCCATAATGGCCCTGGTAGGGGGAGCCCTTATCGTCGCCCCAAAGATCCCCTTCCTGGGGAGGCTTCCCGGGGATATCTATATAAGGAAGGGGAACTTCACCTTCTATTTCCCCCTCGTCACCTGTATCCTCATAAGCCTCCTCTTGACCCTCTTCTTCTCCCTCTTTCGGAGGTAAGGGTAGGGGATGCAAATAGATCTTTCCCGTTATCCTCACCGATTTCCCCGGGATGTCCACCTCCACGAGACCGATGCCTTCGGGCACCTGAACAACGTGAGTTTTGTGGCCTACATGGAGGAGGCCCGTTTCAGCCTCTTCCGCCAGATGGAGATCTTCGATCCGAAGGACCTCTTCACCCTGGAGCTCATTCTGGCAAAGATAGAGTGCGAGTACAGGGAGATAGTCCGTTACGGGGACAAGATCACGATCTATACCCGCGTGCTGAAGATAGGCTCATCCAGCTTCACCCTGGAGCACCTCTTCCTCCGTGACGAGGATGAGGCCGTAGTAGCGAGGGGGAGGGCAGTACTCGTCTCCTTTGACCATAAAAGGGGGCAATCCAAACCCCTGCCTGAACAATTGAGGAAAAAACTAAGGGAATACTTCGGAGACCCCGAAGGTTAGTTTACATAATATATCTTATCAGAACCAGTCCTTGGACCCAAAGACCTCCACAAGCTCGGCCTCTACCGAGCCCCCCTCGATCTTTAGCACCCCTACCGTGTTCTTCTTGGCGTGAAAACGGTCTGTAGGCGATCCGGGGTTAAAGAAAAGCCTCCCACCTCTTTTCCTTATCGACCCGTTATGGGTGTGCCCGTAAAGCACACACTGCAGGTCCTCCTTGGCAAAGACCTTCTCCACCCTCTCCTCCAGGTCATAGGGGGCCCCCCATCCGTGAATGAGTCCGATCCTCACCCCCCCAAGTTCGATCACATCCCTTTCGGGAAGGACCCTCCTTATCTCCGCCGGGTCCATATTACCTGAAACGGCATGGATCTCTCCCTTGAAAAACTCCTTCAGAAATTCATAAACCGCCAAGGAGGTAAAGTCCCCCAGATGGATTACATGATCGCACTCGCTGAAATACCTCTCCACCATCTCCCTGAAGCCCTCATCCACCTGACGAAGATGCGTATCTGATAGGACTCCGACCTTCATCTCCTTCCCCCTACATCAACCAGAACTTGAACTGTTTCTTAAGCTCTTTTTAGTTAACTTATTGAAATCATTGTTATTTCTTGTCAAGAGATACTTGATCCCCGACTCCAGTCCCTCAACGGAGAGCTCGTACATCGGGAAGATGTCAGCGATGAGGCCTATGCTCCTCACGAACCTCCAGCCTGTCCTCCTTATGGGGTTCAACCAGATGGTATATGGGAAGTGTTCCGCGATCCTCTTCAGCCAGATGATTCCTGGGGTATCGTTGTAGTACCAGTAGTCTATGGCCCCGTTCACTTCGAGCAGCTCGCTGGGGGCCATGCTGGCGTCTCCCACGATGATCACCTTGTAGTCACTTTCAAAAGTGCGCAGGAGCTCCTCTGTGGGGAAGACCTCCGATCTCTCCATGTCCTTCCACAGGTCCTGATAGATGCAGTTATGGAAGTAGAAGTATTTCAGGTCACGAAACTGGGCTGAGGCAGCCGAGAAGAGCCTGTTCACCAGCTCGGTGTAAACTTCCATCGACCCCCCGGTATCCATGAGAAGGAGGAGCTTTGCCGCGTTGGTGAGCCCCCTTTTCCAGACCAGTTCCAGCTCCCCGGCGTTCCTGCAGGTCGCATCTATGGACCCCTCCACATCTATCTCGTCCTTCTCCCCGAGGGGCAGGAGGGTGCGAAGCTTGGAGAGGGCCACCTGGAGCTGGCGGGTATCGAGGATTACGTTCTTGTCATAGTTGCGGAAGCGCCTCTTCTCCGCTATCTGGATGGCAGAGCGATGGCGGGAGTACCCCTGCCCTACCCTCACCCCTGCAGGATTGTACCCGAAGGCCCCCTGAGTGGACGTTCCTCCTGTCCCTATCGCC
>CBEVRB010000166.1:0-3273 GCA_965552155.1 uncultured bacterium
GCCACTCCATGACCACCACCGCCCCTATCCCCTCCCCTCCAATGTAGGCCGCATCCATCCCTGCCACCCTCCTCACCTCCCTCCCATCCCATCTAAGGATGAGGCGCTGGCTGAGCTCCTCCTGGAGCCTTATCGCCTCCTGCGGGAGGAGATCAAAAGGGTGGTAGAAGGGGGTGGATCTTGCCATCGGAGACCTGAAAGAGATAAGGTCTCCTCACCGCCTCACCGGTAGTGAGGAAACCCTCAATCCCTGTTACTCCCTGGAAGTCCCTGATGGTCAGGAGTTCAAAGCAGAGATCGTCCTCGGGGACCTTCAGGATCATCCTTACGGCATCATATCCCAGGGCCTCGAGAAAAGAGGGCGAGGATCCGAAGGCCTCCTCATATGAGGACCGAAAGCTCCTCACCTCGGGCAGGGGGAGATCAGGGGAGAAGCCGCCGGTAAAGACTGCCCCCTCGGCGTACCTGCCACACAATTCGGTGAGTCGGGGGGAGTTCCAGCCGCTAAGCCCCAGGAGCTGCAGCCCCTCGACCTCATGGAAGCGGAGCTGGGGTACCAGGAGACAGACCCTCCGATAATCGTCGGGGATAAAGAGGGCATCGGCCACTGCCCCCAGGGAGGAGGCCTTACCGAAGACCCCTTTTATCAGGTCGCCGAAATCCGTCTGATCCTTCCCGTAAGTCGCCTTCGCCACCACCTCCCCACCGTAGGCCGGGACCAGCTCCTCGAATATCCTCTGGGATTCCCTCCCATAGGGAGTGTTCGGGTAAAAGATCACAAAGCGCGTCTTTCTCAGTCGATCGCAAGCGTACTCGAGCAGTTCCTCTATCTGAGAACGGAGATCCAAGGCGAGGTAAAAGGCACACTTTTCCTCGACCTTCGCCTGGGGGGCGAGGACGAGGAGGGGAAGATCACCCTCGGCCTCTTCAAGGACGGCCCCCGCTACTTGAGGGAGAAGAGGGCCGATGATGGCCTCCACCCCCTCCTTCCTCAGAACCCGGTAGGCCTCCCTCCCCTTCTCCCCACTCCCCCCCGAATCCCTTATCAGCAGCTTTACATGGGGATAGGAGGGAGGGCCAAATATCCCGGCCCCAAGCAAAATCCCCCGGAGCACCTTCTCACCCAGGGACCTGAAACGTCCGCTTAAGGGCAGGATACACCCCAGGAGCACCTCACCCCTCCCCTTCTTCACCCTGCTCCACAGATCGGCGTAAAGCTCCTGGAATCCCTCCCTTTCCGCCTCCTCCTTCATCCCCTTGAGGATGAGCTCCGCTTTCTTCTGCTCTCCCCTTCGCAGATAGATCTCGGCGAGCTTCAACCGGGCGTAAAGGGAAAGGAAGGTATTGGGATAGGTCGTCTCTACCTCCCAATAGACCCCTGGGTCCAGCTCCCTATCGAGCAAGGCAATCATCCTCTCCTTGATGGAGGCCCTTTCCCCGAAGGAGGCAAACTCCAAGGCCTTCTGATACCAGGAGATGGCGAGCAGCGGCTCCCCTGCCCGGTCATACGCCTCCCCCAGCAGGAGGAAGAGGGGAAGCTGCAGCTCAGGGCGCTCCTTACAGAAGGGCAGGAGTTCATGGGCCATCCCCAGGGCCAGCCCTTCCCTCCCGGTGGCAAGGTAGCTCTTGGCCAGGGCGAGCTTTGCCTCAAGCAGTTTGGGACTTGACGGGTACCGCCTGAGAAAGGAGGAGAGGGAAGAGATCGCCTCCTCATGTTCTCCCCTCTCCTGGTAGATCCTACCGAGGAGCAGCAGGGCATCGTCGCTCAGGGGCGAAAAGGGATGATCCTTGAGGAAGCCCTTGAGGAGGATGAGGGCCCGCTCCTTCTCTCCCTCCCTGTAAGCCTCCTCTGCCTCCCTGAACTCCTCCCTGAGTGCCGGAGTAATCTCCTCCTGAGACTCGCCCGTCTCCTTAAACGCTTGAGGGGAGGAAAACCGGGGAAGGACCAGGAGGAAAAGGAGGAAAAGCAGAAGGAGCAGGCTACGGCGTCTTCTCGACCACATATATCCCGGGGAGATGACGGTAACGCTCGTCGTAATCTATGCCATAGCCCACAATGAACCCCCTCTCGATCTCAAATCCCACATAATCTACCTTTACCTCCACCTCCCTCCTCTCCTTTTTGTCCACCAGGGCACAGACCTTAAAGGACGCAGGGGAGCGGCTGAGGATGTAATCGGCCAGGACCTTCACGCTCAGACCCGTGTCGATGATGTCCTCGACGAGGATCACGTCTCTCCCCTCCACATCCACCTCTCCCTCCAGGCGGACGGTGCCGGAGCTGGACATCGCCGAGCCATAGCTTGAAGCCCGCACAAACTCCACCTCTACGGGTATGGTCATCTCCCTGATCAGATCGGCGAGGAAGACGAAGGCCCCTTTGAGCACGCAGACCAGAAGGGGGGTCTTCCCCCGATAGTCACGGGATATCTGACGGGCCAGGCGCCTCACCCTCCTCTCTATCTGAGGAGGGGAGAACAGCAAACGGAGCTTCTCGGCCATCTCTCAAAGGGCAGGCTCCAGGACCACTATTTCAAACCCCTCCTTGATCTCTGCCGCTTTGAAGGAGACGGTACTTCCTCCCACCCTGCGGACCTCCTTTTTGCCGGCCAAGAAGGCCTCCACCCCCTCGATGGGAAAATTGCACTTGGGGGTCTTGAAATGCATGGGGATGACCCGATGGGGCTTTATCTGCTCCATCACTGTCGTCGCCTCCTTGGGATCGATGGTGTAGAAGCCCCCCACCGGGATCAGGAGGAGGTCCACCTCACCTATCTCCTTCACTTCCTGCTCGGAAAGGGTATGGCCCAGATCGCCCAGATGGCAGACCCTTATCCCATCAAGGGTGAAGGTGAAGATCGTGTTCGGCCCCCTCTCCGACCCCTTCGATCGGTCATGATAGGTGGCGATCCCCTTGAACACGATGCCCTTGACCTGATGTTGACCAGCGCCCTTCACCACCTGGGGGGAACCGGGCAAGCCCGCCACGTAGTTGTGATCGCTGTGATCGTGGCTCACGGTAACGATGTCCGCTTCATCCTTTATCGGCCCATAGGAGATCCCCCCATAGGCACCGGGCTCGTAGGGGTCGGTGATGATCTTAATGCCTTCCCCTTGGAGCAGAAAGGCCGCATGCCCGTACCACTTTACCTCCATCCCCTCACCTCCTCCAAAAATTGTCTCTTGGCAATATAAAATCCCCCACGACGAAAAGTCAAGGATCTAAAAGACGAAAGCAATCCGTCAGCCCATAAGCGGATCAACAGATCCATA
>CBEVRB010000167.1:0-3259 GCA_965552155.1 uncultured bacterium
CTCTCGGAGGTTGGAGCCTCCCCTCGGCTTTTTGGTTTCGTCACCGGCCTTGGTGGGAGGGACATCATCCCGGAGCTGATCTCTCAGGCGATAAGGTATTCCCTCGAAAGGGAAGAGCCGGAGGGAAGGGTCCTCTGGCTGGGGATGAGGGGAGAGAAGGAGGTGATCCTTTGAGGACGGAGATCCCTGAAGAAGAATACATCAGCTCCGGGCACTTGGCCTGCCCTGGATGCGCTGCCGCCCTGAGCATGCGCTTTGCCCTCAAGGCCCTGGGGGAGAAGACCATCGTGGTGATCCCCGCGAGTTGTTGGTCGATCATCGCCGGCCCCTTTCCCTATTCTTCCCTGAAGGTCCCGGTCCTCCATGTGGCCTTTGAGACAGGAGGGGCGATCGGGTCCGGGATAAAGGCGGCCCTCGAGATGAAAGGGGACGAGGAGACCACCGTGATGGTGTGGGCAGGAGATGGGGGGACCTTCGACATAGGGCTTCAGGCCCTCTCTGGGGCAGCTGAGAGGAACGAGGACTTCATCTACGTCTGTTACGACAACGAGGCCTATATGAACACGGGGATACAGCGCTCCTCGGCCACCCCTTATCTTTCATGGACGACCACCACCCCGGTGAGTCGGCCAAAGGGAAATCCCAAGAAGAACATAATAGAGATCATGGCGGCCCATCGCATCCCCTATGCCGCCACCGCCACCGTCGCCTATCCCGAGGATCTCGTTCGAAAGCTGCAGAAGGCGAAGGAGAAAAGGGGGTTCAGGTTCATCCATCTCCTATGCCCCTGCCCACCAGGCTGGAGGATAGATCCTGAGCTCTCCATAAAGGTCTCCCGACTGGCGGTGCAGAGCAAGGTCTTTCCCCTCTATGAAGTGGAGGACGGAGAAAGGTATACTATCAACCTTGAACCCAAAGGGATACTTGTGGAGGAGTACCTGAGGCTTCAGGGGCGGTTCAGTCACCTGCGGGATGAAGAGATAGAGGAAATTCAAAAGAACGTGGACAGGGAGTGGGAGAGGCTGAAGGAGTTCGCCCGTCTGTAAAACGGCCCCAGTTCTTCCCCGATACATCATGAGGATACTGGAGGTGAAGGAGATCACGAAGAGCTTTGGGGGCCTGCGGGCAGTGGACAGGTGTTCCCTCGAGGTGAAAGAGGGGACGATCACCGGGCTTATCGGCCCCAATGGAGCGGGAAAGACCACCCTGTTTAACCTCATCACCGGTTTTTACATACCCGATGGGGGAGAGATCCTCTTTCGCGGGGAGTGGATAGATGGCTTGAGGCCCCATCAGATCTTCCACCGCGGTATCTACCGGACCTTTCAGATCCCGAGGGAGTTCCCCCAGATGACCGTCCTGGAGAATCTGATGTTGATGCCCTCAGGACAGGTGGGGGAAAGGATCTGGGGAGGCTGGTTTTTCCCCTCGGCGATAAGGCGACAGGAAAGGGAGATAAAGGAGAGGGCGCTGGAGGTCCTGAGGTTTGTGGATCTGATAGACCTTCGGGACGAATATGCGGGTAACCTCTCGGGAGGGCAGAGGAAGCTCCTGGAGCTCGCCCGGGCCATGATGGTGGAGCCGAAGCTGATCCTGCTGGACGAACCAGGGGCAGGGGTCAACCCCGCCCTCATGAGGAAGCTCGTGGAGTACATAAGGGAGCTCTGCGAGGAAAGGGGGATGACCTTCCTGATCATAGAACACGATATGGACCTGGTGACCTCTCTCTGCGATCCTGTGATCGTTATGAGCGAGGGAAGAAAGCTTGCCGAGGGGACCCCTGAGGAGGTAAAGAGGGATGAGCGGGTGCTCGACGCCTACCTGGGAGGGCAGTACCGATGAATCTCCTGGAGGTGGAGGGTTTAAGGGCCGGTTACACCGAGGAGGTGGATATCCTCAACGGGGTCTCGGTGCAGGTGGGAGAAGGGGAGATTGTGGCCATCATCGGCCCCAACGGGGCGGGGAAGTCCACCCTTCTTAAGGCGATATTTGGCCTCCTCAGGCCGAGGGAAGGGAAGGTGACCTTCTCGGGAGAGGATATCACGGGGGCTGCCCCTGAGGTGATCGTGAGGAAGGGGATGAGCTATGTGCCCCAGGTGCAGAACGTATTCACCTCCCTCACCGTCCAGGAGAACCTGGAGATGGGGGCCTTCGTGAGGGAAGATGACTTCTCCGATCGGCTCGAGGCCCTTTACAGGATGTTCCCTGATCTCGAGAGGAAGAAGGGGGAGAGGGTGGGGAGGCTTTCCGGGGGCCAGAGGCAGATGGTCGCCCTGGCCCGGGCCCTTATGCTCGACCCGAAGCTCCTTCTGCTCGATGAGCCCTCGGCCGGCCTCTCTCCGGCCATGGTCTCGGTGGTCTTCGAGAAGATAAGGGAGATAAAGGGGGCAGGGGTGGCGATCCTCATAGTGGAACAGAACGCCAAGGAGGCCTTGAGGCTTTCGGATCGGGCCTATGTGCTCGCCATGGGGAGGAACGTGCTTAGCGGCCCAGGGGAAGAACTGCTGGAGAACGAGGAGGTGGGCAGGCTCTACCTTGGAGGGGGGTGATGCTCGAGCTCTTCGTCTACGGAATAGTCCTGGGAAGCATCATCGCTTTAGGGGCGATAGGCCTCACTCTGGTCTATGGGATCCTGCGCTTTGCCAACTTCGCCCATGGGGACCTGATGACCGCCGGGGCTTACGTGGCCCTCTTCTTCGTCGCGTCCCTTTTCCCCTCCCTCGGGGTCCCCGATGCCCGCCTTGCCCCCTTCTCCTTCGGCTGGAGGATGGTGGCAGCCTTTCCTTTGGCCATGGCCGCCGTGGCCGGGGTGGCGATCCTCCTGGATAAGACCCTTTACCGAAAGCTCAGACAGAAGGGAAGTTCGGCGGTGATGCTCGCCATGTCCGCCCTGGGGGCCTCCTTTATCGTCCGGATGATGGTCCTCATCCTCTGGGGGGCCGATTACCGGTCCTTTTACCCCGGAGTCCTGAGGCCAGCGATGGAGCTCCCCTTAGGGGTGAAGATCAGGCCCGATCAGGTGCTGATCCTTGGGGTGGCGGCCTTCCTGGTGGTCCTCCTTCACCTCTTTTTGCACCGGACCAAGATGGGCAAGGCGATGAGGGCCACGGCTGACAACCCTGAGCTTGCCCGGGTAAGCGGGATAAGGACCGAGAGGGTGATCACCTGCTGCTGGGCCACAGGGGGGGCACTGGCAGCAGCTGCAGGGGTCCTCTACGGGATAGACGTCCAGATCCATCCCGGGATGGGCTGGAACTTT
>CBEVRB010000168.1:0-3194 GCA_965552155.1 uncultured bacterium
GGACGCCAACCGGGTGGATTAGCTCCAGGATCCTTCGGGCGATCTTATCGCTTCTGTTTTCCTCCACATATCCTCGCGCCCTCTCGAGCACCTCAGCCCTGAAGCCCTCGTTCTCGATGAGAAGCCTCAATTTTCTCAACAAGTCCTCCCTGTCCTCGTAGAGGACGATGACCCCCGGGGGAAGGTTCTCAAAATACCTCACCCTGGGAGCAACGATGGGGACAAGGGCCCCGAGGCACTGGGAGGCCGTGGATGAGACGACCACTTTACGGGTGTTTCCCTTTGGCAAAAGGTGAATGTCAGAGGAATGGAGGTTTCGATAAATCTCTTCCACACTCAGCCTTCCCTTATGTTGGATCAACCACTTTCTCTTGAAGGGCAGGAGGCCATCCGCCCTCACGACCCTGTAGAGGAAGTCATATTCCGAAGAGAGGCCATCGAGGGCATCGATGAAGGCCTCGTATTCCTCGACTGGCTGCCGACCGAAGCTGAAGAATATTAAGCGATCCTCAGCAAATCTCCTCTCTCCCTCTTTCGGGGGACAACAGGGGTAAGGGATTATCTCTACCCTCTCCCGGCAATCGTAAAGCATCTCCTCTACGTACCTCTTATCGAAGACAACGATCCTGTCGAACACATCGAGATCAGGATACCTGAGTTCCCCCCTGTCTCCCTCATGGACGACCAGGATCAGCTTGACATCTCCCCTTAATTCCCTCGCCAGTTCCCATATCTGGAGGTAAGGGACGCTGTTGTAAGACTCAATGATGAGCGCGTCCAATCCCTCGGCCCGAATCCTTTCCCCCTCCAAGGAACCTCCGCGCAAGGTCTCTGGCTCAAGTTCCTCATAGCATCTCACCACGAAGTCCTCATCCCTCCCTATGATCCTGTGGTGCCACCACCTGTTGGCGCTCCTTATGTAGGGGGCGAATACCCGCACTTGGTGCCCCATCCCGATGAATTCCTTCCCGATGAGCATGGCGTGAAGCGCCGCTCCGCAGGTAGCATTCCAGCGAGAGAGGATCCCGATCTTCACACCTTTTGGATAAGCATCCTTCCTACCTCAGTCAAGGGAAAGGCTCAGCGGGCGAGGAGGATCCGCAAGTCCATCACGTTAGTGCCGGTGGGTCCCGTTATCACGAGGTCACCGAGCCTCTCAAAGAAGTGGTAAGAGTCGTTGTCCCGCAAGTAGGCCTCAGGGTCGAGGCCGAGCCCTTCAGCCCTCCTGACGGTCGTCCCATCGCCATAGGCCCCTGCGGCGTCGGTGGGGCCGTCGGTTCCATCGGTCCCGGCGCTGAAGACGGAGATCCCCTCCCATCCGGCTATCTCGATGGCGCAAGCAAGGACGAACTCCTGATTCCTTCCCCCCTTGCCCTTACCCCTTATCGTCACTGTGGTCTCTCCTCCAGAGATCAGACAGGCGGGAGGGGCGATGGGGTTTGCAGTCCTTGAGACCTCCTTGATCAGGGCGGCATGCACCCGCGCCACTTCCCTGGTCTCCCCCTCCACCATGGAGGAAAGGATCAGGGCATGGTATCCCAGCTCTTCGGCCTTCCTTTTGGCCGCCAGAAGGCACTGGAAGTTGCTGGCCACGATCAGGTTCTTCACCTTACTGAAGACCTCCTCTCCCGGCTTGGGGGTCTCCGGCACCTCCCCCCTCTGACCCGCTTCAAAGTGGGAGATGACCGCTTGAGGCAGCCGCCCCCTGAGTTCATATCTATCCACTATCGCGAGGACATCGGAGAAGGTGGTCGGATCAGGAACCGTCGGCCCTGAGGCGATCACGTCCAGATCATCGCCCACCACATCGGAGATGAGGAGGGTGAGGAGGCGGGCCGGGTAGGCCAGGCGGGCAAGTCCCCCTCCCTTGACCCGGGAGAGGTGCTTGCGGACGGCGTTCACCTCATGGATGGTGGCACCGCAGGAAAGGAGCGCTGATGTGGTCGCCTGCTTGTCCTCCAGGGTTATCCCTTTTACCGGGTAAGGGAGGAGGGCCGATCCCCCTCCGGAAATGAGGCAGATGAGGAGGTCGTCCTCACCCAACCCTTCCACCACCTCAGCGACCGCCCTCGCCCCCTCCAGCCCCCTCTCATCGGGGATGGGGTGACCGGCTTCGATGAGCTCCAGCCTCCTGAGGGGCCTTCCATGGCCATATTTGACCACGATCACTCCCCCTTCGATCCTTTCCCCCAAGATCTCCTCCACTGCCAGGGCCATCGAGGCCGAGGCCTTCCCCGCGCCCACAACCACCACTCTCCTCACATTTCCCAAGGGGAGGCTCCATCCCGGAACCGAAAGCACCTCCCTCTCTAACCGAAGATGTCCTTTGACGGCCTCATAAGGGTCCACTGCCTTAAGGGCGGCCTCAAAGATCTTCATACAGTCCTCTCTCATCTCTCCCTACTCCTCGATTTCAAGCTACCGGAACACGACTCCTTTTGCAATCTACATGCCTTTCTTAAGGGTTGAAATCGGGAGGGGGACGGAGTAGTTTTTGGGAAAGGAGGAGAGGCGATGAACAAGAACAAGGTCTTGAGCGAGATGTTCTCGAGACTCGCCGATGCCCTCGATTTTCTCGGCGAGAACCCCTTCAAGATAGGAGCTTACCGGAAAGCGGCCCGGGTCCTGGAGGATTACCCCCGCGACATCGAGGAGGTCTATCGAGAAGGGGGATTTTTGGCCCTGAGGGAGATACCCGGGATCGGGGAACGGATAGGGAAGAAGGTGGTGGAATTCCTCGAGACGGGCAAGATGCGGAAGTACGAGGAGGTGATGGGGAAGGTCCCCCAGGAGCTGATAAGGTTGCTCGATGTCCAGGGGATAGGCCCCCGTACCCTGAAGCTCGCCTATGATCATCTGGGGGTGAGGAGAGTGGAGGATTTCAAGAGGGTCCTGGACGACGGTTCCCTGGCCTCCCTTCCCGGGATGGGAGAGAAGAAAATCGAGAACATCAAGCGGGGCCTCGAGCTCTATGAGAGGATGAGCGAACGAATACCCATCGGCCTGGCCTTTCCCCTGGTACAGGAGATCCTCCGGGAAGTGGAGAAGCTCCCTGAGGTCCATTCCCTTTCGGCCTGTGGCTCCTTTCGAAGGATGAAGGAGACGGTGGGGGATCTGGACATCCTGGTAACCGGCGAAAATGGGGAGAAGATCATAGACTTCTTCGTCCACCTCCCCCTGGTCACCCAGATACT
>CBEVRB010000169.1:0-3170 GCA_965552155.1 uncultured bacterium
GTGGTGGCACCGACCTTCAGGCCCGGGCCCTCGCCTCGGTGGCTGACAAGTACTTCGGCCAGCCCGTGGTGGTGGTGACCAAGCCCGGAGGTGGAGGAGCGGTGGGGGCTGCCTATGTGGCTCGGTCCAAGCCCGATGGTTACACGCTCCTTTACGCTGTGCCGGCCGTGGTCGTGATCAAGCCCTACATGGTGAAGACCCCCTACAGCTTCGGCGACCTGGAGCCCCTTATGCGGGTAAGCGACTCCCCGCGGATCCTGGTGGTAGGGGCTCAGCAACCGTGGAAGACCCTGGAGGAGTTCCTCGATTACGCCAAAAAGCACCCCGGAGCGGTGAAGTACGGCAGTGCCGGCCCCGGTACCACCACCCACATCGCCATGGAGGGCTTTGCATACGCCGCGGGCATCAAGCTCACCCATGTGCCCTTCAAGGGTTGTGCCAAGGCCATCGCCGCTGTGCTCGGGGGTCACGTGGCCATGTTCGGGGCCATCCCCTCCGAGTGCTATCAGTACATCAAGGCGGGTCAGATGAGGGCCTTGGCCGTCTTCTCCAAGCAGCGGCTCCCTGAACTTCCGGATGTGCCGACCCTGATAGAGAAGGGGATCAACTTCTCGGACAGCTCGACCCGTGCCTTCTTCCTGCCGAAGGGGGTACCCCCTGAGGTGAAGAAGATACTGCACGATGGCTTCAAGCAAACCCTGGAGGACAAGTCCTTCAAGGCACTGTTCAAGAAGCTCGGCGAGCCCATCTCCTACATGAGCGGTGATGAGTTCAAAAAGATCCTCGAGGAGCAGAAGAGGTTCTACGGAGAGGTCCTGGAGAAGATAGGGCTGAAGAAGTACTGAGCTGAGAGTAGGGAGGGCTATGCCCTCCCTACTTTTCTTTTGCGATGCGCTTCAATTACGACAGGCTCATCGCCCTGATCCTCTTCCTCTTCAGCGTGGTCCTCTATTTCTTCATCATCCCCTGGGGGGTCGAGGGGGCAGGCGAAGGGGGGACGGGGCTGAGCCCTGACTTCATGCCGCGGTGGATCGCCGTCGCCCTCGCCTCCCTAAGCCTGTTGCACTTCTTCGTGGCCAGGGGTGAGGGCAAGGGGGTAAGGCTCTTTCACCAGAGGGTCCTCATCAGCATCGCCCTCTTCGTCCTCTACATCGCCATCACCCCTCTGCTGGGCTATCTTGTGGCCTCGGTCCTGATCATGGCGGTCTACCTCCTTCACTTCGGCGTGAGGAGGTGGCACACCGTGGTGCTGCTCTCGATCCTCTTTCCCGTGGTGCTCTACCTCTTCTTCGCCAAGGTGATGCTCGTGGTGCTGCCCAAGGGGTCCCTCTTCTACTGAAGGGTGCGTCGATGGAGCAGTTCCTCATAGGTCTCAAGCTGATGCTCACCTGGCACAACGTGATGTTCGCCCTTTTGGGGGTGGCCGTGGGGATCTTCGTCGGCTCCATCCCCGGGCTTACGGTGACCATGGCCACGGCCCTCATGGTCCCCTTGACCTTCCAGATGGACCCCATCCCCGCCATCGCCATGCTCTTGGGGGTTTACAAAGGGGGGATGTTCGGGGGGTCGATCTCGGCCATCCTGATCAACGCCCCAGGGACCCCTGCAGCCTCGGCCACGGTGCTCGACGGCTTCCCCATGACCCAAAAGGGGCAGGCCTTGAAGGCCCTGAAGATGGCGCTCTATGCCTCGGTGACCGCGGACACCCTGAGCGATGTGGTCCTGATCCTCGTGGCCCCACCCTTGGCGAGACTCGCCCTGAGGTTTGGGCCTCCGGAGATCTTCTCCCTGGTGCTCTTCTCCCTGACCATAATAGCGGCGGTGTCCGGGCGATCCCTCATCAAGGGACTTCTGGCCGCCACCCTCGGGGTGCTCTTCGCCACGGTGGGGATGGACCCCGTGGCGGGCACCTCCCGTTTCACCTTCGGCTACGTGGAGATGCTGAAGGGGATAGGGCTCCTGCCGATGTTGATAGGGCTGTTCGCCGTCTCCGAGGTCCTGATCAGGGTCGAAGCGGAGGTTAAGGAGGGCATCAAGGGGATCTTCATAAAGGACTCGGACCGCCCAGAGGACCGGAGGGTCTCCTGGGTGGAGTTCAGGCGCTGTCTGAGGACCATCCTGCGGGGGACGGCCTTGGGGACCTTTCTGGGGGCCATCCCTGGGATAGGGTCCACCATCACCGCCTTCCTCAACTACGGGATGGCCCAGCGGGCCTCCAAGCACCCTGAGCGCTTCGGCCAGGGGGAACTTGAGGGGGTGGCGGCGGCCGAGTCGGGCAACAGCGCCGTGTGTGGCGCGACCCTCATACCCCTTCTGAGCCTCGGGATCCCCGGGGACATCGTCACTGCAGTGCTGCTCGGAGCCTTCATGATCCAGGGAATAGCCCCTGGGCCCACCATGTTCCAGGAGCACGGGCGGGTCATCTACGCGCTGTTCGTGGGCCTCATGGTCTGCAACCTCGGCAACCTCCTGATCGGCAGCCTCTCGGTGAGGGCGGCCAGAAGTGTGCTGCGCATCCCCCAGAAGGTGCTGTACCCTACGATCCTGCTGCTCTGCTTCGTAGGCACTTACGCCATCGACAACAGCCTCTTCGACGTGCAGGCCATGTTCTTCTTCGGGATCTTGGGCTATGTCATGAGGAAGTTCGACTATCCCTTGGCGCCTTTGCTCATCGCCTTTGTGTTGGGGCCCATGCTTGAGAACGCCCTGCGGCAGGCCCTCATCATGTCAGAGGGCGACATCGGGATCTTCATCTCAAGGCCCATCTCCCTCGGCTTTCTCCTGCTGACCGTCCTGACCGTCAGCCTCATCGCCTTCAGGATCTGGAGGAGGACGGTCTCCAAGGACTGAAGGACTTCTTTTGTGTGATTTTGTGATTCGATGAAAGCGCGTACCCTCCCAAAACATGGTAGGCTTTGGGAAAACTTAAAAGGAGGGCATGATGAACTATATAGCCTTTGATTGCCACAGGCGCTACACCTTCGCCAGGGTGGAGGATGCATCGGGAAGGGTGCTCTGGGAGGGAAGGATTCCCCACAGGTGAGGTACGGAAGGATGAGGAAGGAGGTGGCCTGAGAGGCATGTCCAAGCGGCCCAGGAGAAAGAGGGGGGTATGAAGGAAGGGATGAGATGACTTGACAGGGCACACGCTTTCAGAGATCTACTGGACC
>CBEVRB010000170.1:0-3170 GCA_965552155.1 uncultured bacterium
TGTAGCGCTCCTCTCCCAACCCGATCACCATCCCGTCTATGATCGCCAGGGTCAGGGGGAGACGGATGGTGAAGGTGGTCCCCCGGTCAGGAACGGTGGCGATCTCCACCCTCCCCCGCAGCTTCTCCGTCACCCTCTTCACCACGTCCATCCCCACGCCGCGGCCAGAGACCTCCGTGACCTTCTCCGCGGTGGAGAAGCCGGGCTGAAAGATCAGGTGGAGGACCTCCTGATCGGAGAGTTCCTCCTCTCCCACAAGCCCCCTCTCCCGGGCCTTCTTCAGGATCCTCTCCCGATCGAGCCCCCTGCCGTCATCGGAGATCTCTATGACGATGTTTCCCCCCTTGTGATAGGCGCGAAGCTCGATAAGCCCCGTCTCGGGCTTTCCTTTCTCCTTCCTCTCCTCGGGGGGTTCGATCCCGTGGTCCACGGCGTTCCTCACCATGTGGAGCAGGGGATCATAGATCTCCTCCACCATGTTCCTGTCTATCTCCGTCTCCTCCCCATACATCCTCAGCTCCACCCGTTTGTCCGCCTTCTTGGCCAGGTCCCGGACCAGGCGGATCATCCGCTGGAAGGTCTGCTTTATAGGAACCATCCTGAGGGAAAGGGCCGTCTTCTGAAGCTCCGAGGTGATCCGGAATAGTTGGCCCAGGTCCTTCTGGAGCTTGGGATCGTTGAGGGAGTTGATGGTCGGGTTCTGGCGGATCATGGACTGGGCGATGACCAGCTCCCCGATCATGTCCATCAGGTTGTCGAGCTTTCTCGCCTCCACCTTCAGGGTGGTCTCTGAGAGGCGCTGTTCCCTCAGGGCATGGGCCACGTCCCTGGCGGTAGTCTTCCCCTCCTCCACCAGGATCTCGCCTATCCTCTTCTGAGGACTGGTCCGCTGGACCTCCAGGGCTTCCTCTACATCCTCCTTCTTCACCGTCCCCCCCTCGACCAGGATCTCACCGAGGAGCTTCTCGGAGGGCTCCCCCACCCTTTCGATCTTCTCGATGAACTCCTCGACGGGGAAGACCTTCAGGGTGGTCCTCCCCTCCTTTATCGCCTCCTCCAAGTCGTCTATCATCGCCTTGAGCAGGTCCACCCCCTCAAGGACCAGGTCTATGAAGGGGGAGGTGACGGCGATCTCCCCCTTCCTCGCCCCATCGAGCATGTCTTCCAGGGCATGGGCCAGGCGGTTTATCTGACGGAGGTTGAGGAAGCCGGCCACCCCCTTTATCGTGTGGAAGGGCCGGAAGATGGCGTTAAGCACTTCGGGGTCATCGGGCCACTGCTCCAGGTCGACGATCTTCACCTCTATGGTGGAAAGGTGATCGCGGCTCTCCACGATGAAGCCCTGAAGCAGTTCCACGTCCTCCCCGAGGGAGATCTCATCGGGGGTTTCCCCTTTTTTCACCTCTTCCTCCTTCCCTTTCGCATCTTCTCTCTCCTTCAGGCCCAGCTCCTCTGCCTGACGGTAGAGGCCCTCTTCCACCTTCTCTCCCCGGAGATGGGCCTGGAGGGCCTTCAGTCCGTCGACCAAAAACTTCTGCCCCTTCTCCTTCTGCAGCTCCTCGAGAAGCAACTTCTCCAGGCATCCCTTGACCAGCTCGAGGATCCTCTGGCCTTCCCCCTGGGCCATCCCGAGGAGCTCCTCCACCTTTTTGAGGACCTCGCCCATGGCGGGCAGGTTCTCTGCCTCTACGGTCAGAACCTTCAGGGCAAGCTCGTCTACCAGCTCTCGGAACTTCTCCATCGCCTTTCTATACTTTTCGGAAGAAGGGAGGCCTCCCTTTAGGAAGAGAAGATCCGATCTATCTTCTCCTTGAGGACCTCCTTGGTGAAGGGTTTCACCACGTAATTGTTCACCCCGGCCTTGACCGCCTCGATCACGTTCTCCTTCTTCGCCTCGGCGGTGACCATCAGCACGGCGATGTCCTTCAGCTCGGGGTCTGAGCGGATCGCCTTAAGGAGGCTCAGCCCGTCCATGTTGGGCATGTTCCAGTCGGAGATGACCAGATCCACCTTCTCCTTCTTCAGGGCCTCCAGGGCCTTGTTCCCGTCCTCGGCCTCCACGATCTCGGTGTAGCCGAGATCCTTCAGCATGTTCTTGAGCATCTTCCGCATGGTGGCAAAGTCGTCCACTACCAGGATCTTCATCTTCCCACCTCCTCGAGGTGAAGGTCCAAGTGCAACCCCTTGAGCACCTCCCAAGCCCTCCGCTCCTCTCCCTCAGGGGGGATCGGGATCACGAGAACGGCCTTCCCGTCGGTGCTGTAGTAATGGTATCGGGTCTCGGGCCAAGGGGGCTCGGAGGGAGAACCGTAAACGATCACCTCCTTTCCGTCCTCCCGGCGGATCACCCTGCTCACCCCGCTGTAGCGCGCCCTCTCCCTCTCCACCTTCTCCAGCATCCTCAGGATCACCTCATCGGATATCCCCGCCTCCTTCAGCCTGATCACGTCCTCCACGGTGATGAAGGGAGAGGATGCCCTCTCCTCCTCGATCAGCGCCTCTATCACCTCATCGGTGACGCCAGCCCTCTTCAGCTTCAGGACCTCCTCAGAAGAAAGAGAAAGGAGGGGGGAGGGGGGAAGGAGAAGAAAGGGGATGATGGCCAGAAGGAGTCCTCTCCTCATAGCATATAGGTGACCAGGTTGGTCTCCAGGAGGCGCCTTATGGCCATGAGGGAGGCCTGATAGACCGCCTCCTGGGTGGCCAGTCGGGTGACCACCTCAGCGATGTCGGCGTCCTCCAGTTCCGAGAGCTTCTCCGCCAGGTCCAGATCCGCGCTGCTCAGGATGCCCCTGAAGGACTCCAGACGATCCACCCTCGCCCCCACCTCTGAGCGGGCCCTAGAAAGCTGCCTGAGGGCCTGATCTAAGGTGTCGAGCTTCTCGGCGATCAGGTCCGGTTGATCGTTCTCGAGGGCATCGGCGAGCTCGTCAAGCTCCTGAAAGAGATCGGTGCTTCCCCAGGAGAGGACCTCAGGCCCTGTCAGGTTTATCCTTATCGTCACGTTATGGCCGAGGGCAATCCTCAGCTCCCTCGCATCCCCCTGATAGGTCCCATCCTCAAGATAAGGGGGGGAATCGTTCAGGAGGCCGGCAAAGATGTAACGGTCGCCGAATCGGGAGTTGGCGAGCTGCCATACCTGCTCCCTTATCTGCCGGATGATCCCGGCA
>CBEVRB010000171.1:0-3098 GCA_965552155.1 uncultured bacterium
GGGAACCGTTGAGGGATAATCCCTTCTCGGAGAGCTCCCTCCTGGCATCCCCTGAGATGATGTTGGTCAGCTCGCCCACCGCGTCCTTCACCTCGTCGTCTATATCCTCCACCTCCTCTCCGAGCATGTTGGAGACCACCTTCTTTATGCATTCCTTGGAGAAGCTGATGGAGAAGGACCCCTCAACGTCTCCTGTGATGCCAATTATCCCCGAGACGTCCCCAGCGGCACTGGAGTTCTTCTTCACGTAGGGCTTGCCCGGTCTGACCTTTAAGAAGGCCATGGTCTCGAGGACCTTCGCCGTGGCGTTCAGGAACGGGTTGATGTACTGGGCGTCCATCTGAGGCCTCCTTGAGCGCTTCGGCTATCCTCTCGGGTATCTCCTCCAGGGGGGCCACCTCGGCTGCCGCCCCCATCCTTATCGCCTCCTTGGGCATCCCGAAGACCACACAGCTCTTCTCATCCTGGACGATGGTATGAGCGCCGGCCTCCCTCATCTCCAGGAGACCCCTTGCCCCATCGGCCCCCATCCCCGTCATCAGGACCCCCACGGCGTTCGCCCCCGCCGCCTTGGCCACGGAGCTGAAGAGCACGTCCACCGAGGGCTTCTGATGCCATACTAAGGGACCGTCCTTCACCGAGACCAGGTAGCGGGCGCCGCTCCTCCTCAGCACCATGTGGTATCCCCCAGGGGCTATTAAGGCCGTTCCCGTGAGGACGGGATCGCCGTCGGAGGCCTCCCGGACCTCTATCTGACAGAGGTCATTGAGCCTCCGGGCAAGGGAAGAGGTGAAGCCCGGTGGCATGTGCTGGACGATCACCATCCCCGGAGAGCTCGGGGGCATCCTCTCAAGGACCACCCTCAGGGCCTCCGTCCCACCGGTGGAGGCCCCGAGGGCGACGATCTTCTGGGTGGTCTTGAAGGCCACCGTCCCTTTTGCCCTCACCGCAAGGGAATCTCCCTTCCTGAAGAAGCGGACCTTGGAGGCGGCCCTCACCCTCTCGGCGAGCTGGACCGTGGCCTCTCCCACGCTCAGGGGGCCTCCCGGTTTGGCCATCACGTCCACGGCCCCTGCCTCCAGGGCCTCCATGGCGAGTTCGCTCCCATTGGGAGTGAGGGAACTGAAGATGACCACGGGCATGGGATGGTACTGCATCAGCTTCCGCAGGAAGGTGATCCCGTCCATCCGGGGCATCTCCACGTCGAGGATCAGCACGTCAGGCCTCAGGCGCACGATCTTGTCCCTGGCGATATAGGGATCAGGAGCGGTCCCCACCACCTCGATGTCGGGCTCCCGGGAAAGGTCCTCCTTGACGATCTTGCGGACGATGGCGGAATCGTCCACCAGCAAGACTCTGATCCTATCCACCTCTCCTGCCCGCCGCGTAGACCCTGAGGATCTCCCCGTCCACGTCGAACTCGCAGACGGGCTCAAGGCCTATTACCATCCCGTAGGCCTCTACCCCCTGGTAGACCTGAGGTTGGCCAAGCTTCCATTTCCCCTTCTTATCGAGGGCGCTCACCAGGTTTCCCCCCATCATGTTGGCCGCCTCCTTCAGGACATCGATGATCATCGGCGGGGAGACCACTCCCTCGGCGAGGAAGTTTGTGGCCATCTGCTCGGCCAAGTTCGAGGAGAAGGAGAGGTATATGGCCGCCTTGGTGCCACCACCCTCGATGGGGATCTCGACCACGTATTCCCCTTCCCCCCCTGGGGAGCCTCCTTCCAAGTCTTCGGGCACGAGGTAAAACATCGTCTCCAAGACCTCGGAGGTGACCTCCTTAAGCTTCCTGACCAGCACCTCTCTCATATTCCTTCCCCATCACGCTCATGAGGATCTCCTTTATCTGCTCGGGGTTGAAGGGCTTCTTCACGTACCCCTTCGCCCCAAGCCTCTTCGCCTCCTCGATCACCTGCTCTCGGCCCTCGGTGGTCACCATGATCACCGGGATCCTCTTCCACAGATCCTCCTCGCTGAGCCTCCTGAGCATCTCTATCCCGTCCATCTCGGGCATATAGAGGTCCGAAAGGATCACGTCCACCCAGTTGGAGGAGAGCACCTCGAGGGCCTCCTTGCCATTGCCGGCCTCAAGCAGCTCCCCCACGTCGAAACCCGATATCTGGATCACCTTCTTTATCACCTGACGCATGGGGGGAGAGTCGTCCACGACCAATACGTTGAAGCTCATCGCCTCACCTCAGTTCAGTTTTATCATCTCAGCCGCCCGCTCCATCTCGGCGGGCAGCTCGCCCATCACCTCCAGGAGGTCCCTCTCCCGGAGGTCGAACTTCCGCAGGACCTCCTCCTTCGCCCGGTAAAGGAGCCCATCGGCCCCGGTGCCGATCCCCATCTGGAGGCAGAGGAGATCGGCCAAATAGATCAGCGGGGTGATGGCATCACCCTCTGGCGCCAGCTCCGGGCGATGGTGCAGGGCTATGGCCCTTGTCATCTCCTCGGGGAAGGCCCACCGTTCGGCAATCTTTCCCCCGAGGGTGGCGTGGTCTATCCCCACCACCGCCTCCTCGGCCTCGAGAAAGGAAAACCCTTCCTCCACCTTCCTCCTTATCTCGTCGAAGGCCTCGGTGACGAAGTGGCTGAGGACCACCTTCCCTATGTCGTGAAGCAGGGCGGTGGTGAAGAGGAGCTGGCCCTCAGGCCTCCCCAGTTTGCGGGAGAGGAGCCTTGAAGCGATGGCGCAGGCCACGGAATGGCGCCAGAGCTCCCCCTGGGCGAGGTCATATCCCTCCTGCCCTTGGCGGAAGTACTGGGAGGATGCCATACCAACTACTACCTCCATGAAGTATTTCTGCCCCATGTAGACGAGGGCCTCCTTCACCGAGGAGATCTTCCTCCTCAATCCGAAGAAGGGAGAATTGCATACCCGGAGCACGTTGGCCGTTATCGCCTGATCGTACTGGACCACCTCGGCTATCTTCCCAAAAGAGACGTCCTCGTCCTGGACCATCTCCATCACCCTCAGGGCCACCTGAGGGAAAGGAGGAAGCTACTCCACCGAGTTTATGATCTCCTGTACGCCCTTCATAGCTCCTTCACTCCATCTCCCGAGACCTTCACCGAGACCTTACCCGTCGAGA
>CBEVRB010000172.1:0-3061 GCA_965552155.1 uncultured bacterium
ACCACGGTTATACGAAACTGATATTCCACCTTTCCCTCCATCAGGAGGGCGATGCTCTCCTTTATCCGCTCGAGGTTGACCGCTCCTCCTGCTGCCCTCCTGTAGCTCACTTCCTCAAGGGGGGCCTTCACGTCCATGGCGTCGTAATCGAGGAGGCCCTCATCCATCAATTTCCTTAGGAGATCGGGATGACTGCCGTTGGTGTCGAGCTTCACCGCCATCCCCCTTTCCTTTATGTCCCTGATCAGGGAAGGGAGGTCAGGGTGAATAGTGGGTTCTCCCCCGGTGATGCACACACCATCCACCCAGCCTGAAAGCTCGCCCAGTCTCCGCAGGGCAAAATCCAGAGGCACGTCCTCATATTGCTCCGGCTCGAGCACCAGGTCGTGATTGTGGCAATAAGGGCAGCGAAAGTTACAGTAGGGGAGGAAAAGGACCGCACAGATCCTCCCCGGCCAATCCACGAAAGACGTCTCCAGAAAGCCCTTTATCCTTATCACCGGAAGGCCTCTATTATCCCTTCCAATTCCTTCAGGCTGGGGACCCACCCCATCCAGTGGGCGATGACCTTCTCCCTCTCGTCCTCTATCAAGATCGCCGGTGTGGACATGATGCTGTAGAAAGCGGCCTCAGCCAGCCCATCGGGAGTCTCCATGTCGTAAAACTCAACCGGGACCCCTTTTCCCTCCAGGAGCTTGCCCACCTCCTTTGCCGCCGGACACCTGGGACATTGGTTCTTGGTGAAGATCTTCACCCTTCCCATCCCTACCTCCTCCTTTCAGATGGCGAAGGAGGCCCTCCCCTTCTCCTCCTTGAGGAAGGCCTGATTCCTGTACCTGTCCCTCAACTCCCCCAGCTTTCCCTTGTTCCAACTGGAGATCTTGGTGAAATAGCCCGTTATCCGGGTGATCCCATCCACATCTTCCGAGCCACAGTAAGGGCAACGGTCAATGAGTCCCCTGCTGGTGCGGGCACAGACGTTGCAGGTAGTGAACTCCGGGGAGAAGGCGATCTGGTCATTCTGGGTCATTCGGAAGGTCTTTATGACGAAGTTGGCTATCGATTGGGCCGACGGCCTCGCCTCCCCCAGCCAGATGTGGGTGAGGGCCCCCGCCTCGATCAGCGGGTGAAAGAGCCCTTCCATCCTCACCCGCTCTATCGGGTTGATGACCGCTGCGTTGCTCAGATAAGTGGAGTTGGTGTAGTAGATCTCCCCCCGGGAGAGGTCCCCTTTGACGATATGGCCCGCAAGGGGGGAGTGATAGCGCAGATCGAGCCGGGCAAAACGGTATGCGGTACTTTCAGCTGGGGTTTGCTCCAGGACGAACCTCATCCCGTACTTCTCCCCCATCCTGTCGGCCAGAAGCTTCATGTGGGCTATCACCTTCAGCCCGAGCTTTAAGGCCTCCTTCGACTCGTGCATCTCCCTTCCCGTATGAATCTTGATCATCTCATTGAGCCCCACCATCCCTATAAGATAAGTGGCCCGCCGCATCCTGAGATAGGGCTCCCCATCCTGGCTCATCACCAGGAGGGCCAGGGGGCCGTCCTCCCCGAGGGAAAGGAGCCGCTCAATAAAGGCCTTCTTCTCTAAGTGGGCCTTTACCGCCAGCTCCACAAAGCGGGTGATGTTATCGAAGAGCCTCGCGTCGTCCCCTTCGGAGATGTAGGCAATTCGGGGCAAGTTCAGGGAGACGTTCTGGAGGGCCGTGTACCTCATCTTCCAAGGCCGCTTCGCGTCCTCGAGATCCGAGGCATCGAGCTTGAAGCTCAGGCGGCAGCACTCGGAGATCTTGGCCGTCTCCCCCCGATCGAAGACGAAGTAAGTGTTCCCCTTCTCGGCTGCCACCTCACATATCAGCTCCAGGAACTCCTCGTGACCAGGGGTGCGGAAGAACTCCTCGGTGATGTGCACCAAGGGCTTGGGGAAGAAAAAGGGCCTTCCGGAGCCGTCTCCGTCCATGTAGACCTCGAAGAGGGCCTTCACAAACCTCTGGGCCTCCCCCAAATATTCCTTATAGGTCTTTCCGGTAAACTCCCCTCCCGGCCCGATGGCGGGCACGTCCTGGAAGTGCTTCGGGACCTCCCAGTAAAGGTTCAGATCGGTGAAGATCGCCTGCCCTCCTCGGGCCACCGCCTGCTGGGAGAACTCGAAGATCAGCATCTGGGCCAGCTGCCGGAGCTCCCTGTCGGACATCCCCTCAAGATAAGGGGCAAAGAAGATGTTCACCGCGTCCCAGCCGATGGCCCCGGCGAAATGGCTCTGCAGCGCCGCGGCGAACTTCACCATGTGGGCTAGGAGCACCTCGGGGTGCTTGGCCGGTTTGGCGATGGAGAGGGCATGGGGGAGGTTGAGGCCGAATTTCTTTATGTACTCTAAGGACTGACCGCTGCAGTAAGGCCGATCTATGAAGCCGAGATCGTGAAGGTGAATGTCCCCCCGCATATGGGCATCGGCGACCTCCTGGGAGAAGACGCTGAGTAAGGCATACTCCTTCTTTATCGTCTCGGCCAGGGTGAGGTTGGTCGCCTCCGGCCCATGGGGCACATTGGCGTTCTCCTTGTTGGGGTGCAGGATCAACTGCTCCACGTCGTAAAGGGGCATCCCGAGGCGGGTATGCTGCTTTCGGGCCTTCTCCAGTCCCCGTTCTATCAGCTTGGCGTTGACCAGCTCCCTGATCAGGGGGGCAGTCACCATGCTGATCTGAGAACGCCGAATCAGATCCTCCACCTCCTGGCTTATCGCCTCGGCCGTATCGTAATCGACATAAGTCTCCCTAATGAGAGCATCGATGATCTTCTGCCTGTCCCACCCCTCTAACGACTCCTCAGAAGTCCTGACGAAGAGGGCCATCTCTGTCGTCTCCCCCACCCCCTGAACAGCAAAAAGCATGCCATTTACCTCCATATATTGTGTTTTTTCTTCTTAATAGCACTATATATAGTGGTTGTCAAGGGAAAAATTTTTTGGGCACTGTCAACCTCCTGTTGAAATTCCATTGAAGTGATAGGGGGTATCTCTCCCAACCCTGGTTTTCTCCCTCTGGCTCAGAAGATAGGT
>CBEVRB010000173.1:0-2949 GCA_965552155.1 uncultured bacterium
CCTCATCACATGCAGGATCACCGTGATGATCATGAACTGGGCCGCCCAGTGATGGACACCCCTAACCCACCAGCTGGATGTACTGGATGCTACTGTGCGCCTTCTCAGGTGAAGGGACGTAATAGACGCTCAACATAAGCCCTGTGGCCACCAGGACGAGAAACATCAAGAGAGGTACCCCAAGGCAGAACCACCAGTACCTCATATGGTCTGGCAGTTCCTCCCCCAGTACCTCCTTGAGGCGGGCCATATTTATGGGAAACCTTCCTTTCCACCAGCCTCCCTTTTCCCAAAAAGGATATACACAAAACGATGTAAATTTGTTGTAAATCATGTCAGTTTTCTGCAAAAATGCGGGGCGCAAAAGGTTACATATCTTAAACGAAAGGTTTACTTAACGATTACTCTGGAGGAAATTGGCTCAGATCTTCCCAAAGATGGCAAGATTCCTGAGGCCCTCCCGATCCCTTATCCTGATCCTCTGTCCCTCACTCTCTATGAGCCCCAATGTCACGAGACGCCCGAGGGCCCGGGAGAAGGTCTCGGGGATGGTCCCGAGCAGGCTTGCCACCTCCCCTTTGGGTACCTCGAAGGTGACCTCATCGGCCCCTTGCTCCCTTTCGCTGAGGTAGAGGAGGTAGGTGGCCAGACGGCTGGATACCTCCTTCAGGGAGAGATTCTCTATCAGGCTGGTGAACTCCCTAAGGCGCTGGGAGAGGAGGGCCAGCATGTTGAGGGGAAGGTGGGGGTAGTCCTTTATCAGCTTGATAAAGGAATCCTTGGGAAAGAAGGCCACCTCTGCCCTGGTGATGGCCTTGGCATGGGCAGGAAAGGGGACTTCCGCGAAGACGGTGACCTCCCCAAAGGGCTCTCCCTTCCCCAGGATATGGAGGATCTGCTTCTTACCCTCAGGGGAGAGCTTGAAAATCTCCACCTGGCCTCCCAAAACGAGATAGAACCCTTTACCCTCTTCCCCCTCGGTGAAGATCATCTCCCCCCGGCGATATGACCGGGGGATGGCTATCTCGGCCAGAAGCTCCAGTTGCTCCCGGGGAAGTCCTCGAAAGAAGGGTGTCTTGGCGATGGCCTCTGTGGATATCATATGCCTCCTTGAAGATAGCATTTTCTTGATTTAGGTCAAGGCGCCCTCAGCGGAAAAGGAGTATGATTATCAAAAATGAGATGAAAGGAGGTAAAAGAGGATGTTCTGTTATCAGTGCGAAGAGACGGCTAAGGGAGAAGGTTGCACCAAGATCGGGGTATGCGGTAAGGACGCTCAGGTAGCGGCCCTTCAGGACCTGCTGATCTATGCCCTTAAGGGATTGGCCATCTATGCCAAGGAAGGCCGTAAGGTCGGCGTGAAAGATGCTGAGGTTGATCGCTTCGCCTCTGAAGCCCTCTTCTCCACCCTCACCAACGTCAACTTCGACCCTGAAAGGTTTGGGGAATACATCGAGCGGTGCGTCAACTTGAGGGAGGGACTGAAGGAGAAGGTGAAGACAGCGGGAGGAAAGGTCGATTTCCCCGAGGCCCCTGCCTCTTTTAAGTCCGCCGGGGATATGAATGGGATCATAAAGCAGGGTGAGGAAGTGGGGATTAAGGCCGATGGAGGAAAGGTCCCCGAGGACATCCTATCTTTGCAGCAGACCCTCATTATAGCCTCCAAGGGGATCGCCGCCTATGCCTATCATGCTGCCCGCTTAGGGAAGGAGGATGAGGAGGTATATGCCTTCCTCCACGAGGGATTGGCTTCAACCCTCGACCCTCGGCTGACCCTGGATGACTGGCTCAAACTGGTGCTCAAGGCAGGGGAGGTAAACCTAAAAGTGATGGAATTACTGGATGCGGCCAACACCGGGACCTATGGACACCCCCGGCCTACCAAGGTGCCCCTTGGGGTGAAGGCAGGGAAGGCCATCCTTGTATCGGGTCATGACCTGAAGGATCTGGAGCTCCTGCTCAAACAGACGGAGGGAAAGGGCATCTACATCTATACCCACGGAGAGATGCTTCCCGCCCACGGATATCCTGAGCTGAAGAAGTACCCTCATCTTTACGGCCACTATGGGACCGCATGGCATAACCAGCAGCGAGAGTTCGCCTCCTTCCCTGGTCCCATCCTCATGACCACCAATTGCCTGGTTCCTCCCAAGGACGTTTATAAGGACAGGGTCTTCACCACCGGCCCTGTGGGTTACCCCGGAGTCAGGCACATCAAGGGGGAGGACTTTGGAGCCTTGATCGAGGCGGCCCTCCAGCTGCCGGGTTTTGAGGAAGATGTTAACGGCCGTTCGGTGACAGTGGGCTTTGCCAGGGAGGCCGTTCTTGGGGTGGCTGACAAGGTCATAGAGGCGGTCAAGGAAAAGGCCATCAGGCACTTCTTCCTCGTGGGAGGATGCGATGGCCGAAAGAGGCAGAGGAGCTACTACACGGAGTTCGTGGAAAAGGTCCCTGATGATTGCGTGGTGCTGACCCTGGGCTGTGGCAAGTTTCGCTTCTTCGACAAGAACCTGGGGGATATCGGCGGGATACCGAGACTGCTCGATGTGGGACAGTGCAACGACGCCTACTCCGCCATAAAGATCGCCCAGGCCCTGGCTGATGCCTTCGGGTGCTCGGTGAATGACCTGCCCCTCTCTCTCGTCCTCAGCTGGTACGAACAGAAGGCGGTGGCCATCCTCCTCACCCTCCTCTACCTGGGCATAAAGGAGATAAGGATCGGCCCGAGCCTCCCTGCCTTCCTCTCGCCCAGGGTCCTTCAGGTGCTGGTGGACTACTTCGTCCTTAAGCCCATCACCACCCCCGAGGAAGACCTGAAGACGATCCTCGGATAAAGGCGTTCACCGGGGGAGGGTTCCTCCCCTCCCCCCTTCTTCTAACTTCCCACCCTCACATCAAGCAGAGGGGCGTGTTGTTGAGCGCCGTAGACATCGGTGTCGCCGATATCTC
>CBEVRB010000174.1:0-2943 GCA_965552155.1 uncultured bacterium
ATCGATACGAAGATCTCCACTACCTCCTCCATCACCTGGGTGATGGGATGAAGCCTCCCTTCCTGGAAGGGGACCCCGGGCAGGGTCACGTCCACCTTCTCGGCTTCAAAGGCCCTCCTCCGCTCCAGCTCCCTCAGGACCTCCTTTCTCCTTTCCAGCTCCCTCTCCAAGAGACCCTTGAGGGCATTCGCCCGCTCCCCCACCCTCGGGCGCTCCTCCGGGGGTAGGTCCCGGAGTCCCCGCAGCAGCTGGGTGAGCCTCCCCTTCCTCCCCAGGTACCTGACCCGTACCTCCTCCAAGGAGCGGAGGTCTTCCGTCCGGGAGATCTCCTCCAGGGCTTCTTTCTGTAAACCGTCGAGAAGGTCTTCAAGGGGCTGGGACATGATCCTTGGCGATCTCGACCAAGCGGCGGAACCCCTCTTCGTCCCTCGTGGCCATATCGGCCAGGACCTTTCTGTTGAGCCCGATCTGGGCCTTCCTCAGCCCTTCGATGAAGCGACTGTAAGTGAGACCATGGGAGCGGACGGCGGCGTTTATCCGCACGATCCAAAGCCGTCTGAACTCCCTCTTCCTCACCTTTCGGTCCCGGTAGGCATACTGAAGGGCCCTCTCCACGGTGATCCGGGCGGCCCGCAGCTGCGTCCCCCGGGCACCGCGGTAGCCCTTGGCGAGCTTAAGGATCTTCTTCCGCCTCCTCACCCCCCTTGATCCTCTCTTTACCCTCATCTCCGCCTCCTATCCATAGGGGATCAATCTCCTTATCGCCTTCACGTTGGTAGAGTCAATGATAGCGGGTTGCCTCAGGCGCCTCTTGCGCTTTGAGGTCTTCTTGCGCAGGAGGTGACTGGCACAGGCCCGATAACGCCTCACCTTCGTCCCCGAACCGGTAAGCCGGAACCTCTTTCGAGCTGATCTGTTTGTCTTCAGCTTCGGCATCTCCTCCTCCTACTGTCTTCCGAGGGGGGCAAGGACCACCACCATCTGTCTTCCCTCGAACTTGGGCTGGTACTCCGGTTTCCCCCACTCCCTCGTCTCCTCCAGGACCCTCTGCATCATCCTCTCCCCTGCATCCTTGTGGGCCAACTCCCTTCCTCGAAAAACTACGGTCACCTTCGTCTTGTGGCCGCTCTTCAAGAACCTCTCGATGTTCCTCATCTTTATCTGGAAGTCGTGTTCCTCCGTCCTCGGCCTCAGCTTCACCTCCTTCAGTTGTGAGGCAGCGTGCTTCTTCCGGGCCTCCTGGCTCCTCTTGCTCTGCAGGTATTTGAACTTCCCGTAGTCCATGATCTTGCAGACCGGAGGATTGACATTGGGAGCCACCTCCACCAGATCCAAACCGTATTCAGATGCACGCTGCAAGGCCTCCTGTAAAGACATGATCCCCAACTGCTTCCCTTCCGGATCGACCACTCGTACCGTGTGAGCCCTTATGGCCCTGTTAACGCGAAAGCTCTTCTCTATCTCCTCTCACCTCCTTTCAGAGAGGGGAGTCGGCACTGGGGAAGGATCATCTCAATGAACTCCTCGAGCTTCATGGCCCCGAGGTTCTTCCCGGAACGCTCCCGCGGGGTCACGGTCCCAGCCTCCACCTCCTTGTCCCCCACCACCAGCATGTAAGGAATCTTCTCGAGCTGGGCCTCCCGGACCTTGTACCCCAGTTTCTCATTCCGGAAGTCCCCTTCGGCCCTTATATCCCGACTGAGGAGTTCCTCGAGGACCCTCTCCCCGTAAGGGATATGCCGATCCGTAATGGTCAGGACCTTCACCTGGACCGGAGAGAGCCAGAGGGGGAAGGCCCCGGCAAAGTGTTCCACCAGGACCCCTATAAACCGCTCCATCGCCCCGAAGATCACCCGGTGGATCATCACGGGCCGATGACGCTCCCCGTCCGAGCCCACATACTCCAGGGAGAAACGCTCGGGCAGTGAAAAGTCACACTGGATGGTGGCGCACTGCCACTTCCTCCCCAGGGCGTCCTTGAGCTTTATATCTATCTTGGGGCCGTAGAAGGCCCCTTCCCCCTCGTTCACCTGATAGGGAAGGCCCTCCTGCTCAAGCACCTCCACCAAGGACCGGGTCGCCCTCTCCCAGTCCTCGTCGCTACCTATATACTTTTCAGGCCGGGTGCTCACCTCCACCTCGTATGAGAAGCCGAAAAGCTCCATCATCTCCTGTACGAAGTGCAGTATCTCCCTTATCTCTTCGTGGAGCTGATCGGAGCGGCAGAAGATGTGGGCATCGTCTTGGGTGAACTCCCTCGCCCTCAGGAGCCCATGAAGCACCCCTGAGCGCTCATGACGATGGACCGTACCCAGCTCGAAGAACCTGAGGGGCAGTTCCCGGTAGCTCCTCTGCCGACTCCGATAGACCAGGATGTGGGCCAGACAATTCATCGGCTTTAAGGCATACTCCTGCCCCTCCACCTCCGTGAAGTACATGTGCTCCCGATAGTAATCGTAGTGCCCCGACCTCTTCCAGAGTTCCGCCTTGAGGATATGAGGACCGATGACCAACTGATAGCCCCTCTTCAGGTGCTCCCTCCGGGAAAGCTCCTCAAGGAGCGATCTTATCAAAGCCCCCTTATGGTGATAGATGACAAGCCCAGGTCCCGCCTCCTCGTAGAAGCCGAAGAGGTCAAGCTCTTTTCCCAGCTTCCGGTGATCCCTCCTCTTGGCCTCCTCGAGGCGATGGAGGAACCTCTCCAGTTCCTCCTCAGTGGGGAAGGCCGTCCCGTAGATCCGTTGAAGCATCTTGTTATGTTCATCCCCTCGCCAGTAGGCCCCGGCCACGCTCAGGAGCTTGAAGGCCTTGACCTCCCCTGTGGAGGGGACGTGAGGACCCCGGCACAGGTCCACAAAATCTCCCTGCCAATAGAGGGTGACCCTCTCGTCATCTATCCCCCGGAGGATCTCCACCTTGTAGTCCTCCCCCCTCTCCTCGAAG
>CBEVRB010000175.1:0-2822 GCA_965552155.1 uncultured bacterium
GAGGGATAAGGAGGCCTACGACAGGACCAAGAGGGAGCTCGCCTCCCGGTTCCTGGATAACTTCCGCAAGTATGAAGGGAAGGTGAGCCCTGAGGTATTGAAGGGAGCCCCGCGGCTATAGGGCATCAGCCCCCGCCTCACAGATCTCCAGATCCCTCTCCCCGGCCCCTGCCACGCCGACGGCGCCAAGGAGCATCCCATCCCTCCACAGGGGCAATCCTCCGGGGAGGGTCGTTAAGCGGTCGTTCCAGTCATGGGCCTTGAGTCCGTAGCCGGGTTGAGAGGGATCGCCGAAGCGGCCTATCTCAGCCGAGGGCATCCGGAAGGCGGCAGCGGTCCAGGCCTTGTCCCTGGCGATCTCTGCGGTGGGGGAAGGGGCGCCGTCCATCCGCCAGAGGGCCACAAGCCACCCCCTCTCGTCCACCACTGCCACCGCACACCTCACTCCCAGCTCTTCGGCCTTCCGGAGCGCTGCCTTAAGGACCCTCTTCGCCTCCTCTAAGGTCATCTCCCTCCTCATAAAGGGCCACGATCCCTGCCTGGCTTACCGCCGTATCGTTTATGTCCCCCAGGCCTGCGGGGACACCGCTTGTGCCTATCCCGCCGATCACCTCCCCCTCTTCATCGGTAACCGGGATCCCTCCGGGGATGAGACACAGCCTCCCCTTCCCTCTCCCGAACATCCCGAAGGCATGATCCCCGATGTGCTTTCCCACGTTTCTCGGATCGATCCAGCGGGCCCCCAGCATGGTGGGCATCCCCCAGGCGACGGCCGTGTAGGCCTTCTCGATGGCTATGTCGGTTGTGGCCATGGCGGCCCCGTCCATCCTGTGGACCGCCAAAAGCCCCCCTGACCTGTCCACAACGGCGATGCTACAGGGAAACCCGGCCACATCCCTGGCCCAGCGAGAGGCCGCCTCTATCATCTTCAAGGCCATCTCTAATGTGAGCTCCTTCATCGCCGCTCCCTAAGGGCAGCTGTAGCCACTACATTGGCCCCTGTCCCTAAAAGGTCCTCAAGGATCACATCCCCCAAGGAGACAGGGGGCCTCACCTTCAACTTCGCCAGGGCCCTTACCCCCTCCCTCATCTTCCCCTTGGGGATGGGTCTGTCGGTCCTTACGGGCAGGGTGCCTCCCCCTTCCACAGGGAGGGTGGTCGTGAGGACCCTCACCGGGTTCCTGTACTCTTCAAGGACATACTCCTTTCCTTCCTTGCACCTGTTCCCCTTAAATCCCACCACCTCTCCCCGCTCGTCCACCTCCAGCGTCACCCGACAGCCCATGGGACAGCCTATACAGATGATCCTTTCCTCCTTCACCTCTCTAACTCCACGAGGAGTTCCCTTCCTTCGATCCTCGAGAGCTCGTCTGTCGAAAGCTCCACCTTCAGCATCTCACTCGGCTTAACGACCCTGAACTTCCTCTCCCAGATATCGCCGACCCGCACCCTGACCCCTTCTGCCATATCCTTGACCCTCAGATAGAGGGTTACCGGTTGCCTTCCCCTTATCCTCTGGGGCACCACATAGCGGATGCCCTCCCCCGGCCTGATGGCGATCCCTTCCTCCCCTTCCTCGATCCCCTGGGCGAAGCGAGCGGCCCCCTCTCCGGCTATCTCCGCTTCCGAGGAGACGTTGTCGACCAGATCGTGCACATGAAGGACGTTCCCCCCGGCGAAGATCCCCGGGACACTGCTCTGGCGCGACTCATCCACCACCGCCCCCCCGGTCAGGGGATCGAGCATCACACCGGCCATCCTCGACAGCTCGTTTTCAGGGATGAGGCCCACAGAAAGAAGGAGGGTATCGCACTCAATGGTCCTCTCCGTGCCGGGGAGAGGCTCTCTGGTTGATCGGTCAACCCGCGCTATGGTGACCGCCTCAACCCTCCTCTCTCCGTGGATCTTCGTCACCGTATGTTCCAGAAACAGGGGGACCTGGAAATCGTGAAGGCACTGGACTTCGTTCCTTATAAGCCCCCCTACATAGGGGAGGATCTCCACCACCGCCAGGACCTCAGCCCCCTCAAGGAGGAGGCGCCTCGCCATGATCATCCCCACATCCCCGGATCCCAGGATGACGATCCTCCTTCCGGGGAGGAGCCCCTCGACGTTCACCATCCTCTGGGCCGTCCCCGCGGTTAAGATCCCTGCGGGGCGGCTGCCGGGAATCTGCACCTGGTCCCTGGTCCTCTCCCGACAGCCCATGGCGAGGACGACGCTCTTTGCCCTGATCCTGAAGACCCCCTCCTTCGAGACGGCGGTGATCTCCCTCTCAGGGGAAAGCCTCGTTACCATCGTCTCCAGCATCACCTCGACCCCCAGGTCCATCACCCGCTCGGCGAACCGATGGGCGTACTCTGGCCCGGTGAGGTCCTCCCCAAAGTAGAAGAGGCCGAACCCGTTGTGGATGCACTGATGAAGGAGCCCTCCCAGCTGTTCCTGGCGCTCGATCAGCAGGACCCTGGAGGCCCCGGCCTCCTTCGCCCTGGCCGCCGCGGCCATCCCGGCAGGGCCCGCCCCGATCACTGCCACATCTACTTCAAGTGTCTGCGCCACTAAGGAGCTCCTTTGAACGATAAAGTAGAACAGGTGACCCTTTTCCCTTCTTGGTCACTTCCTTCTCCGAGATCCCCAGCTCCCGGGCCAGGATCTTCACCACCCTGGGGGTGCAGTATCCCCCCTGACAGCGTCCCATCCCTGCCCTCGTCCTGAACTTGACCCCGTCCAGGGTGGTGGCCCCTCGTCGGATCGCCTCGATCACCTCGGCCTCAGTGACCGTCTCACAGCGGCAGATCACGTGCCCGTAGCGGGGTTCCTTC
>CBEVRB010000176.1:0-2813 GCA_965552155.1 uncultured bacterium
AGATAGGTGGCAAAGGCGCATTCCAGATGCCCTTCGTCCTTAAACCCAGGGAAACGGCCAAGGAAGGTCCTCAAGTGCCTGAAGAAATTCTCCCCTCCCTTGGTCGTCCTCACCCTGCGCCTCCACCAGTAGGGAAGCCTCAGGTACTCAAAAAGATCCTCCCCCCCTCATCCTCAGGGCCCTTACTACCTCAGGCTCCTTCCTCCACTGCCTCAAGAAGGCCTCAAACCTCTCCCTCGCCTCCCTCAGATCCTCAGCCTCAAAGATCCACCTCCCTGAATCTAAGGGCCCCTCTCTGCGCCTCCTCAACTCCAGGACCTTCAGGTTGTTTCTGCATGGGGTATCTCCTCCTTTCTCTTGGGTTTGAGTCGGGAGATACCCCCCTATCTTTTTAAATTAATCCCCCCTTTTTCAACACAAACTTATACAGACTCCCTTTACCCCTTTGCCCATTTAACGAAAACATGTAAGATTGAGAAAGGTAATTTTGGGGAGAGAATGGACGAGAAGGCCTTAGAGGAAAGGCTCAACTACAGATTTCGCGATCCCTCGATCCTCAAAGAAGCCCTGACCCACTCCTCTTCCCTCTCCCCTAAAGAGGGGAGGGGAAAGGACAACGAGAGGCTGGAGTTCCTCGGCGACTCGGTGATCGAACTGGTGGTGAGTCACCTCCTCTATGAGAGGTTCCCGGAGAGGAGAGAAGGCGACTTATCGAAGATGCGGGCCTCGCTGGTGAACGAGGAAACACTCGCAAAGCTGGCCCGCAAGATAGACCTGGGGGAGGCCCTCATCTTGGGAAAGGGGGAAGAGCGGAGCGGGGGAAGGGAAAAGGATTCCATCCTGTCGAGCGCCCTGGAGGCGGTGGCTGCGGCTATCTACCTGGACGGCGGTTACAAGGAGGCAGAGCGGGTGATAAGAGAACTCTTCCTCCCCCTGATCGAGGAGAGGGGGTGGAAGGACAAGGACTACAAGACCCAGCTTCAGGAGTACACGCAGGGGCGTTATAAGACCGTGCCCAGGTACATCCTCCTTAAGGAAGAAGGACCTAACCACAGGAAGGCATTCGAGGTGGCGGTGACGATCGAGGGCAGGGTCTGGGGGAGGGGCAAGGGGAGGAGCAAGAAGGAGGCGGAACAGAAGGCCGCCCAGGAGGCGTGGGAGAGGATCCATGCAGAGGGAGCGTAGGTTCATCATACCCATCTTCATCCCCCATAAGGGATGTCCTCACCGCTGTGTCTACTGTGACCAGTCCCGCATCACGGGCACTCCCAAGATGCCTGAGGAGGGGGAGATCGTCGAGATCATAAGGCAGCATCTCGGGACAAAGGGCCCTGGATGCGGGAAGACACAGGTGGCCTTCTATGGGGGGAGCTTCACCGCCCTTCGGAGGGAGGTCCGGGGACGCCTCCTCGAAGCTACAAGGCCCTTTTTGGAGAAGGGGGAGGTGGATTCCCTGCGTCTCTCCACCCGTCCTGACTCCATTGATCCGACGATTTTAGCGGAACTTCACGACCACGGAGTGGAGACCGTGGAGTTGGGGGTCCAGTCGATGGACGAGGACGTCCTGCGGATCTCCCGCAGGGGATACGGCCCTGAGGTCGTGAGGGATGCGGTCATGCTCCTTCACGAAGGGGGATTTGAGATAGGGATTCAGCTCATGGTCGGGCTTCCGGGGGAGACCCCCGAGGGACTCTCCCTGACCGTCGATGAGGTGATAAGGCTCAGACCCCACTTCGTCCGCATATACCCCACGCTGGTGATCCGGGGGACCGTTCTGGAGAGGTGGCTTGAGCGGGGGGAATACAGGCCTCTGAGGCTGGAGGAGGCCGTCAAGCTGGTGAAGGAGATGGTCGAGAGGTTAGAGGAGGCCGGGATAACGGTGATCAGGATCGGCCTTCAGCCGACCCCTTCCCTGCAGAAGAGCGTGGTCGCCGGCCCCTACCACCCCGCTTTTGGTCAGCTGGTGCGGTCTGCCCTTCTCCTTGAGAAGGCCAGGGAGCTCCTTAGGGGGCACAAGGGCGAGGAGGTAACCTTCAGGGTATCCCCAAGAGACCTCTCCTCGTTCTTCGGGCAGAGGAAGGAAAACCTGAGGAAGCTGAAGGAGGATTTCGCCCTCAGGCTGATAAAGGTAATCCCTGATCCATCGATCGAGCGGGGAGGGCTCAGGCTGGCTGTAGCATGAGGAAGTACCTTCTCCTCTGTTTCCTCATCTTGCCGATTTTGGCAGGCTGTGCTCCCAGGAGGCGGGTTATCGTTCCCCCTCCACCCCCGCCAAAATTCATCCCTCCTGAGAGGAGGGTTCAGTACGGATGGGCCTCATGGTACGGGGAGGAATTTCACGGGAGACGCACTGCCAGTGGCGAGATATACGACATGTATGAGCTTACCGCCGCCCACAGGACCTTGCCCTTCGGTACCCGGGTGATGGTCACCCACATGAGGAACGGCCGTTCAGTGACGGTGACCATCAACGATCGTGGACCCTTCGTAAAGGACAGGATCATAGACCTTTCGTATGCCGCAGCCCGCATCCTGAAGATGGTAGATGAAGGGGTAGCCTGGGTGAGGGTAGAGGTGCTTTCTCCCCCTTATGGGAGGGGGCCGGCGGGAAGGCTCTACGCCGTTCAGGTAGGGGCCTTCGCCCTGAGGATGAACGCCTTGCGGCTCAGGGAAAGGCTTAAAGCTCGTTATGATAACGTTTATATAACGGTCCTTAAGACCCGGGAATCACGTTACTGGCGGGTTCGGGTAGGCCCCTTCCCGAGCCGTCTCCGGGCCGAAGAGACCGCCGGAAGGCTCGCCCGCGAAGGTTT
>CBEVRB010000177.1:0-2804 GCA_965552155.1 uncultured bacterium
CATCATCCGCCAACCGAGGCTGCCCAATGAAGAGGTCCACCGGACGGGTTGCGTGCTCGCCGCAGCCATCCGCGGCGGAGCTCGCCAAGGGACAGGGACTCCTTGAGGCAGTCGGGGCCGCCAGAGAGCTGGTCCTTGCAGGGATAAAGGGGGCCCTCGAGGTAGGGAAGGGGAGGGCAGTGGTTGATCCTTATGCCCTAACGGAGAGGGAGCTTGAGAGGGGTAGGGTCTTGGAGGTGCTCGAGGCCGCCTTCGAGAGGCTCTCTTCCGAAGAAGGGATTGGGTGGCTTCTGCCCGAGGTGGGGACGAACCTGGGTTATGCCCTTCCCCTGGCCTCTTCCCCTGAGGAGGTGGCGGCCTTCCCCGGGAGGATTGTCCGGCTTGGAGAGGGGGTGGGGCGGGTGGCCTCTCCTCGCTTCGGTGCCTCCCGGCACATCGCCTCCCTGATCCTTGCGGTGATGCAGTATGATCCCGGGCTCCGTTCGGCGATGAACATCAGGTACTCGGTGAAGATCATCGAGATCTGCTCTGGCTTGGGGCTTTCGGTAAAGGAGTTTGATCGGGGGAAGGAGCCCCCGGAGATCAAGGCCGAAGAGGGGAAGTCCATCCCCTGGGGCGTCAGGGAGGCGATAGGTGAGGGGCCGGTCCCCGATGTGATTTACGATAGGGGGGATTGGGGCAAGGAGCCGATGGTTCGCATCCTCGGCCACGACCCTTTGGAGGTGGTCGAGAAGGCAATAGAGATTCACAGGAGGAGAGATGGCTGATACCCAAATGGCCAAGGCGAAGAAGGGGGAGTTGACCCCGGAGATGGAGGCAGTAGCTCTCCAGGAGGGGCTTGAGCCCGAGGCCCTTATGGAGAAGGTCGCCTCAGGTAGAGCGGTGATCCCTGCTAACGTCAACCACCGAGGTCTCACTCCCAGGGGGATCGGGGAGGGGTTGAGGGTGAAGGTGAATGCCAATATCGGCACCTCCTCCGATCAGACCGATCTGGAGGAGGAGCTGAGGAAGCTCGAAGCGGCCCTTGAGGCGGGGACCGATACGGTGATGGACCTGAGCACTGGTGGTGACCTGGATCAGATCAGGAGGAAGATCCTGGAGCGATGCCCCCTGCCCCTGGGGACGGTCCCCATCTATCAGGCGGCGATCGAAGCGGCCGAAAGAAAGGGTGGGATAATCTTCATGACCCCCGACGACATCTTCAAGGTGATAGAGCGACAGGCCCAGGATGGGGTGGACTTCATGACGGTCCACTGCGGGGTCACCCTGGCGAGCTTGGAAAGGTTGAGGAGGCAGGGGAGGATAACCGATATCGTCAGCCGGGGAGGGGCCTTTCTCGCCACCTGGATGATCTACCATGGTAAGGAAAACCCCCTTTACGAGCAGTTTGACCGGCTGCTGGAGATCGCCTCTCGTTACGACGTGACCCTATCGTTGGGGGACGGCCTCAGACCAGGCTCTGTGGCCGATGCCACCGACAGGCCCCAACTGCAGGAGCTGATCTTTCTGGGGGAGCTGGCCGAGGAGGCCTGGGAGGAGAACGTGCAGGTGATGATAGAGGGCCCAGGGCATGTCCCCCTCGATCAGGTGGCGGCGAACATCCAGCTTCAGAAGAGGATCTGCAAGGGAGCCCCCTTTTACGTCCTCGGCCCCCTGGTGACGGACATCGCCTCGGGATACGACCATATCGCCTGCGCCATTGGGGGGGCGATAGCCGCTTATTGGGGCGCCGATTTCCTCTGCTACGTGACTCCCGCAGAGCATCTCCGCCTTCCCACCCCTGAGGACGTGCGCGAGGGGGTGATCGCCACGAGGATCGCCGCCCACGCTGCTGAGGTGGCCAGAAGGAGGCCCTCTGCCTGGCAGAGGGATCTGGAGATGTCTCAGGCCAGGAAGGCCCTCGATTGGGATACCCAAATCCGCCTCTCCATCGATCCCGAGAAGGCGAGGAAGTATCGGGAGCAGAGCCCCCCCAGTACCGATGAGGTCTGCACCATGTGCGGGAAGTTCTGCGCCATAAAGCTGGTCAAGGACTTCCTCAAAAGGGGCTAATGAAAAGGGGGATATTCGTCGTCGGCACGGATACCGGGGTGGGGAAGACAATATTGGCCGCTGCCCTTGTTCTGGCCCTCCAGGAAGAGGGGCTCGATGTGGGGGTGATGAAGCCCCTGGAGAGCGGGGCAGTGGGGTTTGAGGGGACCCTCATCCCCGAGGACGCCCTCTACCTGAAGGAGATCTCTCAGGTGCAGGATCCCATAGATCGGATAAATCCCTATCGCTTCGAGGCCCCTCTGGCCCCTGCGGTGGCGGCAGAGAAAGAGGGGATAAGGGTGGAGCTTGAGAGGATAAAGGAGGCCTTCCGAGAGTTGAGCTCGAGGCACCAGTTCATGGTGGTCGAGGGGGTAGGGGGGCTGATGGTGCCCATCTCCGATGGGGTGCTCCTCCCTGAACTGATAAAGGAGTTCGGACTGCCCGTGCTCCTTGTGGGAAGGTCCTCTCTGGGGACGATAAATCACACTCTGCTGTCGCTCTCCCTTTGCGAAAGGGAGGGGATAGAGGTCGTCGGCTTCCTCCTAAATAAGGTCTCTTCCTTGAGCGATCCCTCCGAGGGGTCTAACCCCACCTCCATCTCCTCCTTCACCTCGGCTCCCTACCTCGGGACCTTTCCCTTCCTCGGGGAGTTCAGGGACCTCAAGTCCATCCAGCCCTTTCTCCTCTCCCTGATGAGAGAGCACATAAATTTGCCCCTCCTCTTTGAGCGCCTCGGCATCAGTAAAGGCCGTACTTCTTAGCCGCCTCCCGAA
>CBEVRB010000178.1:0-2797 GCA_965552155.1 uncultured bacterium
CCAAAAAGTTGCAACGAGATGCAGATTACCGTTGCTGAAGCAAAGAGCATTCCAAAAATAACCCAAGAAAGGCAAAAACCCAGAGACATCTAACACTACCACTGTGAAACCCCCACACACCCCCCCCCCCCCCCCCCGCCCCCCCCCCCCCCCCGCGCCCGCCCGCCCCCGCCGGCCAATATCCACGCTCCCGATGGTCGTTCTTTGAGGATAGAAGCTTCCGAGCCCCGCGCTGTGGTCATCGACAGGCACCTTTTCAATGAGAGGCTCCTTCGAGCAGCCAGGGAGGCAGGAGCCGAATATATGCCCCTGACCCGGGCCTGCTTCCTGGAAGATCGAACCCTTTTCCTTGAGCGTGAGGGGCGGCCGCTGAAGGTGAGGGCAGGGATAATAGTTGGGGCTGATGGGAGCGGAAGCGAGGTGGCGCGATGGGTGGGGTTTCCTCCGCCCTCCCGGTACCTCCTGGGAATCCAGGCCATCGTCCCATATGACCCTGAGAGGGGGGACTTTGTCGAGATCTTCCTCGATCAAGATATAGCCCCTGGATTTTTCGCCTGGGTTGTTCCAGCAGAGGAGGGAGTGGCCCGCGTGGGGCTGGCAACCCATGAGGCAAGGGGAATCCGCTACAGGTTGAAAAAGCTGTTGGAAAAACTGAACTTACAGCCCATCAAGGTCAGATCCGGTTTCATCCCCATCGGGGCCAGGGCAAGGACCGTGAAGGGGAGAGTGGCCCTGGTAGGCGATGCGGCAGCTCAGGCCAAGCCCACCACCGGTGGTGGCCTTTATCCCGGGATAGTGGCAGCAAAGGTCTTGGGAGAGGTGCTCTGCGGGGATCATCCCCTCTCCCTTTACGAGAGGCGCTGGAGGTCTCGACTATCTCACGAGCTCAGGTTGGGCATGATGATTCGCCGGATTGCGGAGCGCCTCGGCGACAGGGAGATCAGCTACATCCTGGCATTCCTCGGGAGGAAGAAGTTTTTGCGCATGATAGGGAGGCTCGGCGATATAGATCACCCTTCCGTCCTCCTTAAGGCCCTCTCCAGGGACTGGTGGGAGATGTGGAAGTCTTTGAAGCTCAGGAGACGCCCTGCCCTGTAAAAGGTACTTTAATGGCCTGTCAGGCCTTATATATTTCGGATCTGTCCGCTCCTTTTGGGTGGCATTAAGGCTACTCATCTGCATTTATTTTTTAATAATGCGAATTTTTCATCCACATGATAAAATGTTTGTGGCAATACGATCATCCGAGCTTTTCGAGATGGCTTTTTCCACTCATCTGCTTGATCGGGCTCTCGCTGATGAGAAAGAACGGAGGGAAAGACGGCGAAAAGAGCTCCTTGAAAGCGTTTTCCAGGCCCTTGAGGAGCTATCGCATGAGATCACCTTTCGGGAAGCCTATATCTTTGGTTCCTTAACCAAGCCTTATCGACACTTTGATGAGTCGGACATTGATATAGGATTTGTGGGACTTAAAAACGAGGACTTCTTCCAGGCAATGGCCTTCCTTTCCCGTAAGCTTGGAACTGAGGTGGATCTGCTGCAGCTTGAGAACCATCGTCTGCAAGAGAAAATCCTCAAGGAAGGGATTAGATGGAAGAGGCGAGGCTGAGCCTCCTCAAGGCCTCGATCGAGGCGCAGAGGGAAGAAATTGAGCGGATCTTCGCTAAGATAGAGGAGCGGCAACATGGGGAGAGCGTGGTTGAGCTGGAGAGTCTGGCCTATCAACTCCACAATTTGTACTGTGCCTTTGAGGATTTATTCAAGATCGTTGCCGATTTCTTTGAGAACCGGGTCGATGATCGGACCAGCTACCATCGGGAGCTCCTCTGGCGGATGAAACTCCCCATAGAAGGGGTGAGGCCGGCCCTGCTTTCCGAGGAGAGCTACCGGCTCCTCGACTCACTACGGGCCTTCAGGCACTTCTTCAGGCATGCTTACTCCTCGGAGCTGGACCGTAGGAAGGTGGCCTTGGTAGTGGAAGATGCCCTCA
Source organism: uncultured bacterium (assembly GCA_965552155.1). GTDB lineage: Bacteria > Desulfobacterota > B13-G15 > B13-G15 > B13-G15 > CAYRAR01. The sequence goes on from CBEVRB010000178.1 coordinate 1,991, forward strand.
AACTCAGGGAGCTATATCGGCAGGAGATCGAGCATTTCCTGACACAGCTCCAGCCCACTTGATAAGCCGAAAGTGGGAGGAGATCTATTCCCCTGATGTCTTTATCAAAAATACTGTAGTGGCGTACTTGGGCGTCTTTATATCGGGGATTTCAACCCGTTTCATATCCTCGGGAGAGAGCTTCTCCCAGAAGTCCGGGAAAAAGCGCTCGATACTCCTCGCATTAATCACCAAGATCCTTGCACCTCTGCTTTTTGCAATCCGCAGGATATCCTTATACCTCCCTTTTCCCAAAAGCACAAAGTCGCACCCGGCATAGAAGGCGAGCCGGTCAAACTCCTTCTGTCCCAAAATTACTGTATTTGCAAAACCATGTTCTTTAAGCCAGATCCCGATCTCCTTAAGCTCCAGCTTGTCCTTTCGATGGGGAGCCAGGGCGATGGAAAGGAGGGGAATGCAGACGAGAAGGAGTATAATGAGATTCAGGTTCTTCATAACCGTTACCCTCCAACGGAAGTCTTTACGGCCAAGCCAGCTTTTCACCCTTTCTCTCAACTCCACAAATCCTGCACCACTCCAGATAAGGGAGAGGGCAACCAGTGGGAGGGGATACCGAGTCGAAAGACAGCTCGTACAGTTCAAATGGACTAAGAAAGCCCCTTCAAAGGCCACATAAGCGATCAGTAAAATGAATTCGTCTACTCGGTAGCTTACGGTTCGCCTTTTGAATACACCGAAAAGGAAGAGGAGAAAGAGGGGGATTGAAAACGGCTTTATTGTCTTGTAAATGATGTGAGAAAGGTAAAC
>CBEVRB010000179.1:0-2758 GCA_965552155.1 uncultured bacterium
GTCCCCTTTATCAGCGAAGAGGCCCTCCGCTGGGAGGGCCCTGCAGGGCTTAAGGAGGAGATCCTCAGGGTGATGGATGAGGAGGGGGTAACGGAGCATTTGGACGCGGAGGTGCTGGGCCTGAAGGTATTCGCCCCTGGAGAGAGGGACCTGATTTCCAAAGCCCAGGACCTCCGTCTCCTTGAGGCCAAAGACGATCAGCTCAGGATCAGGTTCTTCCTCCCCGCGGGGAGCTATGCCACTGTGTTCCTGAGCAAGCTCCTCGCCTTTCCCGAGGAGCTGCCTTAGGTCCCGAGCCGCCTCATCTTCCAAGGGGTGCGAAGGCCTCCTTGCCGGCGAAGGCGGCCTCCTCTCCCAGCTCCTCCTCTATCCGCAGGAGCTGGTTGTACTTGGCGATCCGATCGGTCCGGGAGGCCGAGCCCGTCTTTATCTGCCCCGCGTTCACCGCCACCGTCAGGTCGGCGATGGTCACGTCCTCGGTCTCCCCTGAACGGTGGGAGATGATAGTGGTGTAACTGGCCCTCTTTGCCGTCTCCACTGCGGCCAGGGTCTCGGTAAGGGTCCCGATCTGATTGAGCTTTATCAGGATGGAGTTGGCCACCCCGAGCTCTATTCCCTTCTGAAGCCTCTCTATGTTGGTCACGAAGAGGTCATCTCCCACGATCTGTATCCTCCCTCCGAGCCTCTCGGTCAGCTCCTTCCACCCTTCCCAGTCGTCCTCTGCAAGGCCGTCCTCGATGGAGCAGATGGGATAGCGATCGAGCAGCCCCTCGTAGAAGGAGATCAGCTCGGAGGCGCTCTTCTCAGGTTCTCTCTCTGCTTCAAGGTAGTATTTCCCCCCGTGGTAGAACTCACTTGCCGCTGCATCTATGGCTATGGCTACCTCCTCTCCCGGTGAGTAACCCGCCCGCTCTATCGCCGTCACGATCAGGGAGAGGGCCTCCTCGTTGGAGGAGAGGTCAGGGGCGAATCCCCCTTCGTCCCCCACGGAGGTGTTGTAGCCCTTCTCCTTGAGGACCGCCTTCAGGTGATGGAAGACCTCTGTCCCCATCCTCAGGGCATCGGCGAAGGTCTTGGCCCCCCAGGGGACTACCATGAACTCCTGGATGTCGACATTGTTGTCGGCGTGCTTTCCCCCATTCAGGATGTTCATCAGGGGGACGGGGAGGCGATGGGCGTAAAGGCCGCCGATATAGCGGTAGAGGGGGAGACCCAGGTAGTTGGCCGCGGCCTTGGCGCAGGCCAGAGAGACCCCCAGGATGGCATTGGCCCCCAAGGAGGACTTGTTGGGGGTCCCGTCCAATTCCAGCAACAGCTTATCTATTGCCAGCTGATCGAGCACGTCCATCCCCACGACCTCAGGGGCGATCCGGTCGTTCACATTGGCCACCGCTTTCCTGACCCCCTTTCCCAGGTATCTCCCCGGATCTCCATCCCTCAGCTCTATTGCCTCATGCTCCCCTGTGGAGGCCCCGGAGGGGACGGCCGCTCGCCCCATATAACCGCCCTCCACCAAGACCTCGACCTCAACGGTGGGATTGCCCCGGGAATCCAGTATCTCCCGACCTGTTATCTCCAAGATGACGGACATGGCAAACCCTCCTTTCTCCTTTAATCTCCCTCCTCAAGGATCTTCGTCCCTAAGTATATGTACTGCAGCCCGGAGAGGGACGTGAGGGCTGCGACGCTCCAGAAGGAGAACTGCAAGAGCCAGCAGGGCAGGGGGAGGAGCCGGTTGAAGAGGACCAGCGAGACGGAAAGGACCTGAGTCACTGTGGTAGCCTTGCTCGTGATGGTCGGGGAGGCCTCCACCCGATAGGAGGCGAGCACCAGGATGAGGAATCCCAGGAGGATGATCACGTCTCTCGCTATCACGATCACCACCAGCCAGATGGGCATCTCCCTTATGGCAGCCAGGCTCACAAAGGCCGTGGCCAGGAGGATCTTATCGGCTATGGGGTCGAGGTAGGTCCCCAGCCTGGTCCTCTGGTTCCACAGCCGGGCCAGGAGCCCGTCCAGCGCATCGGTCACCCCGGCGGCCACAAAGGTGAAGAGGGCCCCCCACTTGTTCCCGTAAAGCAGCAGGATTACGAAGATGGGGACCAGGAGGATCCGCACGATGGTCAGAAAATTGGGCAAGTTCATTCCTCGTAATTCCCGCGGAAGAGGTCCTTGAAGGCAGTGTACTCGGGGATGAAGGATAGTTCGACCACCCCTGTGGGGCCGTTTCTCTGCTTGCCGATGATCACCTCGGCGATCCCTTTTCTGTCGGTGTGGGGATTGTAGACCTCGTCCCGATAAAGGAAGAGGATCACGTCGGCGTCCTGCTCTATGGCCCCGGACTCCCTGAGGTCCGCCAACTGGGGACGCCTCCCCGGGCGATCTTCTGCCCGGCGGCTGAGCTGGGAGATGGCGATCACCGGGATGTTGAGCTCCTTGGCCAGGGCCTTAAGCGAACGGGATATCTCGGAGATCTCCTGTTCCCGCCTCTCGTTACCCCCCCTTCCCCTCATCAGTTGCAGGTAGTCTATGATGAGGAGCCCCAGGTTGTTCTCCGCCTTAAGCCTTCGGGCCTTTGCCCTCAGCTCCAGGACCGACATGGCGGGGGTATCGTCTATGTAAAGGGGGGCCTCGGAGAGGGTGCTGGCGGCCATGGTGAGCTTGGGCCAGTCGCTCTCGGAAAGGAAACCGCTTCTTACCCGTGATGCGTTAACCCGCGCCTCCGCACAGAGCATCCTTAAGGCCAGCTGCTCCTTGG
>CBEVRB010000180.1:0-2724 GCA_965552155.1 uncultured bacterium
AGCCGTCTTTAAGCTCCGCGGAGAAGGGGTCAACGCTCCATTTGTCCCTCTCTACGGGAACCACGTCCATATGGCAAAGCAGCAGTAGGGGGGGCTCTCCCCCTCCCTCCTGCACGGCCATCACGTTCCCCCTCTCAGGGGCAGAACGGTAGACCTTCGCCTTTATCCCCTCCCTTTCGATCCGCGAGGCGAGAAAGCGGGCCGCAGCCTCCTCCCTGCCCGGAGGGTTAGTCGTGTCTATGCGGATGTACTCCCTCAATATCTCGATAACCTCTTCCTTGACCCCTTTCCAGTCGATTTCTTCCTTCATGATCTCCCCCTCTTCAGAAAGTTGAGGACCCCCCCGGCCCTGACGATCTCCCTTTCCCGGCGGTCCAGAAGAAGGACGAGAGGGATAAGGATCCCCTTCGTGAGGTCCTCGAGATAGAGGTCGCCCTGAAGCCCCTTAGTAACTATCCTCACCTCATCTCCCTGATCGATCCTCTCATAGTCATCGGCCTGGGCGAATAACAGGGGGAGGATCCCCACGTTGATGAGATTCGCCAGGTGGATCCTGGCAAACCCCTTGGCCACCACCGCCCTTACCCCGAGCCACCGGGGGGCAAAGGCGGCGTGTTCCCGGCTGGAGCCCTGTCCGTAGTTCTGCCCCCCCACAATTATCCCTCCCCCCTCCTCCCTCGCCCTCTTGCTGAAGGTGGGATCTATCGAGCTGAAGGTATAGGAAGCGATGGCAGGGATGTTGGACCGGAGGGGGAGGACCTTCGCCCCCGCAGGGAGTATCTCGTCGGTAGATACGTTATCGCCCACCTTCAGGAGGACCTTACCCTCTATCCTCTCGGGCAGCGGGTCAAATTGGGGGAGGGGCCTTATGTTGGGTCCCCTTATCACCTCCAGGGCCTCATCTCTCGAACCCGGAGGGTGAATTAGGGCCTTCACCTCAGGAGAAAGGGGGGGCTCTTCGATCCTCGGTTCCTCGCCCAATCGCCTCGGGTCGCATATCCTCCCCTCGAGGGCTGAGGCGACGGCGGTCTCGGGGCTCACCAGGTATATCTCCGCGTCAGGGGTCCCGCTCCTTCCCCTGAAGTTGCGGTTGAAGGTGCGCAGGGTCACCCCTCCGGAAGGGGGTGCCTGCCCCATGCCGATACACGGTCCACAGGCAGGCTCAAGCACCCTCGCCCCTGCCGATATCAGGGAGGCGAGGTGACCGTTCTGAGCGAGCATCCCCAGCACCTGCCTCGATCCGGGGACGATCACCAGGCTCACATCCGGGTGAACCCTCTCCTTTTTGAGGACTTCAGCCACTAAGGCCAGGTCGTGATATGAAGAGTTGGTGCAGCTCCCTATCACCACCTGATGGATCCTCTTTCCCTCCACCTCCCTTACCGGGCGGACGTTATCGGGGCTGTGGGGTAAGGCGATCAGGGGTTCCAGATCGTCGAGATGAAGGCTTATCCTCTCATCGTATCGGGCATCGGAATCGGCCTCAAGGGGCCTCCAGTCCCCCTCCCGGCCCTGCTGGCGCAAGAACCGAAGGGCTTCCTCATCGCTGGGGAAGATGGAGGTGGTCGCTCCGAGCTCTGCCCCCATGTTGGCGATGGTGGCCCTTTGAGGGACGGTGAGGGACCTTATCCCATCTCCCCCGTACTCGAAGATCTTTCCCACCCCTCCCTTCACTGTCAGTCGGCGCAGAAGCTCGAGGATGACGTCCTTGGCCGACACCCAGGGGGACAATCCCCCTTTAATTTCCACCTGGCATATCCGCGGCACGGTAAGCTGGAAGGGTTCCCCCGCCATGGCCAGGGCCACATCCATTCCACCTGCCCCGATGGCGAGCATCCCCAGGGCTCCAGCAGTAGGGGTATGGCTGTCCGATCCCAGAAGGGTCTTCCCTGGGATGGCAAACCTCTCGAGGTGGATCTGATGGCATATCCCGTTGCCAGGGGGTGAGAAAAATGCCCCCAGCTTCCTCGCCACGGTCATCAGGTAAAGGTGGTCATCGGCGCTCTCGTACCCGGTCTGAAGGGTGTTGTGATCCACATAGCTTACCGATAGCTCCGTCCTTATCCGGTCCAGGCCCATCGCCTCCAGCTCCAGGTAGACCAGGGTCCCTGTGGCATCCTGCGTCAGGGTCTGATCCACCCTTATGCCGATCCGCTCCCCGGGCAGAAGCCTCCCTTCCACGAGGTGCTCCCTCATGATCTTGTAGGCCAGCGTCTCCCCCATATTTCCCCCAAAAGGGTCCAAGATTATGGCATATTTATGGGAAGATGGGAAGATGATGAAGGTGCGAAGGGCGTTAAAAGAGGCCCTATTCCTCCTCCTTTTGGCATCGGTTCTCTCCCTGACCGATTTCCTCGTATTTCGTCCCCTTCTCTCATCATCGGAGGAGATAACGCTCGCGGAGGCAAAGTCCCTCTGGGAGGAGGGAGCCCTCTTCATCGATCCCCGTCCCCTCTTCTCCTATGCAGAAGGCCACATACCCGGTGCCTTCCAGTGTTCTCCTGCGGAGATAGAGTGGAAGATAGAGGAGATAAGGAGGAGGGTTCAGGGAAGGAAGGTGATCATCTGCTGTGAAGACGCCCTCTGTTCTCAGGGAAAGGAGATGGTGGAACTCCTCAAAAAGGAGGGAATGGAGGGGGTGAGGATTTTCAAGGGGGGATTTGAGGAGTGGAGGGAGGCGGGCTATCCGGAGGAGGGAGGCTGGTGATGAAGAGGGCATTCCTG
>CBEVRB010000181.1:0-2642 GCA_965552155.1 uncultured bacterium
AGGGTAAGATTACAGACATCCTCTACTTCAAACCCGTCTAATTTTTTATTTTAGTGATTCCGCCGGGGGGGAGAAACTCTATTCTATCGGGCCTTACCCGACAGACCTGCGGAAACCGCTCGCTGAGCCTCTTCGCCAACTCCTCCTTATCCACGGTCTCATCCTTGAGTTCGACCCTCAGCAGGAACTCGTCCCTCTCCCCTTTTCGGTCGATGACCATCTGATAGCGGGAGATCTCCTCGAACTCTGAGAAGACCTGATCGGCCTGCTTGGCCACCACAAACATCCCCCTCACCTTCACGGCATCGGTGGCCCGTCCGACGATTCCCGTAAGGCGCCAGGACGTCCTCCCGCAGGGACATGGCTCGGTGACGTAAGAAGAGAGGTCCCCGGTGCCGTAGCGGATCAGCCCCCAGGTGGCATTATGAAGGGGGGTGGCGACGATCTCCCCCACCTCACCCGGAGGGAGCTGCCTCCCTGTCTGGGGGTCCACGATCTCTATCACGTACTCGTCCATGAAGTGCATCCCCGCTTTCTCCTCGCACTCATAGGCGACGCATCCTCCCAAGTCGGTCACCGCATAGCACTGGAAGGTGGATATGCCATAGTCTTCTTCGAAGGTCTTGCGAAGGGAGGGAGGTAACATCTCGCCGGTGAACCAGGCCCGGCGCAGGGAAAAGTCCCTTCGAAAGTCATATCCCATCTCCTCGGCCTTCTTTATGATGGTCATCAGGTAGCTGGGCATCCCCGCGTATCCCGTCACCTTAAGGTCGAGCATTGTCTTCACCTGCGCCTCGGTGTTCCCCACGCCGGTGGGGACGGCCGTTGCTCCGCAGGCCCTGATCCCCTCATGGAAGAGGATGCCGGCAGGGGACATGTGATAGGTGGCCGTATTTATCACCACATCTCCCTTGCGAAACCCCGCTGCATGGAAGGACTTTCCGAACCAGTCTATCTTCTCGGTCTGATGGGGCCCGTAGATGGGCCCGGGGGTGATGAAGACCCGCTGGACCTCCTCGGGCGGTACCATCAGAAAGCCACCGTAGGGGGGGTCGGCGCGCTGGGCCTCTATGATGTCGCCCTTTCTGGTGATGGGGAGCTTCTCCAGATCCTTTATGGTCCGGATGTCAGAGGGCCTAAGGCCGGCCCTCTCAAACACCTTTCTGGTGTAGGGGGCCTTCTGATACGCCCTTTCCAAGGTTTCCCTCAACTTCTCTACTTGATATCTCTCCCTCTCTTCCGGGGACATCCCCTCAAGCTCGTCGAAGAACTCCTTCCCTGAAGCCATCGTTTGCCTCCCTTCTCTCTTTTTCGGTAGAGTTACTTATCGCAGATGCCTGCAGGCTGTCAAGTAACCCCTCCTCATTCAAAGGGCGAGATACCTCCTCTTTACCTCCTCGTTCTGAGAAAGGCTCTCGGTATCGCCACAATAGGCAATCCTCCCCTTCTCGATGATGTATCCCCGATCGGCCACCTCGATGGCAAAGAGGGCGTTCTGCTCCGCCAGAAGGATGGTCACCTCGCCCTTCAGGTTCAGGATTAGCTCCCTCAATTGCTCAACGATTATGGGGGCAAGGCCCTCAGAGGGCTCGTCCAGCAGAAGGATCTCGGGATTGAGCAGAAGGGCCCTGGCGATGGCCAGGATCTGCTGCTCCCCGCCGGAGAGCCTCCCCCCCTTCCGGTGGGCCAACCCCCGCAAGATCGAGAACTCCTCCAGGACCCTCTCCACCGTCCACTTCCCCTCTCCCCTCGAATAGGTGGCCGCCAGCTCCAGATTCTCAAGGACAGTGAGCCGGGGGAAGATCCTCCTGTCCTCAGGGACGAAGCCCACCCCCCGACGCACGATCTCGTGGGTGGGAAGGCCCGTTATCTCATCTCCGCCGAAAAGGACCCTTCCCCTCCGGGGTGGGGTCAGCCCCATGATACTGCGGATGGTGGTGGTCTTCCCTGCCCCATTCCTCCCCAGAAGGCAGACCACCTCTCCGCGGTTGACCTCAAGGCTCACCCCCTGGATGACATGGCTGTCCCCATAATAGGTGTGGATCTCTTCAACCTTAAGCAATGGCTCCGCCAAGATAGGCCTCCCTCACCTTCTCATTTTCCCTTATCTCCTCAGGGGTCCCCTCGGCCAGGAGTTCCCCCTGATGGAGGACAAAGATCCTGTCCGCCACGGAAAAGACCACCTTCATGTCGTGCTCAGTGAGGAAGAAGGTGGTCTCCATCTCCTCAGAGAGCCTCCTCAAAAGGGAGATCATCCGCTCCGTCTCCTCAGGATTCATCCCCGCAGTGGGCTCATCGAGAAGCAGGAGCTTCGGCCTTGAGGCCAGGGCAAGGCCGACCTCCACCAGCCTCTTGTCCCCGTAAGACAAATTCCTGACGAGGATATCCTTTTTCTCCAGAAGCCCCAGCTGGGAGAGGAGGGAAGAGGCCTCATCGTAGAGATCCTTATGACTCTGAAGGCTCCTCAGGAGGCTTCTGCCGCGATGATGGTAGGCGATGAGGGCCGAGAGGAGGTTCTCCTCGACACTGAGCCCCAAAAAGATATTGGTGATCTGAAAGGAACGACTCAATCCCAGCTCCACCAGCCTGTGGGGGGGAAGCCCCTGGATCTCCCTCCCCAGAAAGATGACCTTCCCCTGAGT
>CBEVRB010000182.1:0-2624 GCA_965552155.1 uncultured bacterium
GTCAGACTGCGAAACGACTTCAAGGCGAGCGTCCTCAAGGGGATAAGGAGGCTCAAGAAGGCCGATCTGCTGGTGGGGATCTCCACCAAGAACGTGGAGACGACCATAATCCACGTGATGAACATTGCCGCCACGGGCCTTGTGGACTTCTTTCCGGACTATCGGGGGGCGGTGGTGGTCTGCGATGGCTACTCCACCGACCGGACCATGGAGCTCGCCCAGCTCTTCGAGCTCCCCTTTAAGGTGGGGAAGGTGGTCACCGAGGAGCTGGGAGAGCTGGGGAAGGGAAGCAGTGTCAGGACCATCTTCGAGATCGCCCTAAGGAGCAAGGCCGAATGCGTGGTACTGCTGGACGGCGACCTCCTGAGCGTAAAACCCGAATGGATCGAACACCTGGGGAAGCCCCCCCTTTACGGGATGGCGGACCTGGTGGTCCCCTTCTACATCCGGCACAAGTACGACGGTCTCATTACCAACAACCTGGCCTATCCCCTCCTTCGGGCCCTCTTCGGGGTAGATGTGAGGCAGCCCATCTGAGGGGAATATGGCCTCTCCATAGAGCTGATAAAGAGACTCCTTGAGCATCCCCTCTTCCCCACGGGGTTTGGAATAGATATCTTCATCACCACGGTGGCCGCTGCCGAAGGGCTTGCCCTCCAGGAAACCCTACTGGGCCTGAAGCTCCACACCTCCACCCTCCAGTACTCCGATCCCAGGAAGCTCCTCCTTCCCATGTTCAGCGAGGTGGTGGGCACCCTCCTTGACCTGATGATCTACTACGAGGAGGTCTGGAAGGCGAAGCCCCCGCGTCGGGAGGTCTCCAGAGCGATGGCGAGGTACCGGGGGCTCAGGCCGCCGCCCACCGTGCTTAACCTCGAGAGGATGATCAGGCTCTTTCGCCAGGAATATGAGGAGTGCCGGGGGGTGATCCGCTCCCATCTGGAAAAGGGGCTTTTTGAAAAGCTCTCAAAGGGAATAAACGAGAGGATTGTAATAGACGCCGATCTCTGGTCCAAGTCCGTTTACAGTCTCGCCGCTGCCTACAAGCGGGAGGAACAGAAGCTGCCCATCATAAACGCCCTGCGTACCCTCTGGCTCGGCAGATTCATCACCTATGCTGAGGAGACGAAAGACCTGGGGGTGCAGGAGACAGAACGGGTCCTCGAGGATCAGGCGAGGATCTTTGAGGAGAACAGGGATTACCTCATCTCCCTATTTTGAGAGGACCTCCGAAATCTTCTCCCCGATGGTCGCCGGGCTCTCCACCACCTCCACCCCCGCCTCCTTCAGGGCCTCTATCTTGCTCTGAGCCGTGCCCGCTCCTCCGGAGATGATCGCCCCTGCATGTCCCATCCTCCTTCCCGGGGGGGCGGTCCTTCCGGCGATGAAGGCCACAACGGGCTTGGGGTAATTCACCTCGCGGATGTAGGAGGCGGCATCCTCCTCCGCCGTCCCCCCTATTTCCCCGATGATGAGCACCGCCCGGGTCTGCTCGTCCTCCCTGAAGAGCTCTAGCACCCCGGCGAAGTCAAGCCCTGTTATCTGATCCCCCCCTATTCCCACACAGGTGGACTGGCCGATCCCCAGCTTGCTCATCTGGTAGACCGCCTCATAGGTGAGGGTACCGCTTCGGGATATCACCCCCACTTCCCCCTCCCGGTGGATGTAGCCGGCCATAAGGCCCACCTTGGACTTCCCTGGGGATATCACTCCGGGGGTGTTGGGGCCTATTAGCCTTGCGGAGCGGGCCTCAAGAAAGGCCTTCGCCCTGATCATGTCGAAGGTGGGGATCCCCTCGGTGAAGCAGACGATAAGCCCAATCCCAGCCTCGGCTGCCTCCATGACCGCCTCGGCAGCAAAGGCAGCGGGGACGAATACTGCCGAGGTGTTGGCCCCGGTCTTCCTCACCGCCTCCTCCACGGTATTGAAGACCGGTACCCCCTCCACCTCCTGCCCCCCCTTCCCTGGGGTCACCCCGGCCACGACCTTCGTGCCGTACTCGAGCATCCTCTTGGTGTGGAAGCGTCCCTCCCCACCCGTTATTCCCTGTACCAGGACCCTCGTGGATTCATCTACAAGGATGGCCATCCCTTATCCCTCCTTCAGCATCTGGACGATCCTCTCTGTGGCCTCGGCCATGGTCCCCACGGTGATGAGGTCAAGGCCCGAGGAATCGAGGAGCCTCCTCCCCTCCTCCACATTGGTCCCCTCAAGACGGACCACTATGGGCTTGGTGAGGGTGATCTCCTTTGATGCCTCTATCACCCCGTTCGCCAGGGTGTCGCAGCGGAGGATTCCCCCGAAGATATTGATGAAGATGAGCTTCACGTCGGGATCGGCGTGCACTATCTTCAATCCCTCCCTCACCATTTCCACCGTCGCCCCACCTCCCACGTCGAGGAAGTTGGCCGGCTCCCCTCCGGCGAGCTTTATAAGGTCCATGGTGGCCATGGCCAGACCTGCCCCGTTGACCAGACAGCCCACATCCCCCTTCATCTTTATGTAATTGAGGTTGTACTTTTTGGCCCAGGCCTCAAGGGGGTCCTCGGGCCCGGTAGCCATCTCCTGGAACTCGGGATGCCTCCTCAGGGCGTTATCGTCTATCTCCACCTTGGCGTCGAGGG
>CBEVRB010000183.1:0-2466 GCA_965552155.1 uncultured bacterium
CCCCTTCCCAGCCTCTTGGCCACCAGACTGCTTGTCTTTAGCAAGGTTCAGCAATAAAGATGCCAGCTTCAGGAAAGACTATCGGATCATCGGAGGGAGGGATGAGGTATAAAGGATCACATCACCGGTCTTCGTAACGCTCACTACGGTCATCTTGAGCTCTTCCCCCAGGAGGACGGCCATGGAAGTGGCCCTCGACGTGCCCACCAGGATCTTGACCCCTATCATGGCCGCCTTTTTCGCCATCTCGAAGCTTATCCTCGATGAAAGGGTGGCGATAAAGACCTCATCGAGCCTTCCTTCCATCAGGGCTTTACCTATCGCCTTGTCAAAAGCGTTGTGCCTTCCCACGTCTTCCGCCATCGAGATGGGTTCAAGCTTATAGGAGAAAAGCATCGCCGCATGGGATGCCTCGGTCCTCTTCCTGAGCCTCTGGGAAGACTCCATTACCCTCGTACATTCCAGCAGCTGATCGACCCTTACCTTCTCCCCTTCGGGTTTGAGGAAGACGGTGGCCTTCCTCTTCAATTCTCTCAAGGTCTCCTCGATGCCCTTGGGCTCAGACCTGCCCTTATATCTCCCTTTTATCCGCACCTCGGCCACATTTTCCCCTATCCTCATTGAGGCTATCTCCTCCTTTTCCCTTATGATCCCCTCGGTGAAACAGAGCCCCATGAGCAGAGCCTCATCCTCTCCAGGGGTCCTGAAGAGGGTGGAGAGTTTGAAGCCGTTTACATAAACCGAGAGGGGAACTTCCTCCAGCATCTCCTCTTCCCTCTCCTCCCACAGGCCCTTTGAGCTATAAAATACCTTGCGCTTCACGCGACGTTTATCCTTTCAAAGAAAGGAGGTTGACAGATGGACGGGAGGTTAGTTTCCGTAACCCGCTGTACGATGTCCCTCTTTTTTGCGGACGATGACCCTCTCCTCCTCCGGGATGGGAGGCGGAACGGGCTCGCCGACGAGCTTATGCACGGCATGGAAGCGAGGTGGGCAGACCTCGTAGCAGGTCCCGCATTTTATACACTTGTTCTGGTCGATGACGTGGATAAGGTTCTTATCCCCGGAGATGGCGTCCACGGGGCATCTACGGCGGCAGATCCCGCAGGCCTGGCACTTTTCCGGATCGATCCAGTAAGAGGGGACCTCTTTTAGAAGCTGGTCGACCTCCTCAAGGGTATAGAGCTCTTCGTATTTTTGCAGATCATCGAACCTGAGGGAGAGCTTGTCCCTTTTGGCCAACTTGATGTAAGGGATGAGCTTCGCTATTGCTTCAAGCCTGGACTTCAACTCCTCTGGATCCACCCCCTCAGCCTTACCCAAAGGGCCGAGTTCCCTTATCCTCTTGCTGAACTCATCGATCAGATTCGCGAAGCGGATACCCTCACTGGAGCTGCACCAATCAATCATGAGCCTTTCGGGGTTCACTCCTTCGTGTTCCAGCAGCCTCTTGGAGAGCTGCACCATGTTGAAGGCGTGGTAATTCCCCCCGGTGGCGTAGTTGCATTCCCCGGGCCAGCATCCGACGATACAGACCCCGTCCATCCCTTTGGAGAAGGCCTGAAAGATAAAGGCCATGTCCACCCTGCCCGTGCAATTGACGCGGATGAGCCTTACTGCGGTGGAATACTGTAGTCTGGAAACTCCAGACACGTCAGCCGCGCCGTACCCTCACCACCAGCAGACAAAACCCAAGATCTTAGGTCTGTATTTGAATCCTGCATCCATCTCGACTCCCCGATCTACATGGCCGCAAAGGCCACATCTATCTGTTGGCCTATCTCCTCGTCGGTGAAGTGTTTAAGGGATATGGCCCCGGAGGGACATACGGCGTTGCAAAGGCCGTCCCCTTTGCAGATGATGGGGTTAACCGTGGCCTTCTTGCCCTGTTTGGTCTCTCGAAGCTCTACGGCACCGTAGGCGCATACCTGCACACAGGTCCCACATCCAATGCACCTCTCCTCTTGCACCTGGGCCACCACCCCCGAGGCGATGACCGTGTCATGGGACAGCAGCGCCAGCGCCCGCCCCGCTGCGCCATAGGCCTGATTGATCACCTCCTGGATGTGCTTGGGATAGTGGGCCGTGCCGCACAGGTACACGCCTTCCGTGTCAAACTCCACGGGTCTCAATTTGACATGGGCCTCCTTGAAGAAACCGTCCTGGTTCAGGGGCACCTTGAAGAGCTGAGAGATCCTCTCGGCCCCCTCTGATGGGACCACTGCAGCGGCTAAGGCGAGGATGTCGGCATCGATGGCCAAGGGCATCCCTAAGGTAGGCTCTGTCACGGTGACCCGCAGGAAGGTCTTCCCCCCTTCTTCAACCCTCTCCACCTGGGGTTTCTCATCCGGCTCATAGCGGATGAAGATTACGCCCCTGTCCGCTGCCTCCCGGTAGTAATCCTCCCTGAAGCCATAGGTCCTCATATCGCGGTATAGCACATAGATATCGATATCTGGCTTGATC
>CBEVRB010000184.1:0-2374 GCA_965552155.1 uncultured bacterium
CCTACAAACGAGAAGTTCCCTCAGGAGATTTTCCACGCTATAATTTCTGTTGATGAGAGAAAATGTCCTTTACCAGATAGGGCTCCTTCCCTCGAAGCCTGGGGTCTACCTTTTCAAGGGAAAGGGAGGGGAAATCCTCTATATTGGAAAGGCCAAGGACCTGAAGAAGAGGGTCCGCTCTTACTTTCAGGGGGACGGAAAGGACGTTAAGACATCGGTGATGCTTTCGCGCGTCCAAGAGGTGGACCATATCGTCACCGAGACGGAGAAGGAGGCCCTGATCCTTGAAGATGCCCTGATAAAGGAACACAAGCCCCGTTACAACATCAAGCTGAGGGACGACAAGAGGTATCCCCTCCTCAGGCTGAGCGTCCAGGAGCGCTGGCCTCGTCTTTCGATAGCGAGGAAGGTGAAGGGGGACGGTGCCATCTATTTCGGCCCCTTCCCATCGGCCCAGGCGGTAAGGGAGACCGTGAGGGTCCTGCACAAGGTCTTCCCCCTGCGCAGTTGCAGCAATTCCCAGTTTTCTCACCGGAGCCGTCCCTGCCTCAACTACCAGATGAAGAGGTGCCTTGCCCCCTGCTGTCAGAAGGTGGACGAGGGGGTTTACAGGGAGATGGTCGAACAGATAACGAGGTTCCTCCAGGGGGAGAGCGATCAGGTGATAGAGGAGATGAGGAAGAAGATGGAAGAGGCGGCGGAGGAACTAAGGTTTGAGGAGGCAGCCCGCCTGAGGGACAGGATCGCGAGCCTCTCCAAGATCGTCGAGCGCCAGAAGGTGGTGACCATGGGGACGGCGAACCAGGACGTGCTCTCCATGGTGCGTCACGGGGGGAAGATCGGGCTATATGTGCTCAACATTCGGGGAGGGAAGCTTCTCGGGGGTCAGTACTTCCAGCTCAGGGATGTAGGGCTCCCCGATGAGGAAGTCATCTCCTCCTTCCTGAGGAGGTTCTATCAGAAGGGGAGGTATATTCCCCAGGAGGTGGTGGTCCCTGAGGAACTGGAGGATGCCTCCCTTCTGAGCGCTTACCTCGGCACCCGGATCGTCTCCCCTAAGGGTGAAAGGAGGAGGGAGGAGCTCCTGAGGATGGCCGAGGAGAACGCCCGGGAGAGGCTTCTCGGGGCAGGCGGTGAAGGGGTCCTCGAGGAGCTCCGGAGCCGGTTCCGCTTGAATCAGTTACCCCGCAGGATAGAGGCCTTCGATATCTCCAACATCGGTGGGGAGATGGCCGTCGGTTCGATGGTCGTTTTCCTCGACGGCTCCCCGGCGAAGGACCAGTATCGGCGCTACCGGATAAAGAGAGTGAAGGGGATAGACGACTATGCGATGATCTATGAGATCTTGAGGCGGAGGATGGAACGGGCCCAGAAGGAGGGGGAGATGCCGGATCTCCTCCTGATAGACGGCGGAAAGGGCCACTTGAAGGTGGCCCTGAAGGTCCTCGAGGAGCTGAGGATCAAGGGGGTGGATTGTCTCAGCATAGCGAAGAAGAGAGAGCAGGCGGAGGAGGACCGAATCTTCATTCCCCAGGGAAAGGACCCCATTGTGCTCAAGGACAGGAGGCCATCGAGTCTGCTCCTGAAGAGGATCAGGGATGAGGCTCACCGCTTTGCCATCTCCTACCACAGGAGGTTGAGACGCAAGGAGGTGACCCGCTCCTTGCTCGACGATATCCCGGGGATCGGGCCGCAGAAGAAGAGGGCCCTCCTCAGGAGGTTCGGCGACCTGGAAGGGGTAATGGGGGCATCGGTGCAGGAGCTCGCCGGAGTTCCCGGGATAGGGGCGAAGACGGCAGAAATGATTTACCAATACCTTCACGGAGGTGCGAGATGAGGGTGAGGATAGACGGATCGACCCTTGAGCTGGTTCAGGGAGACATCACCCAGCAGGACACCGAGGCGATCGTTAACGCCGCCAACCCCAGTCTCCTGGGAGGAGGGGGAGTGGATGGGGCGATCCACAGGGCAGCAGGGCCAGAGCTCCTTGAAGAATGCAGGAAGCTCGGAGGCTGTGAGACGGGGGATGCAAAGATCACAAAGGGCTACAGGCTTAAGGCCAAATACGTGATTCACGCCGTGGGGCCAATCTACCGGAAGGAGGGGAACAGGGCCCCGGGGCTTCTGGCAAGCGCCTACCGGAGGAGTCTTGAGGTGGCTTTGGAGAACGGGATCAGGAGCGTCGCCTTTCCCTCCATAAGCACCGGGGCTTACGGCTATCCCTTAGAGGAGGCGGCTCCGATAGCCTTAAAAACAGTGATAGAGTTTCTGAAGGCCCACCCCGAAATCGAGTTCGTCCGGTTCGTCCTTTACGACCCTCGGACCTACGCCGCCTACGAAAAGGCCTTGCGGGGGCTGGGATACTCGGAATAGG
>CBEVRB010000185.1:0-2365 GCA_965552155.1 uncultured bacterium
AAGGTATCGGAGCTGTAGGGCCATGGGGAAGTCCTGGATCAGCTTGGCCGCATCCGCAAGCCTCTGGGCCGCCTGATACTCTCCCTCGGCGTTTATAATCTTTGCCCTCCTTTCCCTCTCGGCCTCGGCCTGACGGGCCATCGCCCTCTGCATCTCCTGGGGCAGGTCTATATGCTTTATCTCCACGAGAGAGACCTTTATTCCCCATGGATCCGTCTGCTTGTCCAGGATGCTCTGCAGTTGATGGTTTATTTTCTCCCTCTCCGCCAGGATCTCGTCGAGCTCCACCTGCCCCACCACGCTCCTTAGGGTGGTCTGGGCGAGCTGGGAGGTGGCGTAAAGGTAATCCTCCACCTGGACCACGGCGTTCTCGGGGGACATCACCCGGAAATAGACCACCGCGTTCACCTTTATCGAGACGTTGTCCTTGGTGATCACGTCCTGAGGGGGGACGTCAAAGACCACCGTCCTCAGGCTCACTTTCACCATCTTATCTATCCCCGGGATGATGAAGAAGAGCCCCGGTCCCTTCGTGCCGATCAGCCTCCCTAAGCGGAAGATCACGCCCCTCTCGTACTCCCTGCATATCTTTATGGCGGAGCTGAGGATAACCAATACCAAAAAGATCAGAATGGGCCAGAAGAACATCTCTTTCCCTCCTTTCTCAAATTTTCCTCACCTTAAGCTTCATCCCCTCCACCCCCACCACCTGGACCCTCTCCCCCGCCTTCACCTCTTCGGATGCCTCGGCCTTCCAGAGCTCTCCCTGAACCTCCACCACCCCCTCGGGGAGGAGGTCCTCTTTAGCCTCCCCTACCTTGCCGATCAACCCTTCCCTCCCGGTGGTGGGCCTGCGGCGATGGGCCCTAAGCACCATGGTGAGGGCAAAGAGGAAGAAGCCGGCACTCACGATCACCACGGGCAGGATAAAGCCCAGGGAGATCCGGAGGTACTGGGCGGGGCTTTCGATCAGCATGATCGATCCCAGGATGATGCAGATGATCCCTCCCACGGAGAGCAGACCGTAACTGGTGATCTTCACCTCGGCGATGAAGAGGATGATGCCGAGGATGATCAGGGCCACCCCTGCATAGTTTATGGGGAGCATCTGAAAGGCGAAGAAGGCGAGGATGAGACATATACCCCCTATTACCCCGGGGAGGATCGCTCCGGGGTTGGAGAGCTCGAAGAATATCCCGTAGATCCCGAGCATAAGGAGGATGTAGGCGATGTTGGGGTTGGAGATGGTGTGCAGGAACCGGTCCCGGAAGGACATCTTTATCTCCTTCACCTCTCGTCCCTTGGTCTTGAGGACGACCTTCTCCCCCCCTCCGAGCCTCACCACCCGGCCATCTACCTTCTCCAGGAGCTCTTCGAGGGAATTGGCCACTAGGTCTATCACCTTCAGCCGCAGGGCCTCCTTGGCGGTGATGGAAGCGCTCTTTCTTACGGCCTGCTCGGCCCATCGAGCATTTCGCCCCCGTTGCTTCGCTATCGTCTTGATATAGGCCACCGCATCGTTCACTATCTTCTTCTCCATCTCCTTGCTGAGCTTCTTCTCTCCCATCTGGACGGGATGGGCGGCGCCGATGTTGGTACCTGGGGCCATGGCGGCGATGTGGGCGGCCAGGGTGATGAAGACCCCGGCTGAGCCAGCCCGGGACCCACTGGGGGCCACATAGACGATCACGGGGATGCGGGCCGAAAGGATCCTCTTCACGATGGTCCTCATCGAGTCCATGAGGCCCCCGGGGGTATCGAGCTGGATAACCAGACAACATCCTCCCTCTCTCTCCGCCCGATCCACCCCCTTCACGATGTAGTTGGCCATCGCGGGATTGATGATCCCTTCCACGTTGATGAAAAAGACCTCTCCCCGAGGGGCCGAAAAAAGAGAAGGCGGCAGCAAGAGGAGAGAGGCGAGGAAGAGAAAGGGCAATAATTTCCTCATGCTCCTTTGATGTTATTCCCTCCCACCCCCTTTGTCAACTTGGGCCTCAAATTACCCCTTGATAAAAATTACAAAAGGGTTTATATTTGATTTGCCAAAAAGAAAGGGACTTCTCTCCGAATGGGAGATTTGGAGAGAAGGAAGTTTTTTGCTAAAATTTTTCTCTGAAAAAAAGGAAGCTGGTGTAGCTCAATGGGTAGAGCGGCTGATTTGTAATCAGCAGGTTGCGGGTTCGAGTCCCACCACCAGCTCCATGATTGAAGGAGAGGTACCCAAGCGGCCAAAGGGGGCGGACTGTAAATCCGCTGGCTTAGCCTTCGGAGGTTCGAATCCTCCCCTCTCCACCATGGCGAAGCGAGGGCGGGAATAGCTCAGCCTGGTTAGAGCATCAGCCTTCCAAGCTGAGGGTCGCGG
>CBEVRB010000186.1:0-2353 GCA_965552155.1 uncultured bacterium
GGGAGGGGGGCAGGACCGTAGGAGCAGGAGTGGTAACGGAGATACTGGACTGAAGCGATGAGAGTGATCGTGACCCTTGCCTGTACAGAGTGCAAGAGGAGGAATTATACGACGACGAAGAACAAGAAGAGGACGCCGGAGAGGCTTGAGCTGAGGAAATACTGTCGTTTTTGCCGAAGACATACCGTTCACAGGGAGATAAAGTAGTCTTCGGAAGGGAGGCCAGTAGCTCTAACGGTTAGAGCACCGGACTCCAAATCCGGGGGTTGGGGGTTCGAATCCCTCCTGGCCTGCCATTTTTAATTCTGGAAAAGGGTCGATGGGAGAGAAGCTGAGAAGGCTAATCCAGTTCCTCAAGGAGGTGAAGGTGGAAACGAGGAAGGTCACCTGGCCTTCCCGAAAGGATACATTGGCAGGGACGGTGGTGGTCTTGGTCATCGTCTTCATCACCGCCTTTTATCTAGGGATCGTCGATTTCATCCTCTCCCAACTGATAAAGATCGTCCTGAGTTGAGATGGCCCAGAAATGGTACATAGTACATACCTATTCGGGTTATGAGGATAAGGTAAAAGCTGCCCTGGAGGAACGAATTAGGAAGTTTGAGGAGGAGAAGGTAAAGCAGGGGGAAAAGGACGCAAGGGGGAAATACTTTTCCGAGATCATCGTCCCCACGGAGACGGTGGTGGAGCTGGTGAAGGGGAAGAAGAAGACCTCGCAGAGGAGGATCTTTCCTGGCTACATCCTGGTGAAGATGGAGCTCAACGATGAGACCTGGCATGTGGTGAGGAGTACCCCTAGGGTGACGGGATTCGCGGGAAGCCGCACCAGTCCCACCCCCCTCTCGGACAAGGAGGCCGAGGAACTGATCGCCCAGATAATCGAGGGGCAGTACACGCCCAAGCCCAAGGTCACCTTCCGGGAGGGAGAGAGTGTGCGGGTGATAGACGGACCCTTCACCAACTTCGTGGGGACAGTGCAGGAGGTGAGGCCGGATAAGAGGAAGGTGAAGGTCTTAATAAGCATCTTCGGAAGGGCCACCCCCATAGAGCTCGACTACATGCAGATAGAGCATAACTGAGGGCAGGAGATATGGCAGAGGCGAAGAAAAAGAAGAAAAAAGAGGTGATGGCCACCATAAAGCTGCGGATCCCGGCAGGGCAGGCGAGTCCATCGCCTCCGGTGGGGCCTGCCTTGGGCCAGTACGGGCTCAACATCATGGAGTTCTGCAAGGCCTTCAACGAGAGGACGAAGGGGATGGGGGAGACCCTGGTTCCTGTGACCATAACGGTTTACGCCGACAGGACCTACACCTTCGTCACCAAGACTCCCCCTACGTCCCTCCTGCTCAAGCAAGCGGCCAAGATCGCCAAGGGCTCTGGGGAGCCAAACCGGGAGAAGGTGGCGAAGCTCACCCGTAAGCAGATCGAGGAGATCGCCAGGGTGAAGATGCCCGATCTGAATGCCAAGGACCTGGAAGGAGCGATCAGGATCATCGAGGGGACGGCCAGGAGCATGGGAATAGAGATCGTATAAGGGGTCAGGAGATGGCCAAAAGAGGGAAGAAATACATAGAGGCCAAGAAGAAGGTGGACAGGAACAGGCGGTATGATATACGGGAGGCGGTGAAGCTTCTGCCCGAGCTCTCTTACGCCAACTTCGATGAGACGGTGGATCTGGCCGTCCGCTTGGGGGTGGACCCGAGAAAGCCAGATCAGATGGTGAGGGGAAGCGTGGTCCTGCCTCATGGGACGGGAAAGAAGGTGAAGGTCCTGGTCTTCGCCCAGGGGGAGAAGGAAAAGGAGGCCCGGGAGGCAGGGGCTGACTACGTGGGAGGAGAGGAGTTGGTGGAGAAGATCTCCAAGGGGTGGTTGGACTTCGATAAGGCGATCGCCACCCCCGACATGATGAAGATGGTGAGCAAGCTCGGCAAGATCCTCGGCCCTCGGGGACTCATGCCGAGCGCCAAGGTGGGGACAGTCACCTTCGACATCTCCAAGGCGGTCAAGGAGATGAAGAGTGGAAGGGTGGAGTACAAGGTGGACCGGGCAGGAAACGTCCACGTACCCGTGGGGAAGGTCTCCTTCGGTCCTGACAAGCTCTTGGAGAACGTCGCCGCGGTGCTCGACTCCATCATCAGGGCGAAACCCGCTGCCAGCAAGGGAACCTACCTGCGGGGCATCGCCCTCTCCACTACCATGGGCCCAGGGGTGAAGGTAGACCCTAACTCCCTAAAAGAGGTCCTCCGGCAATAATCCTTCGCGCTGAGGAGAAAGGGGAATGGGACTGCAGAGAAGAGAGAAGGAGCAACTGGTAGCAGAGCTTCACGAGAAGTTCAAGGCGGCAAGGGCACTG
>CBEVRB010000187.1:0-2320 GCA_965552155.1 uncultured bacterium
GCCTCTATGATTATGCCCAGCTCATGGGGCCTCTCCTCCGAAGGCTCTATCTCCCCTTCGACACCATCCCTGCCGTAGAGCCTGAAAAGGAGCCGGTAATCTCCAGGGGACACCCTCCCCTTGAAGACCTCCCTCACGTGTTCGGTCACTGCCCCCTTTATCTCCTCTATCCTCTCGATCATCACCGGATCCCTCGCCCCTGCGATGGCGATGGTTCGATAGCCCGCTATCCTGACCCCTTCGAGCTTCACCGTGGGGGTTTTCGCCTCGATGAACCTGCTCCCCGAGACCTTGACCACCCTTTCGTCGTACTGCTCGTAGCGGCACCCCGAAAGGTCCATCATCCCATCGGGCTCGTAGAGGTAGTAGGGGTTGGGCTGCTCGTAGAGGGTGTGAGCTGCCACCGAAAGGGGAGTGCACCTCCTCTTAGGGTTCAGCGGCTCAAGCAGAAAGAAATCCCTTTCTATATAGGCCATGATCGAGTCCGCCGCTGTTCCCGGGACCGAGCATATCGCCCCGCACTCTATTATCTTTGCGGCGTGCCAAGTAGGCCCCGGGGCGCACCCCTCCTTAAGGGGAAGGGCGGCGAAGACCGCCGGATCGCTCGCCCTTCCGGCCAGAACGACCTCGGCCCCCATCTCCAGGGCCTCCATGATGGGCCTTGCCCCCATCTGTCCGACGATCCTAACGCTCTGCTCAATCTCCTCCTCGGTGAGCTGGGGCAGGGGTCCCATCGGCCTTATCTTTCCCTCCCTCAGTTTCCTCTTCAGGTAGTCCTTATTGAGCTCGGCGTGAATAAGGGCCATCTTGAAGCGCAGGCCCTTCTCCTGCGCTATCTTCTCGATGATCTCCCTGCACCAGTCGAGATGAGGTTCTCCACCTCCCCCTCCTGCCGTGCCGATCACAAAGGGGATCCCCCGCTTTATGGCCTCGGGCAGGGCGAGTTCCAGGTCCCTCTTCACCGCCGACCTGGAGGTGAAGGACTTCCCTGTCCCCAGGTAGTATGGCCCTGGATCGGTAGAACCCCCGTCCACACCGATCACATCCGGAGACCTCTTGAGGCCGTTCTCCAAGGAGATCTCCGCATAGCCGTAACCGAGGATCCCGTTCAACGCCAGGATCTTCATCTTCTACCCCCGATCCAAAAGAGCAGTAAAGTCCGATATATCCTCTTCGGCCTCCAGGGACCTCACCCTCGAGATGATCTCCTCCCTCTTCCCCTCGGAATATACGGGAGATGTAAGGTATCTAAACTTTTCCACCAGCTCCTCCCAGGAGAGGGGATTCTCAGGGTCTCCTTTCGGATAATTGACTTTGGTGAAAAACTCCCTCCCGTCCCTGGTCCTTATCCTCACGGTGGCGGGCCACCTCTCCGGGTATTCCTCATCCAGTTCCGGCTCATGGATGCAGGATACCCTCCTCATCATCTCCTTGACCTCTTCTGAAGCGATCCTCTCCTGAGTGTACTCGTCAATGGAGGCCCTCCCGTAGAGGATGGCCACCGCTGCCCCAAAGGGCATGCTGAACTGGGCATCCACCACGGTGCGGGGAGTATACTTCAGCTCGGCAGGTTCGGCAACGATGGGCATGCCGGCCCCGAGCATCCCTACCTCCACCCTCTCTATCTCATCGGCCCTCAAACCGTTCTCCCCCATGATCTTCAGGATCCCATCTATCGGCCCCTGCTTGTAGCGGCAGCAGGCATGGGGTTTTAGGCTCGTCCTCATGACCTTGAGGGGCGCTCCCAGATCCTTGAGCACCCTTTCAGGGTCTGGCCCGTCGGAGTAAGAGCGGAGAAAGCCGAATCTGCCCTCGATGACGGTGGAGGGGCCCGTGAAGCCGGCCTTTCCCAGAAGGGAAGCGACAATTCCTGCGGAGGCCGCCCATCCAGGATGCATCCTCTTGGTCCATGCACCAGTGGCGAGGAACTCCATCAGGCCCGAGGCCTGGCTTCCGGCGATCCCGAGGGCGTTTACCGTCTCTTCGGGCCCAAGGCTGAGGACCCTCGATGCGGTCGCAGCCGCCCCGAAGGCACCGCATGTCCCCGTGGGGTGAAACCCCCGGGCGTAATGACGGGCAGGCCTCAGGGCCTCCCCCAGCCTCACCATCACCTCGTAGCCCGATACCACCCCCTCTATGAATCTTCTCCCATCGCAACGGGTGAATTCCCCCATGGCAAAGGCCACGGGGAAAATGACCGCACCGGGATGAAGGGAGGATTCGTTGTTCACATCGTCAAGCTCCAGGGAGTGGGCCGCAACCCCGTTGGAAAAGGCCGAAAGGTAAAAGGGAGCCCTCCCTTCAGCCCCGATCAAAACCC
>CBEVRB010000188.1:0-2302 GCA_965552155.1 uncultured bacterium
TTAACTTCCCTTTCGGGATCAGCGCAATGGTTGTGGCGCAAAAAACTTGAAATTTTAATGCTGGTGTGCGAGAGGTGAAATGATAATAGAATCTGGGAAGGTCTACGACCATGAAATATAAAGAGTCTTACCAGCGCCTTCTGGAGAAGGTACTTAAACTTGCGGAGGCGTATTATAAAGATCGCCTCATCAGCTTCGTCCTTTTCGGTTCAGTGGCCAGGGATAGCTTTAGGCCCGATTCCGACATAGATATACTGATCATCGCCGAACCTCTACCCCAGGGGAGGATCAGAAGGGTGGAGGAGTTCGTCAACAATGTAGAAAGGCAGCTTGAAGATGACCTGAGGGAACTCGAGGGGCAGGGCATTTACCCCTTCCTCTCTCCCATTTTTAAGACGCCTGAAGAAGTGAGGAGGGGAAGCCCCCTTTTCCTTGACATGATTTACGATGCGAAGATCCTCTTCGACAAGGGGGGTTTTTTTCGCCGTTACCTCGAAGGGCTCAGGGAACGTCTAAAGGCATTGGGGGCAAAGCGGGTCTTTCGAGGAAGTGGGTGGTATTGGATCCTTAAACCCGATTACAGGTTCGGAGAGAGGATCGAGCTATGACCAACGATGAGCTGGTAGCTTCTCAACTGGAGGAGCTTGCCGAAATTTCCAAATGGTTGAGGAGGGAGAGGGAGCTTGCCTTCTATGGAGAGATAGATTTTATTCCCACTGAAGAATACACAAAGGAAGACGCCCTGAAGGCTATCGAAGGGGCAAGGAAAACTGTGAAGGCGGCCGAAGAAGTGATAGAGGCCGTCCTCTGACTTCTCCTTTGCAGATCCTTGCCATGCCCCAGATCGTCATAAAAGGGGCGAGGGAGCATAATCTAAAGGGAATTGATTTAGAGCTCCCTCGGGGTAAGCTCATCGTCTTTGCGGGGGTGAGCGGTTCGGGGAAGTCCTCCTTGGCCTTTGACACCATCTATGCGGAGGGGAGGAGACGCTATCTGGAGTCCCTCTCCCTCTATGCCCGCCAGTTCCTCGGGGTGATGAACAGGCCCGATGTGGACTCCATAGAGGGCCTTTCCCCTACGGTGGCCATAAGGCAGGGGGGAGGCCTGAGCCGCAATCCCCGATCCACCGTCGCCACTGCGACGGGCCTTTACGATTATCTGAGGCTGCTCTTCACCCATATCGGGGAGCCCTTCTGCCCGAGGTGCGGTCATCCAATTAAGGCCTACACCAAAGAGGAGATGGTGGATGAGATCCTGGGGTTGCCAGAGGGCGAGAGGGTATACCTCCTCTCCCCCATTAAGAAAGGGACAAAAAGGGCGATCTCCCGCCTCTTGAGGGATGGCTTCACCAAGGCCCTGGTGGGAGGAGAAGTGGTGGAACTCGATTCCCTTCCCGGTGAGGAGGGTTTTGACCTCCTGGTGGATCGCCTTATCCTCAAAGAAGGGGTGGGGAGGCGGGTAAGGGAGTCCCTGGAGCTTGCCCTCCGCTACGGGGAAGGGGTCGTGAAGGTTCGGGTGGGGGATGGGCAGGAGCAGGTGATGAGTCAGACCCCCTATTGCATCCGCTGTGAACTATCCTTTCCTTCCCTGACCCCTTCCCTTTTCTCCTTCAACCATCCCGATGGGATGTGCCCTCGATGCAAAGGCACGGGGCTCGTCCTCAAGGAGCGAAAAGGCCCCTCCTTCCCAAAAGGGGCCAGGGTATGCGATGAGTGCGGGGGTAAGAGATTGAGGAAAGAAGCCCTAAATGTGAGGATCGAAGGGCTATCCATAGCCGATATCTGTGCCTTTCCGATAAAGGAGGCCCTTGAGTTCTTCGGGCAGATGCAGGTCCCCGTGCAGGGGAAAGTGATAACCGATCTCCTGGAGGAGATCAGAAAGAGGCTTTCCATGCTGGTGGATGTGGAGGTGGGGTATCTCTCATTGGACAGACCCACGGCCACCCTCTCGGCCGGTGAGGCCCAGAGGGTGAGGATTGCCGCCCAGATAGGCTCCGGCCTCAGCGGGATGATCTACGTACTCGATGAACCGAGCCATGGCCTCCATCCCCGGGAATACTCCCGTCTCCTTCGGGCGATGAGGGCCCTCAGGGATATGGGGAATACGGTCATCGTGGTGGAGCACGACCAGGAGACGATCCTCGCTGCCGATTGGGTGGTGGAGCTGGGGCCAGGGGCAGGGCCTGAGGGGGGGGAAGTGATCTTCTCTGGCCCCCCGAGAGGGCTCCTCAAAGAGGAGAGATCACCTACGGCAAGATACCTCCTGCCCAAGCCCTCCCCACTCCCCAGGAGGCGCCCTCTCT
>CBEVRB010000189.1:0-2225 GCA_965552155.1 uncultured bacterium
TCATCGTGCCCTCCTTTGAGTCTTTTCCAAAGCCTACCATGTCTTGGGAGGGCACTCGTTTTCATCGAATCACAGGAGGTTGACAGTGCCTTTTTTCCTCCCTTGTGGACAATTCGCCATCTTTAAGGCTAAACTTTAGATCATGCTCATCTGGCCTGATTGCATCCCCTGCATCCTGAGGATGTCCTTAGAAGTGGCACGTCTGGCCATCAGGGACGAAGAAGGCATAAGGAGATTTATGGAGGAGATCCTAAAATTCAGGTCCCTCAAGGGGGAAGATTGGTGCGTGACCTCCCCCGAGGTGATAAGAGATGTATGGATCATGATGCAGCACATCTCAGGAGAAGCAGACCCCTTAAGGGTGATAAAGGAAGAGCAAAATCGCCGGGCCCTTGAGCTCCTTCCTTTAGTCAAGGAGCAAATCCTCAGAAGCCGTGATCCCCTCGAGGAGGCCGTGAGGTTCGCCACAGCTGGTAACTCTATCGACGCCATGATCAAGGCAAGGAGGGCGACGGAGGCAATGTGCGAGATCCTGCAAGACCATGACATAGACCCCCTCGAGATGGAGCAATTTGAGGAGAGGCTCCGTAGGGCCCGTACCGTCGTGTACCTCGGGGACAACTGCGGTGAGATAGTCTTCGACAGGCTCCTAATAGAGATGATCAGGGACCGATATGGCCTGGATGTAATCTTCGTCACCAGGACCTTACCGGTCTTGAACGATGCCACCCTCCAGGATGCCATCTCTGTGGGCATGGAGGAGGTGGCTCAGGTCGCCGAGAACGGGATCCCCGAGCCCCTTCCCGGCACGATCCTGGATAAGGCCTCACCCCAGGTCAGGACCTTGATGGAGGGGGCCGACCTCATCATCTCCAAGGGGGGAGGGAACTACGATTCCCTCACAGAGGAGGGAAGACTGAAGGGGAGGGTCACCTTCCTCTTTCAGGCCAAATGTTACCCCTATTGCAGTTTGCACCGCTTGCCCTTAGGGGGCCTCATCGTTTACAACCATTAGCCCTTCGAGCAGAACGGCCCGAACCAGAGGCCCAACCTTTTACCAGTTCCTTGAAGGCGATGGCGGCGGGCGAAAGGGTCCGCCCGTAGAGGTACACCAGATCAACCCTGACTGACAGCCTCTGGCCCTTCACGCGCAAAAGGGAGAGGGCCCCTTCCTTCAGCTCCTTTTCGACAAAATAACGCGGAAGGAAACCCACAGCTATCCCTTTCATCACCGTGTCCTTAATAAAGTTGATGGTACTCGCTTCCATTATGACCGACGGCCTGATGCCCAAACGCTGAAAGAGTCCTTCGATGACCTCCCTCACGGAGGTCCCCCTCTCCTGAAGGACGAAGCGGCTGTGGGCAATCTCCTGGAGGGAGATCTCCTCTCTGTCATGAAATCCATGGTGTGGGGGAGAAAGGGCGAGGAAGAACTCGATCTCGGTGAGGGGAAGGACCACCAGATCCTCGGGATATGCGGTTTGGCCGACCACACCTATATCGAAACACCGATCCAATACGCCCTGCACTATCTCCGTGGAGGTCCCTTCGTGAAGGCGAACAATGACACCAGGGTGACGCTGTTTGAAATCTGCCACGGCGCCGAAGAGGAACCTCTCCACCAGCGGCCTGGTGGTCCCGATCCTTAGGATGCCTCTGCGGAGATGGCAGGCCTCACGTATAGCCTCCTTAGCCTCATCCAGAAGGCGCGAGATCTCGCACGCATACCGATAGAGAGTGTTTCCCATTTCCGTAGGCTCCACGTGACGGCCGAGTCTGTCCAGAAGCTTAACACCCAGGTACTTCTCCAGTTTCCGTACCGATGAACTTACCGCCGGTTGCGTCATGCACAGCGTTTCCGCAGCCCTGGAGAAGCTTCTCTGCCTCGCCACCTCCTGAAATATCAACAGATAGCTGAGATATCGGAAGTCCCCCACGTCCCTGGAAGATATATCTCATATAATGCAAAGCTCGTCAACATATGGCGCTTGCTTGCGGTCAGCTATAAACAAATCGAAAGGATCTATAAACAAAGAGGGGTTGATAATCTGATCCCCCAGCATATACTGATGGCTGAAACCAACAATAGTAACAAGGAAAGGAGGAGGGCATGGCGGTCGAGGTAAAGGAGGCCATGTGTTGGTGGTGCAAGCCCAAGTGCATCGTCAGGTGCAAGGTTGAGGACGGCCGGCTGCTGGAGGTGGAGAAGCCTGAAACCGACTGGG
>CBEVRB010000190.1:0-2220 GCA_965552155.1 uncultured bacterium
GAGAACGCCAAGGCCTTCCTGAGGGACAACCCCGAGGTGATGAGGGAGATAGAGGAAAAGATATTGAGCCATTATGGTCTCCTGAAGAAGGAGGGATAGCCAATGGAGGTGGAGCTTAACGAACTCCTGATGGAGGCTATGAACCGGAGGGCATCGGACGTCCACCTGAAGGTGGGCCAGCCCCCCATCTTCCGGATAGACGGGGAACTGGTCTCCCTGGATCAGTATCCTCCCCTTAAGGCAAGTGAGGTGGCCAAGATAGCCTACCAGATCATGAGCGAAAGGCAGAGGGAACACTTCCTCAAGCACCGGGAGATAGACATGGGCTATGGGGTGATGGGATTGGGGAGGTTCCGGGTGAACATCTTCCAGCAGCGGGGTACCATAGCCATCGCCTTCCGGATCGTGCCCTTTGAGATAAGGGGGTTCGAGGAGCTGAACCTGCCCGTGGAGCCTCTGGAGCGCCTCTCCATGGAGCAGCGGGGGCTGATCCTGGTGACCGGGACCACCGGCTCAGGCAAAAGCACCACCCTGGCAGCGATGATAGACTACATCAACCGTCACAGGCGCTGTCACGTGATAACCATTGAGGACCCCATTGAATTCCTCCACCGGGATCACCTGAGCATCATCTCCCAGCGCGAGATAGGGAGCGATACGGAGAGCTTCGCCCAGGCCCTGAAGATGGCCCTGCGCCAGGACCCCGACGTGATCCTGGTGGGCGAGATGCGGGACTTCGAGACCATAGATACGGCCCTTCTGGCGGCCGAAACAGGCCATCTGGTCCTCTCCACCCTCCACACCCTCGATGCCAAAGAGACGATAAACCGGATCGTGGCCGTCTATCCCCCTTATCAGCAGAAACAGATCAGGCTCCAGCTTGCCAGCGTCTTGAAAGGCGTCATCTCCCAGAGGCTCCTCCCCAAGGCCGACGGGGTGGGCAGGGTGCCGGCCGTGGAGCTCCTGATTTCCACGGCGCGCATCCGGGAGTGCATCATAGATAAGGACCGGACTCATGAGATCCCCATAGCCATAGCCGAAGGGCACGTAACCTACGGGACCCAGACCTTTGATCAGTCCCTCATGTCCCTCCTCCAGAGGGGGCTCATCACCTATGAGGAGGCCCTCCGCCACTGCACCAACCCTGATGACTTCGCCCTCAGGGTAAAGGGCATTCTGGCCACCAGCGATATGGGATGGCAGGAGTTCGAGGTGTCCGAAAGAAGTGAGCCCGAACTGGAGCTGGAGGAGGAAGGGTGATCAGCGGAAACGAGATAAGGCGATCATTCCTCGATTACTTCGCCTCCAAGGGCCACCAGGTGGTGAAGAGCTCTTCGTTGGTCCCCCATGATGATCCCACCCTCCTCTTCACGAATGCGGGGATGGTCCAGTTCAAGAGGGTCTTCATGGGACAGGAGAAGAGGCCGTACCGGAGGGCCACCTCGGTCCAGAAGTGCCTGAGGGCAGGGGGTAAGCACAACGACCTGGAGAACGTGGGGTATACCGCCCGCCATCACACCTTCTTCGAGATGCTCGGGAACTTCTCCTTCGGTGACTACTTCAAGCGCGAGGCGATAGAGATGGCCTGGGAGTATCTGACAGAGGTCCTCCGCCTGCCCACAGAGAGGCTCTGGGTGTCGGTCCACCGGGAGGACGATGAGGCCTCGAGGCTCTGGGAGGAGCTGGCAGGGCTTCCCCCCTCGAGGATCGTTCGGCTGGGGGATGAGGACAACTTCTGGGCCATGGGGGATACGGGCCCCTGCGGTCCATGCTCCGAGATCATCATCGATCAGGGGGAAGAGGTGGGCTGCGGCAGGCCCACCTGCGGGGTGGGGTGTGACTGTGATCGGTTCCTGGAGCTCTGGAACCTGGTGTTCATGCAGTACAACCGGGAGGCCGACGGCACCATGGCACCTCTTCCCTCCCCGAGCATAGATACGGGGATGGGGCTCGAGAGGATCGCGGCGGTCCTCCAGGGGGTGAAGAGCAATTACGATACCGACCTCTTCCGGGGGATCATCTCCAGGATAGAGGAGATAAGCGGCGTCCGTTACGGAGAGGACCCCAAGGCGGATATCTCCATCCGGGTGATCGCCGACCACAGCCGGGCCGTGGCTTTCTTGGTCGCCGATGGTGTCCTCCCTTCCAACGAGGGGAGGGGGTATGTCCTGAGGAGGATCATCCGCCGGGCGGCCAGGCACTCGAGGACCTTGGGGATGG
>CBEVRB010000191.1:0-2162 GCA_965552155.1 uncultured bacterium
CCAGTACCTCCGCTGTCTTCCTGAAACTCAAGCCCAGCTGATAAAGCACAAGCCCAAAGCTATCTCCCAGAGGGGGACGCGGTGCTTTCCTATAATCCCCTCGGCCTTGAAAAGGTGCCCCAGTTTCCTGAAACTCAGCCGGGGTTCTCCTCTCAATGGCTGTTCACCACAGGAAGTTTGCCCAAAAGGAGAACCCCGTTTTTTTAACAGAGGCCAGCCCACACTACCTTGACGACTGTTCAATAGTTGGTGTAAACTTTTTAGTCAAATCCAGAGAGGGGGCGGTGGGTGTGTCTTGCTTCCTCCTTTCATCTCCCATTGGGTCCTGGTTTCTGGTTCACCCCCCCCGTCACTCCCATTAAGTTTCTTCCCCCGCGACCACAGGCTAGACAGTCAATTTTCGCCGTCCTCTCCAGGCAGTGACCGAACAGCTGTATCCCAAAGGAGGTCCACGTGGAGAGGGGGAGAAATGAACTCACTCTTTCCCTGGTGACCCCGTTAGAGCTTGCCCCCAACATGGCATGCATTGAGGTCATAATCCCTTGGGGATTAGCTGCGCCCTTGGGGACCTTCAACCTGGGAATGTACACTGTCCTCGTCACGTACGGGGGGAAGACGCTGACAAGGTCCTCCTTGGTCGTGGAAGACGGGTTACAGCCTGTCTCTGCCGTATACAGAGATTTTGAGATGGGGACAACTGGAAACTTCCTTGAAGGTTGGTCCCTGGGATGGGCCTCTCTGGAGCAAGGCCAATACGTGAGGGTTCACTCAGCGAAGGAGCACCATCTCTTCCTCGTTGAAGAAGCCCGTTTCGGCGGCGGGCAGTCCCTTTATGCGACGGTGAAACTCATCCCTCCCCAACAGGTCTCCCGGAACCTTGAATTGGCGTTCGGTGAGCAGTTCGTGCATGTATGGATATCGTCCGATTGGATCTCAGCCCCCGGTGCCAAGGCGGTCGAGATCCAAACGCGGGACGTGGGGGCGAGGCACGTCTCGGATTGGGGTTATGGCGCTTACCTTGTCTTGGTTTTCGAGGACAAAAGGGCCTTGTATCCCAACACCTTTTCGCCATGGTACATCCTCTGGGATTCTCCGCAACTCCTCTATGGCGTAAGGAAAGGCATGGGGGCTAAGGATACAGTCCTCGACGAGGTGAGGGGGAACGATGGAAGGGTCTGGGGGCTCTATCGCATATCTATCCCAGAGGAGGTGGACAGGGAGAGATTCGACTTGAAGATCTTCTGGATCGCCCACGATTGGAACTCCCGGGGGCCGGGGAAATGGGGGTTCCATATCTTCCTTATATCGATGGCATTTCTCTCCTTCGATAAGGAGGTGATGACTATGCGATGCGGTTATGCCAAGTGAGGCGCTAGATTACCCAGAAATTACCTAGAAAGGGAGGTGTGAGTGATGTTGAGGTCTTGCGTTTTCCTGCTTCTGGGCCTGGGGGCTCTTTCCGCCTTTACTGTCTCTATGGCTCAAGTGCAACAACACGGTTCGGTAGCCCTGATAAAAGCGGTCGCCTTCGACGCTGATGGGTGTTCCCTGATCAGCGGCTGGTACTGGGTGCGTCCCGGATGCCGTCAGTACGCCGACTGGCTCTTCCCCATACCCCCCTTGAAGGAGATGGCCAGCGATCTCTACATCAACTTCGGGCCCCTGGTCAGCAACGACTTCAACGGGGGAAGCGGCTGGGAGACGACGGTTTGCATAGAGGTCTTCCTCATCGTCGATCCCGCGGAAGCATTGGGAATTGAGAGACCGGAGGGAATAATGATTTGGTCGGATAAGGTCTATCTCCACAACCCCTTCCGGCCACAAATAAAGGAATATACATATGGTGTCGGCTACCAAGCCTTCGCTGATGGCATTCGGATAGATAAGGATTATCTTCTCAAAGCCCCACCCCAGACACGGTATCTGTTGGTTCGTGTGCGGCGAGTACTTCCTGAACATGTGGGAGTGAACCAGGATTGCCTGTACCTTGCCTTCAAGAAGGTTGAGGGATAGGCCCTGGAAAACGGAGGGCATCACAGGGGCCGCCTTTTCGGGCGGCCTTTTTTGCCACCGAAGAGGCATTAACTTGCTCAGTTGCAAAGATCGAGGGCAGCCGTGGACAATTTAGCGGTGGAGATCATAGACCAACCCCTTGATCGCCG
>CBEVRB010000192.1:0-2136 GCA_965552155.1 uncultured bacterium
ACTTCTCCTCGGCCTCCTTATCTCCTGGGTTGCGATCAGGATGGTACTGGAGGGCCAAGCGGCGGTAGGCCCGCTTTATCTCCTCTTCGGTGGCGTTTCTCGGAACGCCCAGGATCTGATAGTAGTCCTTCATCCTTCCAAAAGGGACACCCCTCCCCAGAGGGCAGCGTCATCGCCCAGGGAGGCCCTCTTCACCTTAACTCGCCCGGCGGG
The DNA here is from genome assembly GCA_965552155.1 of uncultured bacterium. Classification (GTDB taxonomy): domain Bacteria; phylum Desulfobacterota; class B13-G15; order B13-G15; family B13-G15; genus CAYRAR01. Next base: position 214 of record CBEVRB010000192.1, read on the forward strand.
GTAATGGAAGGCCCTCCTCTCCATCTCCTTTAAGGCATGAGGAATGAAGAAGTCCCAAGCACCAGCCACCTTCCCTCCGATCACGATCACTTCAGGGCTGAAGAGATTCACCAGGTTGGCCATCCCCACCCCTAAGTACTTCCCCATCTCCGCAAATACCTCTCTCGCCCCCTGATCTCCGTTCTGGGCCGCCCGAAAGACCTCCTCGGAGGAGTGGGCCCCAAGGCCCCTCTCCTCCGCCATCCTCTTTATGGCCGATCCAGAAGCGTAGGCCTCCAAGCACCCCCTGGACCCACACCAGCAAGGGACCCCCTCGGCCTCCACCACCATGTGACCCACCTCATTGGCGGAGCCATAGGCCCCCTTGAGAAGCCGCCCTTCCATCACAATCCCCCCTCCCAGACCTGTCCCCAAGGTGAGGGCACAGTAGGTCTTCGCCCCCTGAGCTGCCCCTCTCCGCCCCTCTCCGAGGGCATAGAGGTTGGCGTCGTTCTCGATCATGACGGGCAACCCATCAAAGTCCATCTCCCCGATAAGGTTCACCCCTTTAAGCTGGGGTAGATGGGGAGAGAAAGCAAGCTCCCCCTCCGGCGTTATCCATCCAGGGACTCCCAAGACTGCTCCTTTGGCCCTTCCCCCTTCACCCCTCCCCCTCTCAAGGATCTTCCCTATCACTTCCTCCTTCAAGAAACGCATCCCCTCTTCTCGAGAAAGATGGGAGATGGAGCGGGTGGTGATCCTGGAGAAGAACCCATCATCTTCGCCGAGCCAGCAGCCCGCTGCCCTCAGATTGGTTCCCCCCAGATCGAGGACTACTGCGAATTCCCTCAATCTCCCTTCTCCTCTTCTTCCTCCTCTTCCCGGTAAATCTTGTCCGAGACGTCCGGCAGGTTCTCCAGGTAGCGAAGGTACTCCTCCCTGGTTATGAGACCGTCCTTTATGTTCCTCTCCACATTGCGCACATCGAAGACCTTCTTTGGATCTATGTGCATCCTCCCCTCCGCCTTTATGCAAGGATGAAGGGTAGGATTAAAATTATAATTGGCGTTGACTATCTTTTCAACTTTTGTTAAATAGCCGTAGGGAGATGACCACTTACAACGTCTACATATTTGACGTTGTCCTTTACGTTTACTTGGGGGCCTTCTTCTTTCACCTCCTCTATCTCATCACCAAAAGGGAGCTCGGGAGAAAGATAGGTTTTGGGCTGGTCCTTGGGGGAGTGGTGCTTCATTTCGCCGGGATGATAATCCGGTGGATAGAGAGCCACGCCCTGGGTTACGGTTACATACCCCTTTCCAACATGTACGAGTCCTTGGTCTTCTTCTCCTGGACCATCGCCCTCTTTTATATCCTGATCGACAGGAAATACAAGCAGAGGGTATTCGGGGTGATCGCCTCACCCCTTGCCGCCTTCTTCCTTGCCCTCACCTCCCTCATCCCGGGGATAAAGAAGGAGATAAAGCCCCTCATCCCTGCCTTACAGAGCAACTGGCTGGCGATTCACGTGATTACCTGCTTTCTGGGTTACGCCGCCTTTGCCCTGGCCTTTGGGATAAGCGTGGCCTATCTGATTCAGGCCAAGAGGGAGAGGGAGGGAAAGGGGATAGACTGGCTTCCCTCCTCCGCGATGCTCGATGACATCAATTACAAGACCATCCTCCTGGGCTTTCCCTTTCTCACCATCGGGATAATCACCGGGGCGGCCTGGGCTCATTACGCCTGGGGTAGCTACTGGAGCTGGGACCCGAAGGAGACATGGTCGCTGATCACCTGGTTCATATACGCGGCCTTCCTTCACGCCCGCTACACCCGAGAATGGAAGGGGAAGAAGACGGCCCTGCTTTCCATCATAGGCTTTATCGCCGTCATCTTCACCTACTTCGGCGTCAACTACCTGATCTCAGGCCTGCACAGCTACGT
>CBEVRB010000193.1:0-2108 GCA_965552155.1 uncultured bacterium
CTGCCTGTAGACCTCCTTGGGGAGCTCCTGCTCCTCGAAGGACCTCTCATCGAGTCTTATAAGAAGGATCTTTCCGAAAAACCCCTTCATCTGACTCCTCATCAAAGCTACCTGAAGGTTTCAAATAAGTCAAATCGAAAAAGGCGCTTCCCCTCCTTTGGGGGGTTGAGATAAAATGCTGCTATGGTCTTGAGACATCTGCTGAGGGTGCTGGAGGGATTGCTCTGGGGGACGGCCCTGGTCCATGCCAGCGGACTGTGGGGAGGGATCATCCGCTGGACGAAGGGCCCGGAGTTTGCACGAAGGCGTTCCGAGACGGAACAGGTGGCCTTTGGCCTCGCTGCCCTGGTGGCGATGAGCACAGAGCCCCTCACCTATCTTTACTACACCGTCCACTTCGTGGAGGATAAGGGCTGGTGGGGGACATTGATCCTCGCCCCCCTTCTGCTCACCCATCTCATAAGCTGGACGGTCCCCTCGGTGAGGGGGTGGGGTAAGAGGATCGGACGGGGGGAAGGTTAGTATTCCTTTATCTCCTCCTCCCCCCTCCAGGCCCTGAGCCCTGCCTCAAGGAGGGAAAGAAGCTCCTCTTCCCCGGGAAAGACGAAGAGGGGGGCCAAGAAGGAGACCCTTTGCCGGATCATCCTCACGAGGGGCTCGGAACGGGCGAGATCGCCCGTGATAACGATCCCATCCACTTCGCCCTCAAGGACCGTCGCCATCGCCCCTATCTCCTTGGAGATCTGATAGGCCATCGCCTCAAAGACCAACCGGGCTTCCTCATCTCCCCGGGCCATCCTCCTCTCGACCTCGAGGGCATCCCTCGTTCCCAGGTATGAGAGGAGTCCCCCTTCGCCTACGAGCTTCTTTCTCAGTTCCTCCGGGGTGTACCTTCCGGAGAGGGCAAGGTCGAGGAGCTCCAGGGTCGGGAGGGACCCCGCCCTCTCAGGGGTAAAGGGGCCTTCGCTCAGGCCATGGGTGCCGTCCACGATCTTTCCCCGTCTATGGGCCCCGATGGTTATCCCCCCTCCCAGGTGGGCGACGATCAGGTTCAGGTCCTCATAGGCACGAGCCAGTCTAGAGGCCGCCCTCCTCGCCGCCGCCCTCTGATTCAGCACATGAAGGGCGCTTCTGCGCTCTATCTCCTTCAGCCCGGATATCCTGGCCACGGGCTCAAGCTCATCCACCGTGGGAGGATCGACCACTATCGCCTCCGCCCCCACCTCATCGGCCATTTCCCTGGCAATTATCGGTCCCAGGTTGGAGGGGTGACGCCCGTAGCGGGCCGCTCTCAGGTCCTCGCACATGGCCTCGTTCACCCGGTAAATGCCCCCTTCGATGGGACGACAGAGCCCTCCCCTGCTCACAATGAGATCGAGCTCCCCCTTGGATACCCCGTGGGTCTGAAGGCTGCGTTCGACCCCCTCTCTTCTCAGCTGCAGCTCCTCCTCAACGCTCATCCACCGCAGCTCTTCCGACGAGTACATTATGGTCTCGCGGAAGAGCTCCTCCTGCCCCCGATAGACCCCCAGCTTTGTAGAGGTGGAACCGGGGTTGATCACGAGGGTTAAGGGATTACCTTTCATCGGGACCTCAGGACAGCGAGGGCAATGCTGAAAAAGAGACTCTCGGGATCATCCCACTCGAGGACGGGCACAAGGGGGACCTCCGTCCCCAAAAGGGCCCCTGCCATCCTCCTCCTTCCGTAAAGGTACAGAAGCTCTGTGAGGAGAAACCCCGTCTCCCCATCGGGCACCAGGTAGATATCGGCGTCACCGGAGACGGGGTTGGCGATCCCCTTGATCCGTGCGGCCTCGGCCGAGGTGGCGTTGTCCATGGCAAGGGGGCCTTCTACCAGGACCTTTCCAAATTGACCCCTTTCGGCCATCTTGGAAAGGGCCGCCGCATCCAAGGTGGACCTCATCGAGGGGTTCACCAGCTCTATGGCCGAAAGCACCGCCACCTTCGGCTCCTGGACCCCGAGCAGATGAGAAAGCTCCACGGCGTTTTCGATGATCCCCGCCTTCTTCCCCACATCGGGATAGCTGTTGACGTAGGTGTCGGTGAAGATGACCAATTTCACCTCCCCCTCAAAGAGGCTCGCGTAA
>CBEVRB010000194.1:0-2106 GCA_965552155.1 uncultured bacterium
GAGGGGGAAAACAAGGTGTGTGGCGAATGTTTCCTCCTCATGAGGGGAAAGGAGAAATCCAAGGAGCTCAAGTCCAAGAAGTTCAACGAAATAATGGAGGATATGAAGAAAGAGAGGAGAATAATTCGGGTACTTTCCTTCCTCCCCGGAGGTGCCCACCTATGGAAGGGCTACCCCTACCGAGGACTCATCGTCCTGGTCGTCTTTTTCTCCTTCATCTTCAGTTTTTACCTTTGGAAACGTATCCCCGTCTCCCTTTATCCGTTGCCTTCTCGAGGGATAGGGGATATCCTTCTCGGGGGATTGCTTTTTCTGCTCTTCTGCTATCTATTTATCAAAGACGGGAGGCGGAGGGAGAACAGGGAGAGGATTCCTCTCCCCGGACATATCGAAATCTGAGTATTGGAGGAACAAATGAGCTTAGAGGGAAATCTGCGAGATTTTAACATCCTGGAGATTATCCAGCTTCTGGGACAGCAGGGCAAAAGCGGCATCCTGCGCTCCTGGAAGGAAGGGGAGGAGAAGGTAGAGGTCTATTTCTTTGAGGGGAAGGTGGTCCATGCCGTTCCCTCTCCCAAGAGCAAGATAGACCCGATAGGGGAGAAGCTGGTGAAGGCCGGTTTTTTGTCCAAGGAGGAATTGAAGCGAGTACTGGAAGAGCAAAAGAAGGCTCCCCGTCCCTTAGGTGAGATCATCGTAAGCGAAGGGTTGGTAAGTGAGGAGGTGGTTCGAGAAACCCTTTGCAACCAGGTCTATGAGATAATCTATGACCTCTTTCACTGGCGGGAAGGACAATTCCGTTTCGAGGCCTTGCCGGTGAAGATTTCGGGGAAGGTCTCCTTTTTCCTCAACGTAGAGGAAATAATGCTGAATATCCTTCGCATGGTCGATGAGTCCTCCCAGATAGAGAAGAGGATACCCACTAAGTATCTGATCCTGAAGTCAACGGGGATGCTGGAAAGGGAAGGGAAAGAGCTACCTTGGGACAGGAAGATGATCTATGAACTGGTTGACGGCAAAAGGAGCGTTCATGAGATAATAAATAACTCCCTTTTTGGGCAGTTTTTTACCCTGGAGATCATCTCGGAGCTGCTCGAGAAAGGTTACATTAAGCCCGTAGGAATAAAGCGGGAGATCTTCCTCCCCTCCCCTTCGGTTCTGGGAGAGAAAAGGCCGCGGAGAGAGGGGTGGGGAAGGGCGGCCATCATAGGAGGCTTCTGCCTGATCCTCTTTTTCCTTTCCTTTGGTTTTTTCAACTTCCGCTTTTTGGGAAGGGGAATGGTCCAGGGGTTGACCGCCCCTCCATCTTCCCTGAGCAGGTTTAAGGAGGAGAGGCTCAAGTGGGCTAAGAGGATTTACTTCTTGGAGGTGGGGAAGGAACCATCAGCAGACGAATTGGTCAAGGCAGGCCTCCTATCGAGAAAGGAAGTAAAGTAAGGGCCTCAACGATGGGAAGAGCTCAGGAGAAGGTGGCCATCATAGACTTTGGTTCCCAATACACCCAGCTTATCGCACGCCGCATCAGGGAACTCGGCGTTTTTAGCGAAATTCACACCCCAAATCTTTCAATAGAGGAGCTCAAGGGATACAACGGGATCATCCTCTCTGGTGGGCCCGCCTCTGTCTTTGAAGGAGGAGCTCCCTCAATAGACAAAGAGGCCTTCTCCCTGGGCATTCCGGTACTCGGGATCTGCTACGGCATGCAGTTGATGGCTCATCTCCTCGGAGGGAAGGTAAGGCCTGCCCCCGAGCGGGAGTACGGAGGGGCTATCCTGATGGTGGACAGGCCCCAAGGGATATTCTCCGGCCTAAGGACTACTGAGGGATACCGCGTCTGGATGAGTCATGGCGATAGGGTGGAGGAGTTGCCTCCCGGGTTTGAAGTCTTCGGTCACACCGCCAACTCCCCCTACGCCGCAATGGGGGATCCAGAGAGGAAGCTTTACGCCCTCCAGTTCCACCCCGAGGTGGCCCATACCGTGATCGGGAAGGAAATTCTCGCCAACTTCCTCTTCGAGGTCTGCCGCCTCCAAGGGGGATGGAATATGAAGGCCTTCATAGAGAAGGCCGTCGAGGAGATACGGAGGGTGGTGAGGGATGGAAGGG
>CBEVRB010000195.1:0-2074 GCA_965552155.1 uncultured bacterium
GAGGTCCTGGAGTCGATCGGAGACGGGGCCTTCCTCATTCAGTATCGTTCCGAGCCCCAACTGAGGTTCACCCCCCACCGATGGGACAGGGGGAGCTATCTCTTCGGCTTTCGGAGGTATCCCCGTTCGAAGCGCTGGGAAGGGAGGGAGTTCTACGGGGCCTTGGCAGAATTGCTTATGGAGCGGTATGAGGAGATAACGGTCGCCGAGGTGGATGAGGAACGCTGCAGCGGCTGCGAGCAGTGCCTTCGGGCCTGCCCCCATGATGCCATCAGGATGGTGGAGAGGAGATCTCTTTCCCTTCTCTTTGGTCCCTCCCCGGAGGGGGTGGGATTTGTCGCTCAGATAGATGAAGACCTCTGCCAGGGCGGAGGGCTCTGTGCCAACGTCTGTCCTGCCGATGCCATAAGGCTGAAGGATGAGGAGGACCTCACCACTTCCCAAACCCCTCAAGCCGCACCTGGAGCCTATGCCAGCCCATAGATTCGAGCTCCGCGGGCTCTATCTCCCCTTCCGCTATCCCCAGAATCTCCCCCTCCTCATGTCGCCAGTACTCCTGGGCTTCGTCTTGGATGTGAAAGACCTCCCCCGTTTCAGGGTCTCGTACATAGGTGTAATCGGATAGGATGTTACAGAGCCCCCTGGCCATCTCTTCTTGGAAGACCTGCTCAGCCGTCATCTCCTCTCGATGAAGTCGCTTTATGTAATCGTGAGTCTTCTTGAATTCCTGCCACATCCACTGCCGATGGGCCATCTCCGCCCGGGCCTCCCCCAGGGCGGCCTTGAAGTTAGCCTCAGCCCACTGGGGATTGATGAGGAGGCTTGAGAGCGTCCCGAAGGCCTTGGCGAACTCCTCCCCTTCGCCCCAGGCCAGGTAGAGAAAACCGTTCCATGAGGCGATCTGGCTTCCGTCGGGCAGGGGCTGGAAGGCCTCCTGTAAGGGGCAAAACCCGAAGAGCTTCACGGGACCCCGGCTGGTAAGTCTGTAAGTAACGAGGGTTATGGCAGGGTTCATGGGGAGGGGTTCAGAGGCTATGGGCCTGATCTCAGGCTCGCCCTGAACGCCGAAGGCCTCCAGGTAAAAGAGGATCATCTCCTCCGGGCTGCTGAAGGATTGAGCTATGGGTATGAATTGGCCGCTGGTGGGATCGATCGCCTGGGCCATGCCCATGGGCATCATGGGATCAGCCATGAAGGTGTACTGGTAGCCGATGAGGTGGAAGGAGGCCCCACCCCTCTCCCCCAATAGGCGGAGCTCGGGGACCTCCATCAGGCGAGTGGGGAGAAAACCCCCTTCGATCTGCCAGCCCTTGGGCAGGTCGACGAAGGCGGCCGGAAAGCCAAAGACGTTGCTCTGGATGGGGAGGCTTCGGTAACGCACTTTTGGCTTGAAGAGTTTGAACTTTCTCAGGATCTGAGAGAATTCCCTCATTGAGGCCCCTGGTGGGGGGAGGGCCAGGATGACCAGATCATGCTTATTTCCCCTTTCCAGCAGCACTAAGGCCTTAGCAGGCCTTCCCGCCATCCCCTGAGAGGAAATGGCCTGGGCGTATTCGGTATCAAAGTAGGGGACGAAATCGAGATAGGTGCCCTCAAGGAGGGCTAAGGCCCCCTTCTTATGCCTTTTATAAAGCGCTTCTCTGGCAGGAAGGGCCACTATTCGCAGGGAATAAAGGGGATCACGAGACCTTGCCCTCTTCAGGACAAATACTGAAAGCCCTCCGGCTCCACATCGATGTCTTATGATGACCTTTCCCAACTTAGAGGAGGCAGAGACGATGTAGGAGCCCGGCAGATCGACCCTGAACCCATGGAGGGAATCCTCTACCATGAAGGCAAAGGAAGGAAAAGGAACGAGGAGGGAAAAACCCAAAAAGGCTAAGTATAGGAAAACAATGAATTTCCTCATTTGCACACCTCAAACCTTTTTCCCTGACACAGGCAATTTTATATCCTATCCTTGCCCAGTATCAAGCGTTTGTATTGGTCCATAACCTTTGGCACTCGGGATGATTTTCAAGGAGCCATCTCACCGGAGGCTTCAAACCCAGGCTGTGGTGGGGAAGCACTGTGT
>CBEVRB010000196.1:0-1978 GCA_965552155.1 uncultured bacterium
CATCCCCGATGTTGTGACCTTTGTGGCCAACCTTGAACCGAGACAACGAACGGCGATTATCCCCAAGGTTTCAGGGCTGATCGAAAAGATATACGTGAGGGAGGGAGATTATGTGAGAAAGGGTGACCTCCTCGTGAAGCTGGAGCAGAAGGATTACCTTGTAGCCCTTCAAAAGGCCGAGGCGGCCCTTGAGGAGGCGGAGGCGAACCTCGAGCAGGCCTCCAGGGACTGGAGGCGGTTCTCGGAGCTGTTCAAGAGGCGTGTCATCTCCAAGCAGGAGTATGAAGAATCAGAGACCCGCAGAAAGCTTGCCCTGGCTCAGTTCAAGTCGGCCCAGGCGGCCCTTCAAGATGCGAAAAACCACCTCGAAGAGACTATGGTAAAGGCTCCTTTTGCCGGTTTTGTAACCGGCAAATTCAAGGACGAGGGAGAGCGGGTCCGGGCAGGGATGCCCGGTCAGGAGGCGGCGATCCTGGAACTGGAGGATATCTCCGTGGTGAGGGCCACGGGTCATCTGCCGGAGCTCGAGATGGGAAAGGTCAAGGTGGGGATGGAGGCGGAGGTGCGAGTGGATGCCATCCCCGAGAGGACCTTCAAGGGGCGGGTTGTCATCGTCAACCCTACTATAGATCCATCCACGCGGACCTTCATGGTCAAGGTAGAGGTCCCCAACAGGGACTTCGTCCTCAAGGGGAACATGTTTGCCAGGGTAACAATAGTAAAGGGCTGGCGGGAGGCCTTGATAGTGCCGAGAGAGGCGGTCCTGAGAGAGGAAGGGGTCTGGCTCTACCACTGCTTCGTGGTGAAGGATGGGGTGGCGGAAAGGCGCGTGGTGAAGCCTCGCTTTACCCCCTTCTGGTATGTGGAGATAAAAGAAGGGCTAATGGAAGGGGAAAAGGTAGTGGTGAAGGGGCAAGGACGGCTCCATGGGGGGGAGCGGGTAGTGGTGAAGGATGAAGCTTCCTGAATTCGCCGTAAGGCGCCCGGTGACCACCGTCATGGTGTTTCTCGCGGCGGTGCTCCTGGGGGTTGTCTCCCTCACAAAGCTCCCCGTAGACATGCTCCCCGAGATAGAACCACCGGCCATAAGCGTCATCACCGTCTATCCCGGGGCCACAGCGGCCGACGTCGAGGATAAGGTCACCCGCCACATAGAGAACCAGCTGAGCATAGTGAACAACCTCGATACCATCACTTCCATCTCCGCAGAGGGGCAGTCAATCGTCACCTGCGAGTTCGACTGGGGCACGGACCTGAATGAGGCTTCCAACGACATCCGTGAAAGGCTCGAGTTCGCCAAGCGGCTTCTGCCCGATGACGCTGAGGACCCCATGATCTTCAAGTTCTCCACGGCGATGATCCCCATCCTCTTTGTCGGTTTCACCGCCGAAGAGAGTTACCCCAGGCTCTATCAATTTGTGGATAAATACATCGCCGACCGGCTCAAAAACGTTCCGGGCGTTGGGGCCGTCCAGATCCTCGGAGGCCTTGAGCGGCAGATCGAGGTGAGGCTCGACAGAGAAAGGCTTCAGGCCTATGGCCTCTCGGTGGCCCAGATCTCGGAGGCGATCCGTGCCTCACATCTCAATCTGCCAGCCGGAAAGGTCAAGGTAGGGGAGACCGAGTACCTGATCCGGGTCCTGGGGGAGGTAGAGGAGCCCTACAGGTTCAGCGACCTGATCGTCGGCCGGGAGAACGGTCCCCCCATATACCTGCGTGATGTGGCTCAGGTGGTCGACACCCATAAGGAGCGGACGATCTTCGTGCGCGTGAACGGCAGGGACGCCCTGCTGGTGATGGTCCAGAAACAGTCGGGCACCAACACGGTGAATGTGGCAAGGCGCGTGAAGAAGAGGCTCGAAGAGCTCCGCCACCTCTTTCCCCGAGACGTGGACTATACCATCATAATGGATTCCTCTCGGGACATCCTCGTCTCGCTCAAGAACCTCTCCACCACCCTCTGGTGGGCCCTTCTCGC
>CBEVRB010000197.1:0-1958 GCA_965552155.1 uncultured bacterium
TGAAAGAGATGATCCTGTGGAAAAACGCGAGTGAGATCTTGCAGTTATAATGGGTCAGGAGTTGTTATGGAGATTGTCCCTCAAAATATCCTTGCCATGTACCGATGGTGGTAGTTGGGGGAGGTCTTCGAGTTTTTGAAAAACGCCAAAATGGGGGGTAGAGAGGCGTTAGGTTCTCGCCCTCACTGTCCCACATCTCTCTGAACCAGGACAGATAGATACCCTTTACTTTAAGGGACATTTTAGAAATAATGCCTCGGGTGATGAGGCTTATCCTCCAACGCTATATATTTCGGGAGATGATGATCCCTATGGGGGTGGGGATAGGCGTCTTTACCTTTGCCTTTATGATGGGGAAGGTCTTCAGGATCGTGGACATGATGGTGGAGCATGGAGTGCCTCTTTCATTTGCCGCCAGGCTCTTCCTCTGTCTCACCCCCTCCTTCCTCGTCTTCGTCACCCCCATGGCCTTCCTCCTCGCGGTGCTCATCGCGCTGGGAAGGCTGAGCGCTGATCGGGAGATCCTCGCCATGAAGGCATCAGGGGTGGGGGTGGGGAGGGTGATCCCACCAGTCATCCTGCTGGCTATCATCACATCCATCTTCACCGCCCTGCTCGTCCTTTACGGAGTACCTTACGGAAGCAAGAGCTTCAAGAAGACCCTCTTTGGGCTTGCCCAGGCGAAGATAAGGCCCAGCCTGAGAGAGGGGGCCTTCAACGATGCCTTCCCCAGAATGGTGATCTATGCCGAGAAGGTCTCTCCCGAGGGGGATATTATGGAAAACGTCATGGTCTATCACGAGGAGGGGGGGAGGAGGGAGATGATCTTCGCCCGGAGGGGGTATCTGCTCGCCGAGCCCGAAAAGAGGAGGATCTTCCTCCGCTTTGAGAGGGGAACCCTCCATCAAGAAGAGGGGACCGCCTACAGCATCATGGACTTTCAGCTCTATGACTTCAATCTCTCCTACGAGAAACAATTGCTGCTGGCCCGGCACAGGACGGGGATGAGGCTCCTGGAAAAGGAGATGTCAGTAGCTGACCTGAAGGAAAAGATCAAGGATTATATACGTAGGGGAAAGAGCATAAGGCCCCTGTTGGTGGAGCTTCACTTCAAGTTCGCTATACCCTTCGCCGCCCTGGTCTTCGGCCTCTTGGGCATCCCCCTGGGGCTATATCAGACCCGCTCCGGCAAGTCGTGGGGGTTCGTCCTGAGCATCTTCGTCGTCCTGATCTATTACGTTATGTACTGCTTAGGAAAGGCCATGGCCGCCGGCGGACTCATCCCCCCCTGGAGCGGGGCCTGGCTTCCCAACCTCTTCATGGCGTCCCTCGGAGGGTACCTCCTGCTGAAGGCAAGCCGTGAGTCACCGGTCCTCGCCCTGGAGCTCTTAGATCGTCTAATGGAGGGGATAAGGACGGTATTCAAACAGATCGCCTCGGAGAGGAGATGAGGACCGTAACCCGCTACCTCCTGCGCGAGCAGATGAAGGTCTTTTGTCTTTCATTGGGGGGATTTGCCACTGTCTTTCTCGTGGTGGAGGCCTTTGAACGCACGAGCACGGTCCTGGTCCGCCACGTTCCCCTCTACCTGGAGGGGCTGTATCTCCTCTATGTCCTGCCGGTCTATGTGATCCAGTCCCTCCCCTTCGTGCTCCTGCTCTCGGCCATGGTGACGCTGGGGATCATGGGGAGGAGGAGGGAGATAATGGCTATGAAGGTCCACGGCCTGGGAAACTACAGCCTCCTTTCCCCCTTCTTGATCATAGCCCTCGGCGTTGCCGTCACGGTCTTTTTCGGCAATGAGGTGTTGACTCCCCATGCCCTGCAGAAGGCAGAGTACATCTGGAGCGTCCGCATCAAAGGGGAGGAAAGGAAGGCTGCCTTCAAGCTGGAGAAGATATGGTACAGGGGGAAGGACATCATCTACAACATAAGGCTCCTTGACAGGGAAAAGGGGG
>CBEVRB010000198.1:0-1953 GCA_965552155.1 uncultured bacterium
AGCTCTTCCGGGAGGGGGTCTCGGAAGGGGGATTTGATCTCCTTGACGGGGCGATACACGCCTTCGTTTTCGGGTGTGAAGGGGTCCTCGCGGCCAACCTCAGGGGGGCAGGGCTGGAAGTGGTGGTCCGTCCACCTCCTGGAAGGAAATGCCACATCACAGATCACTACCTTTCCTTCCTCTCTTCCCTGGGGATCGTCTCCAAGGTCTCTCCCCCCTGGATCCCGATCTCCGAAGGGGAGAAGGCCCTGGCCAGGGAGCGCCTCAGGAGGGAAGGGATAAGGGGTGATCTTCTCCTCCTTCATCCCGGAAGCGGTTCGCCGAAGAAGGTCTGGCCCCCTCAGAAGATGGCCCGATTGGCGAAGACCCTGATGGGGAAGGGGCTTTTTCCCATCCTCATCGAGGGACCCGCTGACAGGGCCCCCTGCCGGGGTGTCCTTTCTCCTTTTGCGCTCCCCCCATCTCCGGGTGCTCGCAGCGATCCTCTCCTTAGCCTCCCTCTATGTGGGAAACGACTCGGGTATCTCCCACCTGGCTGCCTCGGTGGGAGCCCCCACCCTCGTCCTCTTCGGCCCTACCGATCCCCACATATGGGCCCCCCGAGGGGAAAGGGTGAGGTGGATATGGGGCAGGACGCCCTGTGCCCCTTGTACCCCTGAGCAGCGGTGGAGATGTCCTCGCCCCCAATGCATGGAGCAGGTAGATCCTGAGGAGACCCTGAGGATCGCGGAATCCCTTCTTTCGAGGACTTCCCGGTGAGGGGTAAAGATATAGGTATCGTTTTGAGGTGGAAGGGGAAGGTGAGAGTTTTGAGTTGACCTTTCTCAGCAGGGGTGGTACCGATGTCCATACCCATGCACCCACTGGACCCGGACAAATGCTTGACAAAAGGGGGCGAAGTTGATATAGAGTGTAACCGTGTTTGTTAACGATAACAAATTTTAGGAGGTGGGGTATGAAGGGGAGGCTTCTGGTGAGTGTTTTTCTCATGTTAGGGCTTATTGGCTGGGGGGGGATGGTATATGCGGGGGCGCCTGCGAAGGTGATAATCGGGCACCCTGCATGTCTTTCGGGAAAGTATGCCAAGGCAGGGGAACAAGCCCTTGGCGGGATAAAGGCATGCGTCAAATGGGTCAACGAGGTTTACGGAGGCGTTAAGATAGGGGGGAAGAGGGTCCCTCTTGAGTACAAGTACTATGATTGTGAATCTAAAAAAGAGGTCGTGACCAGTCTTATCGAGCGGCTGATCACGGTTGATAAAGTGAACGTTGTTTTTGCCCCATATAGCTCAGGACTTACTCTTTCCGGAGCCCCAGTAGCAGAAAAATATGGCATGCTTTACATGGACCACGGCGGTGCCAGCGATCGCATCTTCCAACAAGGTTTTAAATACATCGTCCAAACCATCGGTCCGGGCACCAGATATCATGTAGGGACCCTCGACATGATCCATAAGGTTGATCCCAAGGCCAAAAGGGTAGCGTTAGCCTACGAGGACAGCGAGTTTGCCCGCATGGTCATGCGGGGAGCAGAGGAACACGCCAAAAAGCTCGGTTTCAAGATCGTCTTCAAGCGAACCTACCCCAAGGGGGTGACCGATCTCACCCCACTGCTTTCCGACCTCAAGGCGGCGAAGCCTGACTTCATCCTCGGCGGAGGACATTTTGAGGATGGTCAGCTCTTCAACCGACAGATGGCGGATCTGGATATAAATGTGAAGGCCCTGTCGCTGATAGCTGCTGCAACCCTGCCGGCCTTCTATGAAGCTCTGGGCAACTTGGCGGAGGGTGTCATGGGTCCCTCGCACTGGGAATATGGTGTCAAATATTCCCCCGAGGCGGCCAGAAAAGAAGGGCTAAAATGGATTGGTCCGACTCAAGATGAGTTTGTGAAGTTGTTCAAGGAGGCCCTGGGGAAGGACATCATGCCCGACTATCATGCTGCTGAAGCTGG
>CBEVRB010000199.1:0-1942 GCA_965552155.1 uncultured bacterium
CCTTGATCTCGTGGATATAAGCGTCTACCCCTATCCGGGTCTTATCGGTGATCTTCATCCTCTCGCCCCTCCCTTCTCCAGATATCTATCCTTTTCCCTTATCGGCATCATCGGCTGAAAACTTTAGCCCCCTGAAGGTACTGCAGGAGCCTCTCTCCCAGCCCCACCCCTCCCTCCTTCGCCACCTCTTCGGCCACCGCCTCGTACCACATCAGCCGGTAGAACTCCTCTGCCCTCTTGCGGGGGAAGAGGGTCGAGCGGGGGATGGTCCTGTCCATCGCCTCGAGGAGCTTCTGGATGAGGAGGGCCTCAAACTGGGCACAGGCCTCCCTCTCATCCCTCGGCTCTTTCGGTATCGGTACCGCTATGGCCCCTATCCCGTAGACCTCCATCAGATTATCTCCAGCTCTCCCTCCAGGGCCCCGGCCGCCTCTATCGCCTGCAGGATAGAGATCAGATCCCTGGTACTCACCCCCAGGGCGTTGAGGGCCCTAACCACCTCGCCGATGGTCACCCCCTCCTCTATCAGGGCCACCTTCCCCTTCTCCTCCTCGACTTTCACCTGGCTCTCCGGGGCCACGACCGTCTGTCCTCCGGGGGCCACGACCGTCTCGCCTGGCTGGGGGACCACCGGAGGAGTCCCGGCAGGAGGGGGCGGGGCGAAGGGCATGGGCTGCGACACCCTCTTTCGCTCCTTTATCTCCACGCTTAAGTTGCCGTGGGAGACGGCCACGGTGCGGATCCTGACCCGCTCCCCCATCACGATGGTCCCTGTCCGCTCGTCGATCACCACCTTGGCCAGGGCGTCGGGCCTCACCTCTATCGCCTCGATGGAGGCGATGAAGGGAACGATCCTCCCCTCATACTCCTTCGGGACCCTCACCTTGATGGAGGCGCCATCCTGGGCGAAGGCGATCCTCCCGCCCATCTTCCGGTTTATCGCCTCAGCCACCCGCATGGCGGTGGTGAAATCGGGGCGGCGCAGGTATATGCTCAGGGCCCCGTCCTCCAGGAAGAGGGGGACCTCCCGTTCCACCAGGGCCCCGCCCGGGATCCTGCCGACGGTGGGGTGGTTCTTCTGGACCCTGCCTCCCCCTGCCCCCCCCACCGAGAAACCGCCCACGGACACAGGCCCCTGAGCCACGGCGTAAACCAGGCCATCGGCCCCCCTCAGGGGGGTCAACAGGAGGGTTCCTCCCTGCAGGCTCGAGGCATCCCCGATGGAGGAGACGACCACGTCTATCCTCGTGCCCCTCTTGGCAAAAGGAGGGAGCTTAGCCGTGACCACCACTGCCGCCACGTTCTTTACCTTTATGTCCGAGGCCTTGACGGTGACCCCCATACGGGTGAGCATGTTGGCGAGGGACTGGATGGTGAACTTGGTCCCGCTCTTGTCCCCGGTGCCGTTCAGTCCCACCACCAGGCCATAGCCTATTAGTTCATTGGGCCTCACCCCCCGCACGTAGGCGAGCTCCTTTATCCGGAGGGCATGGGCCACCCCCTCAAGGGCGAAAAAGGAAAGGAAGAGAATGAGGCCGATCCTCCTCATCAGAAGGGCCACACCCAATCGAGGATCCTGGCCAGGAAACCAGGACCCTGTTTGTCGCTTATGACACCGCTACCGCTGTAGGCGATCCGGGCATCAGCGATGGCGGTGGAGAGGACCGTGTTGTCCGGCCCGATGTCCTCTGGCCTCACGATCCCCCGGATCACCAGATACTCCTTCTCCCGATTGATCCTCACCTCCCGCTTACCCTCTATCACCAGGTTCCCGTTGGGGAGCACGTCCACCACCCTGGCGGTGATGGTGGCGATGAACTTCACGGTCCTGGAGGTAGAACCCGAGCCCTCGAAGTCGCTCTCCATTCCTCCCTTCACCTCGGGTTTGAACCCCCCCGGCCATATCTTCGGCAGGCCGAAGTGGGAGGGGGCCCCGAAGAAG
>CBEVRB010000200.1:0-1914 GCA_965552155.1 uncultured bacterium
ACATCCTCGTCTCGCTCAAGAACCTCTCCACCACCCTCTGGTGGGCCCTTCTCGCAGTCAGTGCAGTGGTGCTCTTCTTCCTGCACCGGACCACAACGAGCCTGATCGTGGTTCTCACCATCCCTTTCTCCCTCATCATCTGTTTCATCTTCATGTATCTCGGCGGCCTCACCATAAATGTGATGTCCCTTTCGAGCCTCATTATCGCCATGGGGATGGTGGTGGACAATGCTATAGTGGTGCTCGATAACATCACTCGTCACAGGCAGGAGGGGCTGTCGGCCCCAGAGGCAGCGGTCACAGGGGCCTCCGAGGTGGGAAGGGCCATAACCGCCTCCTCCCTTACCACGGTGGCCATCTTCGTGCCCTTGATCTTCATGAAGGGCCTCACCGGGATCATGTTCAAGGACATGGCCCTGGTGATCGCCACCACGATCCTCGCCTCCCTCTTTACGGCCCTCACCCTCACACCGATGCTCTCCTCGAAGGTCCTTCGCCAGGGGAGGCCCGAGGGGAGCAGGATAGGGGGGGCTCTGGGGAGGGCTTCGGGACGGGCCGTCGAGCGCCTTGAGAACTCCTACGGATGGCTCCTCGATAGGGCCCTGGGGCACTCCAAGGTCACCATCGCCCTGGCCTCAGCCCTCCTCCTCCTCTCTATCTTGGCCCTCTTTCCCCTCATAGGCACCGAATTTATGCCTGAGCAGGATGCCTCCTATCTCCGGGTGGAGACAGAGCTCCCCGTGGGGACCAGGGTGGAGGAGACAGATCGGGTGATGCGGCAGATAGAGGAGATCGTCAGAGAGGGGGTGCCAGAACTCAAGGCGATGTTCGTCCGCTGTGGTTCCGAAGAGAAGAGCCTCGCTCGAGCCTTCGGCAGCAAGATGGGGAGCCACATCGGCCATGCGGGGATAAGGCTCGTGGACAAAGAGGAAAGGAATAGGTCCTCTCAGGAGATAGCCTCTCTGCTCCGCAGGAGGATATCCTCAATACCGGGCATCCTGAAGCTGACCGTGGGGACCCAAGACCCTATGGCACGGGTCCTGATGGGAGGGGGGAAGGCGCTGAGCCTCGAGCTGATGGGACATGACTTGGAGGAACTTTACGCCTTCGCCCTCAAGCTAAAGAAGGCCCTCGAGCAGATCCCGGGGGCGGTGGATGTATCCATCGACTACGATCCGAGAAAGCCAGAGGTCCATGTGACCATAGACAGGGAGAGGGCTTCGACCTTGGGCCTGACCGTCGAGCAGATAGCCGAGACCCTTCGCACGCACTTTTACGGCCACGAAGCGGCCCAGTTCCTTGAGGCGGGAAGCGAGTACGAGGTCTTCCTGCGCCTCAAGGAGCCACAGCGGCGGACACTCGGGGACATCGCGCATACCCCGATAAGCCTTCCTGACGGAAGGCACGTATTGCTCAAAAATGTCGCCCAAGTAGAGGTGGGGCGAGGTCCCGTGGAGATATACCGCAAGGACCAGATGAGGATCATAAGGGTAGAGGCCAACGTGAGGGGGCGGCCCATGGGCGATGTGGCGGCGGATTTGGACAGGGCCTTAAGCGAGATGGAGAGGCCGCCAGGGGTGATGATCTCCTGGGGAGGGCAGGTGGAGGAGCAGCGCAAGTCCTTCCGGGACCTTCTTCTCCTCTTTGCTCTGGGCGTTATCTTGGTTTACATGGTCATGGCCTCACAATTTGAGTCGCTGCTTCATCCCTTCATCATCATGTTCTCCATCCCCTTCCTCTTCATCGGGGTACTGCTTTCGCTCTTTATCGGTGGAGCCACCCTGAGCCTGGTATCGCTCATCGGGGTGGTGATGCTCGTGGGGATCGTCGTGAACAACGGGATCGTCCTTGTGGACTATATCAACATCCTTCGGGCAAGGGGCCTGGGGCTGCTTGAAGCCATACGCACAGGGG
>CBEVRB010000201.1:0-1882 GCA_965552155.1 uncultured bacterium
CCTTGAACCCCGCTCTGATGGAGCCCTTCACCACCAGTCTCCCCACGAAGACGACGTTTCCGGTGGAAAAGTCCACGTCTCCCTCGACCACATATACGGGAGACACGTGGATCTTCCCGTCCTTCCAGAAGACGTGACCGTTTACCGCCGCCACCAGTACCCTCGGGTTCTCCTTGGGGACGTACACGTTCTCCCCCATGGGGAAGGCCTCAGGCCCTCCCCCCTCTTCGCCAGGAGGGATCCGGGCCAGCACCTGTCCCACCACCACGTTCTCTATGAGCCCCAGCTCGTGAAAGTCCACCCGCCCATCCCCCAAGGGCTGGGGGCGCGGGGAGGAATCATCCCTTGCTGAGAAGAAGTACTCGATCCTCGGCTTCGCCAACCCGCCTTCCTTCCTTTTTTAATTGTTATCGTCCTCGCGGGAAGGCTTCTTGAGTCCCCTCCAAGGAATCTCTCCAGGACGTCCCCGCCGAGACCAGCCTGGGGTCCGCCAACTATCGGGCATCTCCCTGGATCAAGGAAAGATGTACATGATCGGGTCCTGTTTTGGCCAGCTGCGTAAGGAGTTCGGCTGTTCCACCCTACCTGTAACTGTGCCTGAGGATCTCCTAAAGTCTGCCCTCGGCCTGCCGAACCTTTTAAGGGAGATGTGGAAGGTATTCCGTCCCTTTCTCCTGGTGCTGGCGCTCATCGTCGTCGCACCGCTGGGGTATGTGGTGCTTGAGGGCTGGAGCTTCCCTGAGGCCTTCTACATGGGCCTCATCACCATCACTACCGTCGGCTTCGGGGAGGTGAAGCCCCTGAGCGAGGCGGGGAGGTTCTTCACCTCGGGCCTCATCATCTTTGGGATCGGCACCTTCACCTATGCCCTGAGCACCACCACCTCCAAGATAGTGGAGGGGAGATTGAACGAGGAGTGGAAGAGGAAAAAGATGATGAAACGAGTGGAGAGGATGAAGGACCATTACATCATCTGCGGGGTGGGGTCCACCGGAAAATGGGTGATAAGGGAGTTCTTGAAGGCGAAGAGGCCCTTCGTGGTCATCGAACATAGACATCACCACCTGATGGAACTCCTGGAGGAGTTCCCCCAGCTCCTCTGGATAGAAGGAGACGCGACGGAGGAAGAGGTCCTCCTCCGTGCGGGGATCAAGAGGGCCAAGGGGCTCCTGGCCCTCCTTTCCACCGATGCCGACAACCTCTTCCTGATCATCACCTCCAAGGGGCTGAACCCGAACCTGCACATCATCTCCCGGGCAAACGACGAGAAATCCATAGACAAGCTCCTTCAGGGAGGGGCTGACAGGGTCGTCTCCCCTGCCATGACCGAGGGGATCAGAATCGCCTCCCTCGCCTTGAGGCCCGATGTGATGAGCTTCCTCGATGTGGTGGTATACGAGGAAAAGGACCTGCTGGTTCTTGAGGAGATCTCCATCCCCGCTGGATCCGGCTGGATTGGGCAGTTCATCGGCGACATGGATATTTCCAGGAAGGCAGAGGCCCTCCTCTTAGGGATAAAACTGAGGGAAAAGGAGAGGATCGTCTTCAACCCTTCCCGGATGACCCTGATCGATGAGGGAGATAAGCTGATCCTCCTTGGAACGGAGAAGCAGCTCGAGCGCGCCCGCCAACTGATCCTGCAAGGCCCGTAATTCTGCCCCAGATCGCCCGGGAAGTCCAAGGTTGAACTTGACATATAATCCCCATACCTCTATCATCTCCTCCTCAAAAAGCGGGAGGGAAGGGAGATGTATTTGGAAAGGGCAAAGGTATGTCCCAGTTGCGGTGCCAAGGCCAAGGTCCTGAAGGAAGAGGAGTACGGGGGAGGGATGGTGAAGTACACCTTTCAGTGTCCCAAATGTAACGTCCGTTACAGCGCCTC
>CBEVRB010000202.1:0-1846 GCA_965552155.1 uncultured bacterium
CTACATCATCCCCACCCTCGCCATCTATGAGACCCTGCGTCCCTCCAGAGGAGAGTGCTTCACCGTGGCGGGCAAGGGCGAGATCGTCAAGGTGAGGGATGAGCTTATCCCCCTGGTGAGGCTCCATCATATCTTCGGCCTCCCCGATGGCCGTCCCCCCTGGGAGGCCCTGGTGGTCGTGGTGGAGAACGAGGGGAAGAAGAGGTGCTTTTTGGTAGATGAGGTCCTGGGGAAACAGGAGGTGGTGATAAAGAGCCTGGGTGAGGTCTTTGAGGGGGTCAGGGGGGTGGCTGGAGGGGCGATCATGGGTGACGGGCGGGTGGGTCTCATCCTCGACGTGGCGGGGATCTTCGCCCTGAGCGAGCGAGGGGCCCCATAGAGAAGGAGGTGATGAGGATGGAGGAGATGGCAAAGACGAAGGCCTCTGACGATAAATATCTGCTCTTCGAGCTGGCAGGGGAGGAGTACGGGGTGGATATCCTCAAGGTCCGGGAGATCATCGGCCTCATGGCGATAACCCCTGTCCCCCAGACCCCTTCCTTCATCAAGGGAGTGATAAACCTCCGGGGGAAGGTGATCCCGGTGATAGACCTGAAGGTGAAGTTCGGGATGGAAGACGGGGATTATGGGGATCGGAGCTGCATCGTGGTGATAGAGCTTCAGGGGAAGAAGGGCCCGGTCCTCACCGGGGTGGTGGTGGACGGGGTCAAGGAGGTGGTGAACATCAACCCCGAGCAGATAGACCCTCCCCCTGAGATGGGACAGGGCATCGATGCCCGCTTCATCCTCGGGATGGCGAAGCTCGGCGAGCGGGTGAGCATCCTGCTCGATATGGAGAAGGTGATCGGGGATGGGGGAGGGGGAATCCTTCAAAAGGAGGAAGGCGATGAAGGCGATAAGGGAGAAGGTTAGGAGGATGAGCCTTGCCAAGAAATTCGTCCTCATGGGACTGGTAGTCGAGCTTTCCTTCGCGGCGATGGTCTTCCTCTGGATCCTGCCCGGGATGAAGGCCCATCTCCTCAAGGAGAGGAAGGCGAAGGTGAAGGAAGTGGTGAACGCGGCCTACAGCGTAGCCGCTTACCACTACTCCATTGCCAAGGGGGGCGAGATCAGCGAGCCCCAGGCCATGAAGGCGTGCCGGGAGATAATAAAACATGTCCGCTACGGACCTGACGGGAAGGACTATCTTTGGATAAATGACTTCGCCCCTCGGATGGTGATGCATCCTTACAGGCCCGACCTTGAGGGGAAGGACTTGAGCGGCTTCAAGGATCCCACCGGAAAGAGGCTCTTTCTGGAGATGGTCAAGGTCTGCAAGGAGAAGGGCGAGGGCTTCGTGAGCTACATTTGGCAATACAAGGACGACCCCTCCAAGATCTATCCCAAGGTCTCCTTTGTGAAGGCCTTCAAGCCCTGGGGATGGATCATCGGCTCAGGAGTCTACCTCCATGAGGTGCAGCAGGCCTATGGCAGGTGGATGGCCAGGGCGGGAGCCGTGGCCATCCTAATCATGGCCCTCACCTTTGTGGTCCTCATCTACTTCTACCGCCAGAGCATAGGGAGACCCCTGGCCAGGATGGAGGAGTTCGTGAAAAGGGTGAGTTCTGGGGATTATACTGCAAAGATAGAGGTTACCCCCGAGGACGAGATGGGGCAGCTCGCTAAGGGGATGAACCGGATGGCCGAGGAGATCCAGAGGCGACAGAGGGAGCAAGAGGAGGCAAATGAAAAGTTCAAGGCCCAACAGGAGGAGTTCGACGCCCATGTGAGGAAGACCGAGGAAATGAAGAGGAAGGTGGAGGAGAGGGCCAAGAGGCTGGCCGAGGGCGTAGATTCCCTTTCCTCC
>CBEVRB010000203.1:0-1815 GCA_965552155.1 uncultured bacterium
GCCCCGATCCTCTTCATCTACGGCGACCACGAAAACTTCGCCGATCTTGAGGATCGGGGCTTTAACCCTTGGCAGGAGCCTCTTGGCATCCCAGTCCCGCAAGTCGAGGAAAGGCCCCGTGGGGATTCGAGGGGTCCTTTTGCTCACGATCTCAACGAACTTGGCCAGCACTTTGGGATCGTAACGGTACCATAGATTCTTTGCGGTTTCTGGCCGCGAGGGTACGAATTCCTTACCCGATTCGGCGAGGGAAATGAGCTTCTGGACGACTTTTCTCGCTTTCTTGTTGACGGTACTGCAGGGATAGCCCATCAGGACAATCCTTCGGATCTCCTCCGGATACTTGCCGGCCAGGCATACCGTAACCACAGTGCCAAAGGACAGGGCCACCACGTCTACTTTCTTCACCCCTTCAAGCTCTTCGATGAAATCAGCTACTGCCTTCATATCCTCAGCACAGGTGAGGCCACGGACCAAGAGACCACTGGTTTTGCTGCTTTTGCCATAGCTTCTGTGGTCGACGGCGTAAACGGCAAAGCCCCGTTTAGCCAAGTAGTCCATGAGGTTGTAGCCCTTGACCGGCAAATTGTACAACGTGGAACCGCTCTTTACCCACGGGATGAGCAGCACAACCCCCTTCGGCTCTTCTATCGAGGGCCTTTTACCTACTACGTAGATCTGAATTCCCTGCGGGGTTTTGACCAGATATTCCCTTTGGGCAATCTTGGCCTCTCTGCTTGGATGTAAGGCTGCACACCCGAGGCTCAAAATCAGGGTCCCCAGTACGACCAAAATAGCCGTTAAGGTTTTGATCTTTCTCATAATGACCCCCTCCTTTTCTTATTCTTAAAAAGGGTTTTATTTTGATACGTATAATACCCTGGCCCCCGATGGAAGTCAAATTTTATCCTGCTCAAAGGATTGAGAATGTTGAAGGGATTATCCCTTGATGGCGTCCCTCAGGAGGAGGGAAGCGACTAAGAAAAGCACTCCCCCAAAGACATACCTCACCCCGCGGGGGCGCATCCTTGAGGCCATGAGCCTGGATCCGAGCTGTGAGCCAACAACGACCGCGAGGAGGCACCCTGCGGTCACTGCGGGATAGAAATGGGCCTTGGGGAGGTGTCCGAGGAAGCCCGAGATGGCAGAGCAGGTGACGATAAAAGAGGAGGTGGCAGCTGCCTCCTTTGGCTCAAGGCCCGAGATCAGCAGAATGGGCACCACCATCGCCCCGCCCCCCCTTCCCGCGAAGCCGACCAGAAGGCCGAGGAGAGAGCCAGCCGTAACCCCCAGGATGAGCTCGGCTCGCCGGGACTCCACCTTTCTTTTTGGCCTCCAGTTGCTCATGGCAATGATTGCCCCTGCGAGCGTGAAGAGGGCAAAGACCGCTATTACCACTCTGGTAGAGACCTGAAAGTTCAGGAAGGCCCCCACCGGGGCGGAGATGATCATCACTATGGCGAAAGGGACTGCCAGCCTCACCCTTATGAGGCCGTGCCTCAAGTAGGTGGAAGTGGCCGAGGAGGAGGTGGCCACGTTCAGCAGCAACCCCAAGGGGATCGCCTCGTGCTTGAATCCCATGCCGAGCCAGTAGAGGATGGGCACATAAAGCTGCGATCCCCCCATCCCCAGCATGGAGAAGAGGAAGGAGATGATGAGGAAAAGCGGGGGACTCAGAAAGAGGCTCATCATTCAAAGAATAACACCTTTTCCTTTCCTTGGGAAAGGAGGAAAGAGGGGAGAGGGGATGAACCCTCTCCCCTGGCAGGTCTTTAGTAATGGCTTTTTCCCATACCGGGATGGCACATCAGGCAT
>CBEVRB010000204.1:0-1810 GCA_965552155.1 uncultured bacterium
CCAGAGGGGGTCATCGATCAGGATAACGTGGTGGAGATGGTGGTGGGAGGCGACGTGCTGTAACTTCACCATGAATGAGGAGAGGAGGGTGAGGGTGATAAGGGCAGGATGGTGGGGTTGTACTTGCGAATTTCGGTGAGAAAAGTGGCACGGATGTTGCCTAAAGCAACACCGAAAAACCACGAAGAAAGGAGGGAAGTGAGATGCACAAGAAGGTGATGAGACGCCAAAAGGGATTTACCCTGATAGAGCTGGCGATCGTTTTGGTGATTATCGGGTTGATCCTGGGGATGGTCTTTAAGGGAAGGCAGTTGATTGACTCGGCTAAGGTCAAATCAACAGCAGCTCAATACAATAAGATCCTTGCAGCTATCAACATATTTTACGATCGTTACGGGTTCTTCCCGGGAGACGGTTGCCCTGCCAATGAGACAAACCCAGGCAACTGCACCAGAACCAAAGACGGAATCCTTACCTCTGCTGCTGAGAGATCTGCTTTCTGGACGCTGTTAATCGATGGAACGGGGATCCTTTCCAGGGCTGATCGTCGGAGTGTATTCGGGCAGGACTGGCAGATATGGTATGGAACTGCGTATGGTCTAACGGCCGATTGGCTTGATCTACCGGGTGGGAATCAGATGGACGTGCGGATCCTTTGTGCCCTTGATAAGATGATAGATGACGGTGAATATAATACGGGAGATGTGCGTTCAAACAGAGAATATCATGACGATGATGATTGCTGGGGAATGAGCGGTCAGGCGGACGGGTGGATAAAAATATTGCCGTGATAAAAAATTCCCTCTTAAAGAATACTGAGGACCCTGTGAAAAGACAGGGCCCTCTTTTTTTAAATATCTTCCCCTATCTTAATTCCGTGTCTTTTTAAGATGTCATACAGCGTCCCCCGGGGTATTCCCAGGTCCTTGGCGGCGGGGGTGATCTTGCCCCCGTGTCTCTTAAGCGCTTCCTTTATCCAGCGTTCCTCCAGGGCCCTCCTTGCCCGGGGCAGGTCATACCCGGGTCCTGGTGTCGAAAATCCGACATCCCCTGTCCCCTCACCGACACCCAGGCCGAGGTGCTGGGGGGTGATCGTCCCGCCCCCTGCGAGCAGGAGGGCCCTGGAGATCATGTTCCTCAGCTCCCTCACGTTACCCGGGAAGGGGTGCTGGAGGATCGCCTCCTCTGCCTCGGGCGATAGGGAGGAGGGGGGGAGGCCGAACTCCCTGCTCAGCTGGTTTATGAAGTGGCGGGCTAAGGGGAGGATGTCATCCCTCCTCTCCCGCAAAGGAGGGACCGTCACGGTGAGCTGGTTCATCCTGTAGAAGAGGTCGAGGCGGAACTTTCCCCTCCTCACCTCTTCCTCCAGGTTGCGGTTGGTGGCGGCTATCACCCTGACGTCTCCCTTTCTGGCCCTCCCTCCCAGGGGGGCGTACTCCTTGGTTTCCAGGAAGCGGAGAAGCTTGGCCTGAAGCTCCCAGGAGAGTTCCCCCATCTCGTCGAGAAAGAGGGTCCCCCCCTCGGCCTGGGCTACCTTACCCTCCATCCGCTTCACCGCACCGGTGTAAGCCCCTCGCTCAGCCCCGAAGAGCTCCGCCTCCCCCAGGGTGACGGGTATGGCCGCACAGTCCACCGCCACAAAGGGACGCCCCTGGCGCCTGCTCCACCTGTGGAGCAACTGGGCGATCAGCTCCTTCCCCGTACCGCTCTCCCCCATGATGAGGACGTTCACCTCCAGGGGGGCTATCCGGCGCACCTCGTCCACCACCTTTCTCATCGCCTCGGAGGCAACCACCATGGGAACGGGGAG
>CBEVRB010000205.1:0-1803 GCA_965552155.1 uncultured bacterium
TTAATTCGTCGTCAAATGGCCGATTGACAAAGGGATTTTTTGTGCTATTCTTGAAACGATGTCAAAATTTCTGCCCCTTCTTCTCTTTCTCCTCTCATGTGGAGGGGGGAAGACTCCTCATGTCGTAGGGATCCTGCAGTGGACTGAGGAGATAGAAGCCTATCGGGAGACCTACCGGGGGGTGCTGGACGGCTTAGAGGAGGGGGGATTTTCTGAGGCGAAGAACTTAAAGATCATCTACATCAATGCCGAACAGAAAAGAGAGCGGGCCCTGAAGGCGGTTCGCACTTTTTTGAGACAACGGGCAGACCTCATCATAGCCCTGGGGACGGGATCCGCACTGGCGGCCATGGAGGAGACGAGGAAAGTCCCCATCATCTACTCGATCGTGGGAGATCCGGAGGCCACCGGGATAAAGGGGCCCAACGTGACGGGCACGAGCATGAAGGTTCCGGTTAGAGATCAGCTGAAGGAGGCCTTGAAATTCGTTCCGCGGGTGAAGAGGGTGGGCCAGCTCTATTGTCCGAAGATGCCCCAGGCGGTGGCCACGGCGAAGGAGGCGATGGAGGCGGCCAGGACCCTGGGCCTTCAGGCCGAGGAGATAGCCATACCCGAGGAGGAGCTCTCCGCCCTGGGGATGAGGCTCTCAGGGAAACTACCCTATGTCGACCTGGTTTACATCCCCACTGATCCGATCCTCCACCGCCCCGATCTCTTCGAGAAGGTCTTCAGCATCTGCTCCTCCTATCAGGTCCCGGTGGTAGGGGTATCGGAGGATGTGGTGAAGAAAGGGGCGCTTCTGGCCTACCATTGCAGCTTCTACGAGATCGGTCGGCAGGCGGCGGCCCAGGCCGTCCTCATCCTTTCAGGGATGGAGGTGAAGAAGATACCGCCTGAAGGTCCCCATATAAGGTTGCTCTCCCTCAACCTCACCACGGCCAGGGCCCTGGGCCCGCATATACCGAGACGGCTCATCCAGAGGGCGGATAACCTGTATCAGTGAGGAAGGGGGATGAGGCCCCTTTACAGCTTCAGGAACAAGATCCTGCTACTGGTCCTGCTGGCAGCGGCGATACCAGTGGCAGACCTGGTGATCCTCCATTACGGTTTCAGTAAACGCCTTGAAAAGAGGATAAGCGAGGACTTCCTCAGAGTGCAGCAGGAAGAGCGCCGAAGGGTGGAGAAGGCGGCCAGGAGGATCATGGAGGTCTTCGTCAGGCAGAAGGCGATGGACGTGGCGAACCGCCTTGACCTTTATCTCATGGAGAACAGGAAGGGGATCGAGGAGCTGCGGAAAGACCCCGCCTTCCGCCGCCTGGCCCTACAGCCCGTGGGAAAGGACGGCTATACCGCCGTAATAGACTCCTCGAAAGGGACGATATACTTTCACCCCTGGAGAAAAATAGAGGGAACCACCCTGACGGATCTCTCCGATCGCCTCCCTGCCCTCCGGGCCCTCTTCCTCGCCCAGAAGGAGGATCACTATATAGGAGGCTACTATCACTGGATAGATCCCGACGGGAGGATGAGGGAAAAGTACCTCTACTTTGCGCCCCTTGAAGTGAGGACGATGGACGGGGTCAAAATGAGCGTTGCCGCCACCGCCTACGTGGAAGAGTTCCTGACCCCCCTCAGGGCCTCCCAGGACATCCTTCATCTCTCCCCTTACCTCGCCGATATCTTCCGCAGGGAGTTTAGGAGCTTCCACCTCTGGAGTTACGGGATATTTCTCCCCCTCTTTGGCCTGGTCCTCCTCATCGCCCTCTCCATCGGGAACAGGATCAGCCGCTCGGTGACAAAGCT
>CBEVRB010000206.1:0-1785 GCA_965552155.1 uncultured bacterium
TTCACGAGGAGGTCACCCTTTCTCACATACTCCCCCTCCCTCACGTATATCTTTTCAATCAGCCCTGAGACCTTGGGGATAATCGTCGTTCGTTGTCTCGATTCAAGGTTGGCCACAAAGGTCACAACATCGGGGATGCTTTCCCTCCTCACCTCTCTGACCTCTACATTGACACCCCCGAAGGGCTCCTTTGCCCGCTCCCCATCCTCTCTCTTACAACTCCCCACGAACAACGATAGGAGAAAGAGAAAGACAATCCCCCCTCATGCCCTTAATCTTTTTCCCATCACCCCGCCTTTTTTACCTCCACTTCCATTCCGGCCTTCAGGTTGGCCTGACCTGAGATCACCACCTCCTCCCCTTCTGAGAGGCCTTCCTTTACCTCGACGAGGTTCCCCTCCTTAAGCCCCGTCTTTATGTTCCTTCTATAGGCCTTCCCCCCCTTCACCACAAAGCAGTAATCCACTCCTGTTGCCGGTATCCTGAGGATTGCCTCACGGGGGATGACCAGGGTCTGGATCTCCTCGGCCAGGATACTCACCCGGCAGAACATCCCCGGCTTGAGCAGACCCTCGGGGTTCTTGAGGGTCACCTCCACCTTGAAGGTGCGGGTCCGGGGGTCGACCTTGGGAAAGATGGTGCTTATCCTTCCTCGGAACCGTCTCCCGGGGAGGGCATCGGCCTCCGCCTCCACGGGGGTACCAACCTTGAGGAACGGAAATTCCCTTTCGGGGACATCTATGGAGATCTTGACCTCAGATATCTCCGCGATCTCCATGATGTTTGTCGGGGGCATTATATAGGCCCTTTGACCGGGGTCGACGAAGCGTGCGGTCACGTATCCATCAAAGGGGGCCCTGATTACGGTATCCCGAAGCTGCACCTTGGCATTTTCCAGGGCTACCTCCGCCTCTTTTACTCGGGCCCTGGCCAGGGCGAGCTGGGCTCGTGCGCCCCTGTAGGCGGCATCTATGTGATCAAACTCCTGCTGGGAGATGACCTTCTTCTCAAAGAGCGCCTTGAGCCTCCTGTAATCCTTCTCGGTGTTTTCGTAATTTATCTCAGCCTGCCTCAAGGCAGCCCTTGCGCTCTCGAGCGCCGCCTCTGCCCTCTGGACCGCCAGCAGGAAATCGGTCTGCTCAAGCCTCACTATCTCCTGGCCCTTTTTTACCCTGTCGCCCTCGTCCACATAGATGGCCTCGATCTTTCCGGAAACCTTCGGATTTATGATGACGGCTCGCCTCGGTGTGACGTTTCCCACCGCCTCTATCTTTCTCGAGATGGTAGCCCTCTTCACCCTGGTCACCTCAACCGGAACCCGTTCTACCTCAGCCTTTGGGACCTCTTTCTTCTCACAAGCCGCAAAGGCAAGGAGTATGGCCAGAGATATCAGCAGCTTCGCCCTCATCTTCACCTCTCCCCCATCGCCCGATCGAGCCTCGCCCGGGCGATGTTGTATTCGCTTAAGGCGGTCCAGTAGTTGGTCTGGGCCCTGACGAGGAGCGTCAGGGCATCGAGGACATCTGTGGATGTGGCCACCTGGTGCTTGTAACGCTCTTCATTTATCCTGAAGTTCTCCTCCGCCTGCTCAAGGACCTTCTCCGCTACCCTTATGTTCTTCTCGGCCTCCCTCAGATTGAGGTAGGCCTCTTTGACCTCAAGCTTCACCCCATCGATGGCCTCCTGGAGGTTACGCTCTGCCTGAAAGACCCTGGCCTTGCTCTCCTTTAGCGGCCCCCTGGTCTGCGCGGCGTCCCCGGGCGGCCCCCGGCCGGCGGCGCTCCG
>CBEVRB010000207.1:0-1776 GCA_965552155.1 uncultured bacterium
AGGATTACTGGTGGAAGGCCATCTCCCCTGAGAGGGACGAGTACACCCAGAGGGCATCCCTTCATCAGGAAGGGGGTTATTTCGTCCGGGCCCTTCCGGGCGCCAAGGTCACCTATCCCCTGCAGGCCTGCTTCTACATTACCGTGGATCAGCTCGCCCAGGACGTCCACAACGTGGTGATCGCTGAGGAAGAATCGGACCTGCAAGTAATTACCGGCTGTGCCACCTCCCCTCATGTGCGCTCAGGCCTCCATGTGGGGGTTTCCGAGTTTTACGTGAAGAGGGGGGCAAGGCTCACCTTCACCATGATCCACAACTGGCCTGAGGAGATGTCCGTGAGGCCGCGGACGGTCATCTGGGTGGAGGAAGGGGCGACCTTCATCTCCAATTACATATGTCTTATGCCCGCCAGGGACCTTCAGACCTACCCCACGGCCTTGCTCCGGGGGGAAGGGGCGGTGGTGACCTTCAACTCGGTCCTTCTGGCCAAGCCCGGTTCCCTGATGGATGTTGGTTCCCGGGCGATCCTCCGGGAGAGGGGTTCAAGGGCCGAGATCATCTCCCGGAACGTCTCCCTCGGGGGAGAGATCATCGCCCGGGGACACCTGGTGGGGGAGGCCCCTGATGTGAGGGGCCATCTGGAGTGCAGAGGTCTCCTCCTATCCTCAGATGGCGTGATAAGGGCGATCCCGGAACTGGAGGGGAAGGTGGCAGGGGTGGAAATGTCCCACGAGGCAGCGGTGGGCAAGATCGCCCGCGAGGAGATAGAGTACCTGATGTCCAGGGGCCTCTCGGTCGAGGAGGCCACCTCCCTCATCGTCAAGGGGTTCCTTTCCTTAGAGATAGAGGGGCTCCCTCCTGTCCTGAAGGAGGAGCTTGACCGGATCGTCGCTGAGACGGAGAAGGAGGCCTTCTGACCTGATACCTTTCCCGGGTTCCCCTTTCACTAAGTGTTAGAAGATCTTGATCTTTTTTGGGAAAGTGCGTTAAAGTTAATAGGGAAAAAATATGTCTTATTTTTTGAACATGTGGAAGGAAGCCCTGGGACTGTGGCTGGAGATGTCCCCTTTTCTCCTCTTAGGGATGTTGATGGGGGGGGTCCTTCACGTATTCCTGAGGGAGGAGTTCATATTTCGTCACTTTGGAAGCCCTTCTTTTTCTTCAGTCCTGAAGGCAACCCTTCTGGGAATTCCCCTGCCCCTCTGTTCCTGTGGGGTCATCCCCGTGGCCACCTCTCTGAGAAGAGAGGGGGCTTCCCGCGGCTCCACCCTGGCCTTTCTCCTCTCCACCCCCACCACCGGGGTTGACTCCATCCTGGCCACCTTTTCCCTGCTCGGTCCGCTCTTCGCCGTTTTCCGTCCCATTGCCTCCTTTTTCGCCGGGTTGACGGTGGGGGGGCTGAGCCAGTGGATGTTGGGGAAAGAGGTGAGGTCGACCATCTCCCATCCCTTTCACCCGAGGGCCGGGGGTGGAAGTCTGGTGAAGGAGGTCTTCAGTTATGGCTTTCTGGACCTGGGGAGGGAGATAGGAAAGTGGCTCCTCCTGGGGGTCGTTGTCGGCGGGGCCATAAGCGCCTTCCTGCCGAAGGGCACCCTTTCGGCCTTGAGTGCCCATCCTCGCTGGGAATTCATCTCGGTGCTTGCGGTCTCCGTTCTCCTTTACGTATGTGCTACGGGCTCCATCCCCATCGCCTCAGCCCTGGTGGCAAAGGGGCTCTCTCCTGGGGCTGCCCTCATCTTTCTCGTGGCCGGCCCGGCCACCAATACCGTTACCCTA
>CBEVRB010000208.1:0-1701 GCA_965552155.1 uncultured bacterium
GGAGCTGGGGAGCGACACCCTGATCTTCTCCACCCGCAAATCGAGGAGAAAACGAGACATCTTCGGCCTGCTCGGACGGGAGATGGTGGAGGTGGTGGCCTGTAACAGCAGGGACACCTTCGGGATGTCGCTGAAAGGGCCCCTCTTCACCCTCTATCACGAGCTGCTCGCCCAGGGGGTGGAGGAGGGTCTGGCCAAGAGGCTGATAAAGAACCTGAGGGCGAGCCTTCAGCCCCAGCACCTGCGGGAGGAGAGGTGGGCCAGGCTCTTTCTGGCGGAGCAGATGATGAAGATGATCCCCAGGCCCTCGCCGGCGGTGATCAGCGGGTTCAAGCCCCGGGTGATCGCGATGGTCGGCCCCACGGGCGTGGGTAAGACCACCACCAGCGTGAAGCTCGCCGCCCTGGAGGCCTTACGGGGAGGCAGGAGCGTGGCCCTCATCACCTCGGACGTGGAGAGGATAGGGGCGGTGGAGCAGATGACCTCCTATGCCAGGGCGATCGGGGTGCCGGTGGAGGTGGTGATGAACAAGAAGGAGCTCTTGAGGGCCATCGCCAAGCACAGGAAAAAGGACGCGGTGATCGTGGACACCGCCGGGAGGAACCAGCACGCCAACGGCTGGGTGAACGAGCTGAAGGAGCTCCTGCCCGTGGAGTTTCCCATAGAGATCCACCTGGTGCTAAACGCCACCACCCGAGACGACGAGCTGAGGCGAACCATCTACCGGTTTATGGCCCTCTCGGTCAACAGGCTGCTCTTCTGCAAGCTCGACGAGAGCGCCACCTTCGGGGTGATCTTCAATCAGACAATTTACTTCCGCCTCCCCCTCTCCTATTTTGCCACCGGGCAGAGGGTACCCAACGACATAGAGAAGGCCACGAAGATCCGCCTGGTAGACCTGATCCTAAGGATTTCCTACGGGGAGGGATGAGGTGAGGACGATCGCCATAACCAGTGGAAAGGGAGGGGTGGGCAAGACCAACATAGTCGCCAACGTGGCCTATGCCCTCTCCGGGATGGGCCAGCGGGTGATGATCTTCGACGCCGACCTGGGGCTGGGGAACATAGACGTGCTCCTGGGGTTGAGCCCCAAGTATAACCTGGAACACGTGATCTACGGGGAGAAGAGGATAGAGGAGATACTGGTGGAGGGACCTGGAGGGGTCAAGATCATCCCCGCCTCCTCAGGGGTGGAGGAGCTCACCTCCCTGAGCGTGGATCAGAGGAGGGGACTCATCTCCCAGTTCGAGACCCTCACCCAGGGGGCCGACATCCTCCTTATTGACACCGCCCCGGGGATATCCTCCAACGTGATCTTCTTCAACCTGGCGGCCTCCCAGATCATCGTGGTGGTATCCCCGGAGCCGAGCTCCCTGGTGGATGCCTATGCCCTGATAAAGGTCCTCTCGAGATACGACGCCAAGAGGCGTTTTCAGCTCCTGGTCAACAACGTCTCGGATGGGCAGGAGGCGGACAGGATCTTCGAGAGGTTCGATATGGTGACCAGCCGCTTCCTCGGGGTGAGCTTGGAATACCTGGGTTACATCTTCAATGACCGTAACGTAACCAAGGCGGTGAGGGCGAAGAGGGTCCTGATGGAGCTCTATCCCTCCTCAAAGGCGAGCATCTGCTTCTGCCGCCTGGCCAAGAGGATATGTGAACGTTCGGTCCCGATTCTCCAGGGGGATTCCCTCCAGTACC
>CBEVRB010000209.1:0-1603 GCA_965552155.1 uncultured bacterium
CCTCCCCCTTCATCCACCTTCCCCAGCTCCGCCATCTGCCAGGCGATCCCCTTTCGGTTGAAGAGATCCCGGATCTCCCCTATGTATTCAGCGCTTGCGTCGCTGGAGTAATATTTTCCGCCTGCCCCCGTGAACTTGCTCAAACAAACGCCATAGCCCATCTTGGCGTTGTTCTGCAATTCGTGGACATCCTTGTAGTTGGGGTCAACCCCTGCTGTGACATCGGCCGAAAGGGCCTTGGAGCGGTAAAGGACTTCTTTCAGGAGGGAGGAGGTCGGCTCCTTGCCCTGAAGCCTCAGGAGCTCCATCACGAAGAGCTCGATAAAACGGGATTTGGCACCGGTCGCTCCTTCACTACCTATCTCCTCCTTGTCGAGGAAGAAGGCACAGGCGGTATACTCCGGGGAGGCCACCTCCTGGATCGCCCGAAGGGAGCAGTAGGCACAGACCCTGTCGTCCTGACCATAGGAGGCGATCATCGCCCGGTCAAAGCCCACATCCCTGGCCCTGGTTGCCGGAACAAGCTCCAGTTCTGAGCTGAGAAGGTCCTCCTCCACTATTCCGTATTTTTCGTGAAGGAGTTTGAGGACCTGAAGCTTTACCCGCTCCTTTGCCTCAGGGTCAGGATAGGGGATGTGGCCAGCAAGGGCCGTGAGCTTCTCTGCCTCAATCGCCTCCTTCAGCTTCTTCTCCTCCTGGGCCTTTCTCGCCAGATGGGGGAGCAGATCGCAGATGGTGAAGACCGGATCCCCTTCCTCCTCCCCGATTCGTACGAAGACCTTCTGGCCATCGGTGCGCACAATTACCCCATGAAGCGCCAAGGGCTGGGCCACCCAGTGGTATTTCTTTATGCCCCCGTAGTAATGGGTGCGCAAAAAGACCATGTCAAGGTCTTCATAGAGAGGATTCTGTTTCAGATCGAGGCGTGGAGAGTCTATGTGAGAGACAATGATCCTAAGCCCTTCCTCTGGAGGCCTTTTACCGAAGGTAACCAGGGCAATCGCCTTCTCCTTGTTTATGGCGTAAAATCTCTTTCCTTCGGCCCCCGGCCCAATCTCCG
Organism: uncultured bacterium; assembly: GCA_965552155.1. Taxonomy (GTDB): domain Bacteria; phylum Desulfobacterota; class B13-G15; order B13-G15; family B13-G15; genus CAYRAR01. The sequence continues at coordinate 1,061 of CBEVRB010000209.1, forward strand.
CAAACCCGGCCTCAGAGGCCGATCTTTTTATCTCCTCTACAGCCTCCCTTTCGGTCTTCGCCCTATCGAGAAACCCCTTATATCCTTCACAGAAGGAAAGGGCGGCCTCCTTCTGCCCCTCATCGTAACGGTCCCAGACGGTTTTGGGCTGGAGCTTGACCTTTTCCTCCAACTCTTTGGTCTCTTTATTCTCCTTCCTCTCCTCCATCTTAGCCTCCTTCCCCTTCTCGGTTCGCAAAGGAAATGTTAAAATCTGCATCAATTTTGTTACGTCTGAGCGGCATTTGTCAAGATAATCCTTGATCTTCCCCGATAGGTGCTTATCTTGACAGGTGACACAAAAAGGGTTAATATTTAAACTGACCGCGGGGTGGAGCAGTCAGGTAGCTCGTCGGGCTCATAACCCGGAGGTCGCTGGTTCAAATCCAGCCCCCGCTACCAGAAAAAAGGAAATTTTTCAGGGCTTAAGGAGGACATCTTAAGCCCTACTTTCTTGCCTTCGCTTGGGGGAACTATAGGGGAACTTTGATCTCAATTTCCCCC
>CBEVRB010000210.1:0-1566 GCA_965552155.1 uncultured bacterium
GCTCCTTACGCTCCTTCCTCCAGCCGCTCACCACGTCGTAGCCCTCCTCCAGTTTCTCCAGCAACCTGGGTATATCGGCAGGGTCGTTCTGGAGGTCCGCATCCATCGTGACGATGACGCGGCCTGAGGCGTGCTCAAGGCCTGCGGCGATGGCCGCCGTCTGGCCGAAGTTGCGCCGAAGCAGAACGAGCTTAACCCTCCTGTCCTTAGAGGCTATCTCCTTTAAGGCCTCAGGGCTTCCATCGGTGCTGCCATCGTCCACAAAGATCACCTCCCAGCTCTTCCCGAGACCATTGAGGGCCTCACACAGCCTCTCATAGAGGGGGGAAAGGTTACCCCGCTCGTTATAAACGGGTATGACCACTGAGATATGGACTTTATCTCCCCTCATCTCCTCCTGAGCCTCTGCAGCACCTTTCTGTAATCCTCACAGAAGGGACAGAGCTTTTGAGCCCTCCGTATGGCCCCTTCTCCCTTCTCCCTTTCCCCCATAATCAGATACATCATCCCCAGGTCAAAATGATAGTGGTGATGAAGGGGGCTGAGGGAGATGGCCTTCTTCACCTCTGCGATCCCTTCCTCCTTCCGGCCGAGATGCCTGAAAAGGGCAACCCCAAGGGCGTGATGATATTCGCTTGAGCGGGGATCGAACCTTATCGCCCGGTAAAGATCCGAAACCCCTGAGGCAGGGATGGTGACCCGACCCTGCAGTTTGAGCTCAGCCCGTTGATAGTACAGCCTCCCGTAGAAGGGGAGGATAAAGATGATGCAGAGGGCAAGGGAAACCGCAAGTCCGCCGAGAGCGAGGGGTGATCTCCAGCCCTCCTTTACCCCGAGGAAACGCTCCCCTCTCCTCATATAGGGGACTCCCAGGCCCAGGATGGCAAAGGCCACAAGGCCACACCCCGGTTCATAGAAGGCAAAATCGAGCGCGGTGTGGATGAAGAAGGCGACCCCTGCCACAAGCACGGCTATAATGAGGGGAACGTTTTGCCCTCCATCTCTTCTTAGCGCCTGCACCATCCCCCTTACCCACCAGAGGGCGAACCAGATGAAAGCCCCCGCTCCCAGAACTCCCGTCTCCGTTCCCAGTTGCAGGTAAGAATTGTGAGCATGATGAACCACATTCCCCCCTGCCTCCTGATACTGCGGATAGAAGAGACCGAAGGTGGCAAGCCCCCTGCCCCAAAAGGGACTCTCCCAGATCATCCTCAGGGCGACCTTCCAGTTGAGGAGGCGGAGGAGCAGGGGGTTGTTCTTGGCGGAGAAGGGGTTGTCGGGGCGAAGGAGGGTGAGGAGGAAGAATATCAGGCCAATGGCCGTCAGGGCCATGACCCATATCCCTGCCAGTCGCCGGACGCTCACCCTCTCCTTTATCACCATGCAGATTGAGAAGACAAAGGTTCCAGCAAGAAGAAAAGAGAGCCATCCGCTGAAGGAACGGGTGAGAAAGAGGGCAAGTATTTGAAGGGAGACGGCTATGAGCAACAAAAACGCCAGGGTGATCCTTCTCACGGTGAAGAAGGCCCCTATGGTCAGGGGGATCGTCATCCCCAGGAAGGCGGC
>CBEVRB010000211.1:0-1562 GCA_965552155.1 uncultured bacterium
GCCCCCTATTTTACCCCCTCCCTCACTGTCCCACATCTCTCTGAACCAGGACAGAAAGGATGTTCCTATCTCCCCTTGTCTTTTTTGGCAGAAAGTGTATATAGAGACAGGGCCTGAGGCACAAAAGAGCAGGGGGTCAGATATGGTCATCGAGAGGGGTTTTGAGAAGGAGCGGTTGAGTAGGGAAGAGATCGAAGAGTTAGAGGGGTTGGCCCGGCTGGCGAGGGGGGATATCATCAAGATGACCACCCTTGCGGGCTCCGGGCATCCCGGAGGGGCCCTTTCCTCCCTGAACATCCTGCTTCTCCTTTACAGCAAGGCACGGATCGACCCCCAGAATCCCCTTTGGCCTGAACGGGACAGGATTGTGATAAGCCATGGCCATATCTCTCCAGGGGTTTATGCCGCCTTGGGAAGAGTGGGGTTCTTCGATCCAAGGGCAGCGGTGGCCACCTTCCGCCTGGCAGGGAGCCCCTTTGAAGGGCATGTGGTCAAGAAGGTGCCCGGGGTCGAGTGGGACACAGGCAATCTGGGCCAGGGGCTTTCTGCGGGCTGTGGCTTCGCCTTGGCAGCGAGGCTCAAGGGGCTGGGGTACCGGACCTTCGTGGTCATGAGCGACGGGGAGCAGACGAAGGGACAGGTGGCTGAGGCCCGGCGCTTCGCCGTAAAGTACGGGCTCAGGGACCTCACCGTCATCATCGATTACAACCACATCCAGATAAGCGGCAGGATAGAGGAAGTGATGCCCTCAAGAATAAAAGAGGGCTATCTGGTCGACGGCTGGGACGTGATGGAGATAGATGGCCACGACTTCCAGGAGATCTATCAGGCGATAAGGGAGGCACTCCAGAAAGACCGTCCTGTCGCCATCCTCGCCCACACGGTGATGGGGAAGGGGATAAGCTTTATGGAAGACGAGAGGGAGTATCACGGCCGGGCTCTCACCGAGGAGGAATACCGGAAGGCGATCGAGGAGCTGGGGCTGGAGGATGACCTTCAGGAGTATGCCAAGATGCGAAAGGAGGAGGTCTTCGGCTCCATCCCCCCCCGTCCCCTTCCCGAGGTCCCGAGGGTGGATGGAGGGGTTCCCCTCACCTACGAGGCCGGGGAGAAGGTGGGCAATAGGGCTGCCTTCAGCAAGGCCCTGGTCGATCTGGCCACAAGGAACATCGAGCGAGGGGTTCCCGTGGTTGCCTTCGACTGCGACCTCGCCTCCTCCGTACGGGTGGAGGAGTTCGGCAAGCGATTCCCCAATTACTTCTTCGAAGGGGGGATCCAGGAGCACAACACAGCCACCATCGCTGGGGCCCTGTCCCGCGAGGGGGTCTTAACCTTCTTCGCCGATTTCGGCGTATTCGGGATAGACGAGGTCTATAACCAGCAGAGGCTCAACGACATGAACGAGACCAACCTGAAGCTCGTGTGCACTCACACAGGCCTCGATGTGGGACAGGATGGCAAGACCCATCACTGCATAGACTACCTGGGGGTGATGCGCAATCTGTTTGGCTTTAAGGTGATCGTTCCCGCTGATCCCAACCAGGCCGACAGGGCGATTCGCT
>CBEVRB010000212.1:0-1537 GCA_965552155.1 uncultured bacterium
ATTGCTGAACCTTGCTAAAGACAAGCAGTCTGGTGGCCAAGAGGCTGGGAAGGGGCAAGGCCCCCAGAGCTGTACCCGAGCATGGCCGAAAGGGCCGAGGAGCTGATCGCCAGTAGGTAAAATTTCCTTCTTCCCACCAGAAAAGATAAATTGAAGTCTTCCGGAGCAGCCCCATTTACCCCTTCTTAGGGCCTCTCTGCTTGACCTTTGGCGGGTGTTTTGGCATAGTTCCACTTTCACGAGGATGAAGAGGGGCTATATCGTCATAGATCAATCCCTCTGTAAAGGATGTGGGCTCTGTGTGGAGGTGTGCCCTCATCAGTTAATCGATTTCTCCGACAAGTTGAACATAAGGGGTTATTTCCCGGCGGAGTTCAAGGGTGGGGAGGGAAATCCTGAGGGGTGCACCGGATGCACCCTCTGCGGGATAGTCTGTCCAGAGGTGGCCATAGAGGTCTATCGTGGGTAAGAAGGTCTTGATGAGCGGGAATCACGCCCTTGGGGAGGCAGCGGTCAGGGCTGGCTGTCGGTGCTATTTCGGCTACCCGATAACCCCTCAGAACGAGTTGACCGAATACATGGCCAAACGCTTAGATGAGTTAGGGGGGATCTTCTTGCAGGCCGAAAGCGAACTGGCGGCCATCAACATGGTGATAGGGGCGAGCATGGCTGGAGCAAGGGTGATGACCTCCTCTTCCAGCCCCGGTATAAGCCTGAAGCAGGAAGGAATTTCCTATCTCTGTGGCATGGAACTTCCCGCGGTGATTGTGAACATGACCCGTGGGGGACCCGGCCTGGGGAACATCGCCCCTGCCCAGTCCGACTACTTTCAGGCCACCCGCGGAGGGGGTCATGGCGATTACAGGACCATCGTCCTTGCCCCGAGCTCCGTTCAGGAAATCGTGAACCTGACGATTTTGGCCTTCGACCTCGCGGACAGGTATCGAATACCCACCCTGATCCTTGGGGATGGGATGTTGGGTCAGATGATGGAGCCCGTGGAGTTCCCGGATTTCATCCCCCTCTCTGACCTTCCCCCCAAAGATTGGACCCTACGAGGGGCCGAGGGGAGGCCTTCCCGGGTAATAAAATCCCTCCTGCTCGACCCGCCCACCGAGGAGGAGCACAACTGGAAGCTTGCTCGAAAGCACGACATCATCGCCTCTCACGAGGTGAGGTACGAGACCTTTTGGATCGAAGACGCCAAAATGGCGGTGGTATCCTTTGGAACCGCGGCGAGGATCGCCAAGGGGGCGGTAAAGAGGGTGAGGGAGCAGGGATTGAAGGTGGGACTCTTCCGCCCCGTAACCCTGTGGCCCTTCCCCGCAAAGGAACTGAGGGAACTTTCTAAGAGGATCAGCTACTTCCTGGTCTTCGAGCTGAATGCCGGACAGATGGTGGAAGATGTAAAGTTGGCCCTGGAAGGTCGAGGGGAGGTCTCCTTTTACGGAAGGCCAGGGGGGGTGGTGGTGACCCCGATGGAGATGAGCAGGGTCATCACCAGCCGTTACTATCAGAAGAGGTTGAGCTGAGATGG
>CBEVRB010000213.1:0-1527 GCA_965552155.1 uncultured bacterium
AAAGTTGAATATTTTTGGTCACCTATAACAGGATGGCATTATAATTATACATGGACCAGTCCTTTATGCGAACGAGTTCCCTCTCCATTTAAACCGCCTTGAGCAATGGCTCCCTCTCGGCGAGCAACCTCTCGTATATCCTCAAGTAGTCCTCGGCCATCCTCCTGGAGGTGAATCTCTCCTCGAAGGCCTTCCGGCACTCCAAGCGGTCTATCTCCAACACCCTTTCCACCGCCTGAGCCGCCTCCTCCATGCTCTGGACGATGAACCCCGTCCTTCCGTCCTCTATCACCTCGGGGACCGAACCACACCTCCAGGCGATCACCGGCGTGCCGCAGGCGAGGGCCTCGATCATCACCAGGCCGAAGGGCTCTGGCCAGTCGATGAGGAAGAGGAGGGCATGGGCACCCCCAAGAAGCTCCTCCTTCTCCTTTTCGCCTATCTCCCCGATGAAATCCACATACCGGCTCTTCAGGAGGGGCCTTATCTTCTCCTCGAAGTACTCCTTATCGGCGGCGTCCACCTTCGCCGCTATCTTCAGCTCCATCCCCACCTCCTCAGCGATCCTTATCGCCCTGTCGGGTCGCTTCTCCGGCGAAATCCTCCCCAAGAAGACGAGGTACTTACCCCTCTCCGGGTGGGGACGGTAAAGGTCCTCGGGCAGCCCATGATAGACGGTCCCCTGCCAGTTGAGCCAGGGGAGGGGTTCCCTCTGGGCATCGGAGATGGAGATCACCGGGATATCCCTGAACTCCCGATAGAGGGGGACAAATTCTTTGAGGTCCAGCCTTCCGTGCAGGGTGGTCACCGTGGGCATGTTCTGCCTCCTCACCAAGGGGAAATGGATGTAGTCTATGTGAAAGTGGATGATATCGAAATAGGGAGCCCTCTTGAATACCTCCTCGACCATGAGGACATGATGGCAGAGCCTGTCCGTGCATTCCCGGTCCATCCTCAAGGACCTCTCACAGGGAGAGATGAGACGGGCCTGTGTCTTTGAATCGCCGCTCGCAAAGAGGACCACGTCATGTCCCATCCTGACCAGTTCCTCCGTCAGATATGAGACGATCCTCTCGGTGCCACCGTAAAACTTGGGAGGTACGCTCTCGTAGAGAGGGGAGACCTGGGCAATCCTCATCTCCATCACCTCCTCTTGGTTTTCTTCTGGATCAGGACTGAAAAGAGGACAAGGGCTTTTTAATAAAAGATAAGGCCCTTCTGCGTTAAGGCAAGGTGGCCGGGGATACCACCCTTATGACCGCCCTGTGAAAGAATATCCTGCCCAATACCACCCCCTTGTCCCCTGTGGAGAGTCCCCTTGCTATCTCCTCAGCCCTCCTGAGATCTTCCCCTGTCTCGACCTTGTTTATGAAGTGAAGGACCCTTGCCTGAGGGGGCCTTCCCTTTGTGATCCCTCGGGGGTGAAGGAGGAGGGTGACCACCGCCTGGGGGGAGATGGGGACCCCCAAGGACAAGCCCGTAAGTTCTGAGACCCTCTCGGGCCTGAAGGCCCATCTCTCATCCAGG
>CBEVRB010000214.1:0-1508 GCA_965552155.1 uncultured bacterium
GCGGAAGAAGTGGGGCTCCCCGTCGTAGAGGAGGTCCACCGGCTCTCCCTCCAGGTGTCCGCCCTTTATCAGGACCGCCTTTGGCCCCAGGGCCCTTATCCTCCTTGAGGCCTCAAGCATCTCCTCCTCTCCTTCTATCCGCATCCCCGAGAGGACCTCTGCCTCGGGGATATTGGGGGTGACCAATGAGGCCAGGGGAAAGAGCTTCGCGATGAGGGCCTCCTGGGCCTTCTTCTCGAGAAGCCTCTCCCCGCCCTTGGCCACCATTACCGGGTCCACAACCACATCTCTGATCCCGTAACGCTGTATTGCGTCGGCCAGGACCTCTATTACCCCCTCGTTCCAGAGCATCCCGGTCTTTACCACCCTTACGTCCATGTCTGAGAGGACCGCCTCGAGCTGCCCCTTGACCACCGCGAGGGGGAGGGATTCGACCCCTTCCACCCCCTGGGTATTCTGGACGGTGATGGCGGTGATCACCGAAGCGGCAAAGGCCCCGGCAAGGGTGATCGTTTTGAGATCGGCCTGAACCCCTGCACCGCCCCCCGAATCCGATCCCGCAACGGTCAGGACTACCGGTCTCCTCATCCTTCAGATCTCAGACGCTCAGAGATGAGCTCCGCAGCCCTCTTCCCCGAGAGCAACATCCCCCCAAATATGGGTCCCATCCTGAAGGAACCGAAAGTCGCATTGGCGCACATCCCCGCCACGAAGACCCCTGGGTAAACCTCCTTGGTGTTCTGCAGGGTCATCTCCTCCGCCACCTCGGACCAGAGGGACCTCTCGCCCATGATCTTCCCCGTAGGGGTGAGGAGCTTCTCTCCCTTCCGCTCTATCACCCTCACTACCTCCGCATCGTGTCCGGTAGCGTCTATCACGTAACGGGAGCGAACGGCCAAAGGGTCGACGTGAAGCCCGGCCATCTGGACTGCCGTCCAGTTTATCACCAATCCCACCACCCTCCCTTCCCTCACCATCACGTCCTCCACGCTCACCAGGTTGAAGACCGTGGCCCCGGCCCTCAGGGCCTCAGAGCAGAGGACCGAGGCGGTCTCCACCGCATCGGCCGTATAGTACCCCTCCTTATAAGGGACGGTCCTCACCCCCACCTCGTCCAGTACCCCCTTCCCCTCCTCCTGGACCACAATCTCGTTGAACATCATCCCCCCTCCCCAGATGCCGCCTCCCACGCTCGCCCGGCGCTCAAATACCGCCGTCTTGAACCCCTTCTTGGCGAGGGCGTAAGCAGCTACAAGACCCGCAGGCCCTGCCCCCACTATCGCCACGTCTACCGAAAGGTTGCCCCTCAGCTTCTGCCAGAAGCGGTCCAGGATCGCCTGAGAAATCGTCACCTCATCGAGTCCCATCTCCTTTCTCCTCCAGGCGATATAAGAAAAGCCCCCCTCGAGGGCTTTCTCAAAAGACATGATATTATCAGCATCTCCTTCTGTCAACCTTGACATCCCCAGGGGTTTCCGATAGATAGGTAGTGCGTAAAAAGTCGTTTG